>CAIQQM010000038.1 GCA_903873945.1 uncultured Verrucomicrobiota bacterium
GTGACCAATAACCCGGATAGCACATCCCGCGGGCTGGATCGGTTATATCCGATCCCTGCGGCGGAACAAAAAGCGAAGAGAAAAAACCTCTACGAGCCACACTTCATCCCACTTGCCGCCAGGGAGTTTTCACACAGGCTCTCGCTGTGTGTGGGTGTCTGTTGGGAAGGAAGGGCGAGCGCGGCAACTGGTCTGTTTTTCCCGGAAATAAAGTGTGTGCGAGTCGCTAAGGCCGGAACCGCGGGACTGGCTGCCCGGCGACTGGAAGACTCGCACACGGCCAGAATCGAGTCGTGCGAGTCTCGCCAGTGGCGCTCCTAAAACTCGATATGGCGCGGCACCATTCCGGTGGCTACCCACATAGCCAACCCCGCCAAAAGCGGCTTCAAAAACCTCACCTACCCCACATTCCGCTCGATTACGGCCTGGTCATTTGCGCAAAACATCATCACGACCAAATGCCGGAACAGTTCGACATGACGGTGCCCTCTTGATTTCCCTTCCTAAAACGCGATATGAGGCGTCGGCAATTTGGCGGCTACACCTACATAGCCACCCGCTAAAATCACCCTTGTAACTCATTGATGTTCAAGGCTCGAAAATGCCTTAACTGCTTACATCCGTGTCCGCTGTATCTGTGCCAGCCAACAACCGCCGGATTGGTGCCGCGCCATATATGCTACATCCCCCCAATAATGTCGGCGTGGCGGTGACTGCGACAGGGGGGTAAAAGTTCAGCAAGAGTTCAGTGAAACGCAAAGGAGCCGTTTAACGGACGTGGACATGTTCGCGATCCGCCTGCGCCGAGGCGACGGCGAGATGAAGCAGAAAAAAACCCGGCAGGTCGCCGGGTGTTTCTCTTACGCCGCCACAGACTGGGCAGCGTCGGCCGTCTCTTTGACGGCCGGGGCCGGGGGCTTGGTGATGCCGGCGATGAATCTGTAGGCCAGCTTGGCCGCACTCTCGAAGGAGCGGCAAGGATAAGAGCTGACGCCCTTGTGTGTGGTCAGGGTGACCACGAATGAGAGGACGCCTCGTACTGGATTGCGGGGAGCGATGGTGACTGAGGGAGCGGCGGTGTTGTTGTTGTTATTTTGAGTATTCATTTTTTTATTTGTTTTGGGCGTCTTTGCCCTTTCACCAAAAAGCGCGGGTGCCAGCGGCACCTGCCAAAGGGGCGGCAGGTGGGAGGAATCTACGGAGGGAAACCGCCTTGCCGGATGCTCCGACGAGGCTTCTCAGCACGAGGCGTCGGCGTGTGCTCTCCTTGGTGACGGTTGCCATCGGTTGCCAGAATTGAACTATTTCACCCCATTCAAGCTGATTTCGTGTAATTGAGTCGCAGAACCTCGAACATGCAGAAACCCCATTGTTTTATAGGGTTTTGCTAGGTGTTTGGACGTTCTTTTTCTGGAAGCGCTGGAAAAGTAGCATAGTCCCACCAGGATCCCGCAGACGTGGCGATGGTGAGGTCTTTTCCGCTCTAAATGTCGTCAATGGGTTTGTTGAAAAATAAGTTGCAGCGCGGCGCAGCGGGAAGGTATCCGGGCGCAGTCGTGCGCAACACACTCCTTTAGTGGTGGACTGGTGCTTAAAAAGCCGTGTTAGCGTGCGGTGGTGCCAGTCAACTCGACAGATCCGGAATTGGCTTCCCAAGCCCGCCACAGGTTGGATGCCCCACTTCGCCGAGCCGGGCAGTTGGCCACGGCTGGGTCATGGATTCCTGCGGTTGATGAGGTTGACGAGGACGCGGGTGAGGATGTCTTTCTCGGCGGAGCGGCTTTCGGCGATGAGAAGTGTCATGGCAACCAGGGCGTTATCGGCAATCCGTTTGGAGCCGTCAGCGCGGTAGAGGGCGCCGTTCTTCTCCAGAAACCAGAGGAATAAGGCGGCGGCGATGCGTTTGTTGCCATCCACGAATGGGTGGTTCTTGACGATGAAGTAGAGCAGGTGCGCCGCCTTTTCCTCCAGGCTGGGATAGACTTCCCTACGGGCAAAGGTCTGCGTAATGGCGCCGAGAGCGCCGCGCAGGCTGTCGTCTTTCTCCCGTCCAAAAAGCCGCGAGGCACCGAATTTCTCACGCAGCCGGTCCACCATGCGCCGGGCTTCGGCATGATCCACACTCTTCACCGGGCGGCGTGTCGTGCCGCGAATGGCGACACGCTGGCGGTCGTAGTCGTCCAGCAGGTCCAAGGCGAGGGTGTAATCTGTGACGACGCGCAGGATGGCCTTGGCTTCGTCGCCGGAAAGTTCGTGGCGCCGGGCGACATCGCCGATTAGGCGAATGGCCTGGTTGAGTTCCTGGAGGCGGAGTTCGTTAACGGTATAACCCTTTAACAGGTGATCGCGGAGGACGCGTGTGGCCCAGATACGGAACTGGGTGCCGCGCTTGGAGTTGACGCGGTAGCCGACGGAGATGATGGCGTCGAGGTTGTAGAATCGCAGACGCCGAGTCACCCGCCGACGCCCCTCGGTTTGAACTACCGAGGAATCCTCGGTAGTTGCTGCCCCTTCCAATTCACCTTCGCGGTATGTGTTCCGCAGGTGCAGGCCGATCGTGTCGGTATCCTTGCCAAACAAATCCGCCATTTGCCGCTGAGTCAGCCAGACGGTCTCGCGGTCGAGACGCACGTCCAACGCCACGCCGCCGTCCGGGGCCTGGTAGAGGACAATCTGTTTCTGTGGTTCACTCATGTTATTGCGAGAAGGTTTTGAATGTTCCCCATGACTTCCGCTATGCGCTGTTCCTTTTGGGAGGATGGTACCGCCCATGAGGAAAAGTCGGGGGATGATGCGTGGAAAGTGGGAGGGTTGAAAGGGGAAAGTTGAGGGTGTCGGGCCACGGATTGCGCAAAGTCGAAGCAGCCACTGATTGAACACGGATTTTTTCACAGGATGGGCGCATTGTAGCTGATGGGTGTTGCGCGAGGCGGCGTTATGGGTGAGAAACTGGCGCATGATGACTGATGTTGAAAGAAGGTTGCCGGATGCTCCGATGAGCCTTCTCGGGGCGAAATCACGGTGGGCAGGCGTCTTGGTGACGGTTGCCATCGGTTGCCAGAATTCAACTATTTCACCCCATTCAAGCTGATTTCGTGTGATTGAGTCACGGAACCTCGAACATGCATAAACCCCTTGTTTTACAAGGTTTTTCTGAGTGTTTTGACGTTATTTTCCTGGAAGCGCTGGAAAAGCAGCATAGTCCACCGGAGAAGGCCCAAAGAAATTTTGGAAGCAGCCACACCGCCCGGCCTGCGAACACCGCCCGCAGACCCCGTGAGCCCCGCCCACAGCCGGCCATGTCTTTGCCGGTCAATGTCCACCACCCCGTGGTGAAATTGACGAGGAAATTCTACGGCAAACAGGGCGGCGGTCAACGGGATTTTTACGTTATTTTTGAGGTGTAATACCAATTCCAGCTTGGAACTGCAGAGCGGTAGAATTATCGTTTTGGAGAAGCACTTATTTTCGGGACGATTTTATTTTCTTAATGTGAAAGCGGCATGATGAAAAAACCAGGTCCGGCCAAACCGGTGGAACGGCTTTTCCCGTTCGTGTTGCGATCGCGCAACCTGTTGATCGGGCGCGAGACACTGCGGCGCAACAAAAGCAGGTTGCACTTTGTTTTGATCACGAGCGACCTGTCGGAGGAGAGCCGCGCCCAGATTCTGTCGGACTTCACCCACTACCCCGTCGTTCAGTTTTACACGTCGGCTGAACTGGAAAAGTTTTTCGGGCTGAAAGGAACGAAAGTGATCGGCTTCGGGAAATCGGGCCTCGCTCAATCCATTTACGCCGAACTGAAACAGCATCGGCTCAACAAACCGATGAATCCGTCCGCACAAACCGGTTGAGGCTTGAGCCGGGAGGGGCCACTGCGGCAACCAGCCCGTCACGGGCACAGCCAAAAGCAATCTCGACAACCGCCAATGACATTCCCTAGAATGTCAAAAATTTGGTTGAATTTTTTGAGGATGCTGGTAAGAGTGTCGCTGTTAAGTTGTTTATCCGGTTTCTGTCAGTTGTTGTTTTAAACAAGTTCCGCTTGGGCGCTTCTATTCCTCACGACCAAGTTTGCGGAGTCATGTGGAGATCGTGTCGGAATGAATGCACCTGTAGTAGCCGTCGCCAACGCCAATAAGGCGGAATTGCTTTACGTGTGGGAGCAAGCCACGCCTGAAGGCAAGGCCGTCATCGTTTGCCTCGTCATCTTCTCCATCATCGCCTGGTCGGTGATGATCTACAAAGCTGTCCAGATGCGCCGCGCCAAGCAGCTCAACCGGTTCTTCACCGCCGAATATCGCACCCAAAACAATGTACTTGATGTTTTCGACCGCCGCGTTCAGGCCGACGGCTGCCCGCTCTTCGCAGTGTACCAGGCCGGAAGTCTCGAGCTCGACGCGCGGCTCAAGAACGACGACGGCAACGGCCGCAAAAAATTCGTCTCCCTCAAAGGCATGGAACACGTAAAGCGCTCGCTCGAAAACACCGTTGCCCAGGAATCGCTCAAGCTGGAATCGGGCCTGATCCTGCTCGCGATCGCCGTGAGCGGCGCCCCCTTCCTTGGATTGCTCGGCACCGTCTGGGGCGTGATGAGCACCTTCGGCCACATCGCCCAGCAAGGCAGCGCCACCATGGCCGCCATGGCCCCGGGCGTCGCCGCCGCGCTCATCACCACCGTTGCGGGCTTGCTCGTCGCCATCCCATCCATGTTCGGCTACAACTGGCTCGTCCACAACCTGCGCGTCCTCACCGTCGAGCTCGACAATTTCGCCCAGGAACTCGTCTCAAAGATGGAGACGGAATACCTCGAAGAAAAATAGATGCGCCGTTTTTCCCAACGCAGTTCGCTGGTGACGCTGAGCGAAATCAACATCACGCCGTTGCTGGACCTTGCGTTCGTTCTGTTGATCATCTTCGTCATCACCACGCCGCTGCTCGAGCAAAGCATCAACCTCAAACTGCCCCAAGGCGGCAAACCCGATACGAAATTGGAAAAACGCGACATTCGCACCGTGGAAATCAGCCCCCAGGGCGTCTATCTCCTGGACCGGCAGCGCCTGTCTCTCGACCAGATCGAGACCGAGCTCATCAGGGATTTCCACGCCAATCCGAATCTGGTGATTTACATTCGTGCCGACGAGATGGGCCGGAACAAAGATTTATACGCCGTTATTGACCGGTGCCAACGCAACGGCATCACCCGGTACTCGCTACGAACTGAACCGCCGGTGAAACACTGATGGACCGATTGCAAAGAAAGTGCTTCGTCGCCGCGGCAGGTTTTCATGGTCTGCTGGTCCTCATCCTGTTGACCGGCTCCGCTTTCCTTGCCTCCAAGAGCAAGACGGACACCTTTCCTGTCCTCGATTTCGTCCCGTTCAAGACCGTGGATGCGCTCGTATCGGGAGGAGGCAATCCCAATGCCCAGCCGGCAGCCGCGTTGCCTGCTCCACCACCAAAAGTCCAAGCTGTTCAGGCACCCCCGATCGCCCAGCCCACACCTCCATCGCCACAGCCGGAAAAAGTCAAGGCGGCTGAGCCGGTGAAAGAAGCAATCAAAGAAGTAAAACCGCCCAAGCCTGACGTGGAATCTCTCGAGCCCAGCAAAGAGCGGAAGCCGAAGAAACTGGAAATCAGCACTACGCCGATTGTCCGGCAGCGGGATTTTAAGTCAGAGGCCAAGGCGCGGGCTGATGAAGAGGCTCGCCAGGCGAAACACGAAGCTGATGCGCGGCGGAAAATCGCCAACCAGATCGGGCAAGCCGCCGGGCGAATTGGCAACGCGATATCTGGCGGCACCACCATCGAGCTGAAAGGTCCGGGCGGTGGCGGCGTGCCTTATGCAAATTTTCTCCAGGCAGTCCAGACTGTTTATGACCGGGCCTGGGTGGTGCCCGATGGTGTAACCGATTCCAGCGCCGTCACTGCGGCCACAGTGACCATCGCGCGCGACGGCGCCGTCCTCTCCGCGCGCATCGTCCGGTCTTCCGGCAACCCGGCGGTGGACCGCTCCGTCCAAGCCGCCCTTGATCGGGTCAAATTTGCCGCGCCTTTGCCCGACGAGGCCAAAGAAGATCAGCGCACCGTCACCATCAATTTCAGCGTCAAAGCAAAACTATCACTCGGATGAAAATTACTTCGCGGCTTAGACAGGCGGTTATTGTCCTCGGTTTGGCTGGGATTGGCTTTTCAGCCTGCGCACAGATCGACATCAACCGGGTAACCGGTCCCGGCGGCGAGAAGCCCATTCTTCTCTCCCTCAGCGGCTTATCCGGCGAAGCCGCCCAGGTCCTGCAGTTCGATCTTTACGTCCAGGGTTTCGCCTTCACCGACGCCGAAGCGGCGCAATACCTCATCGCCGGCAGCAGCAACGGCGATCTGCAAGTCCGCGTCACCGACCGTTTCAACAAAAGCACTTTGCTCGCAAAAGCCTACTCCGGCGCATCCTTACGCTGCCAGGCCCACAAGTTTTGTGACGACTTCCTCGCCGCCCTCGACCGCAAAGGCATCGGTCAAACCAAGATCGCTTTCAAGGCCGCCAACGGCAGAGACAGCGAGATCTACATCGCCGATTTCGACGGTTACAATGCGCAGGCGGCAACGAAAGACGGCGCGCTGGTGGCCGCGCCCTGCTGGGTTCCGGGACGCCTCGCGCTCTACTATACTTCCTACAAGCTCAACCATGCGGATATATTTTATCACGACCTGGCGACCGGCGCGCGCAAGACATTTGCGCGTTATGGCGGCTCGAACATGAGCCCGGCGGTTTCGCCGGATGGCGGCAAAGTGGCAATGATTTTGAGCAAGGACGGTTGGATTGACCTGTACGTTGCCAATGCGGATGGCGGCGACCTGAAACGCCTGACGAAATCGCCACAGGATGAGTCTTCGCCCTGCTGGTCGCCGGATGGACAATGGATTTGTTTTGCGGCCAAAGAGCGCGAGCATAGAGCCCTCTGCAAAGTGCCCGCCACGGGAGGCCCCCTCCAGACCATTCCCACCGGCGGGCTACCCAGTCCCACCGAGCCTGATTGGTCGCCGGACGGCAAGTTAATCGCGTTCACCGTGCAGTATCGCGATTTTCAGATCGCCGTCGTTCCAGCCGGTGGAGGCACAGCCGCAACGCTCGTCGAGGGCGAGGACCCGAGCTGGTCGCCAAATTCCAGAACGCTGATTTTCACACGCCGGCAGGGTGGGCAAAATGTGCTATCTCTGCTTGACGTGCCGACGAAACAAGTCAAGGATGTTCCCCGAATTTCGGGAAGCAGCAACTCACAACCCAGTTGGGCAAAATAACCCGATTGATGAAAGGCAAAGAATGAAACTGACCAGGTTTACGAACTTAATGGCTTTAGGATTAGTCCTCACCGTCGCAGTCGTTGGCTGCAAAAAGCACCCCCAGAGTGTCACACCACTTCCGGGCTCGAGAACAGGAAACCCTGTCGATGTCGGTCCTGGCGGCATCATAAACCCCGGAGCTGAAAGCATGGTCAAGCCGGGCGAACCTGTGGGCATCGCATCCAATCCGGCCGGCTCCCATCAAGGCTGGGCGGAGAATGCCGCGGTTTTCAAGTCCGACACGGTTTATTTCGCCTTCGACAGCTCGGCGGTCAAAGCCAGCGAGAAATCCAAGGTGGCCGCAGTGGCGGACTACTTGAAAGCCAATTTCGCGGAGGCGGTGCGCATCGAAGGCAATTGCGATGAGCGCGGCACGGCCGAATACAATCGCGCGCTGGGCGAACGCCGGGCGCTCGCGTTGCGCGAAGACCTCATCAAGCTGGGCATTGACGCGGGCCGCACGGACACCATCAGCTACGGTTTTGACCGGCCGGTGGAGACGGGCCATAACGAAGCCGCCTGGAGCAAGAACCGCCGGGGCAACTTCGTCCTCTTGTCGCCGCCGAAGTAACCAGTGCGACACCCGTTGAAGCCCGGCCAGGGGTTCTTTGACCCTTTACTATCATCGTGTCACGGCTTAACTTAGCAGTGTTGGTCAACCAATTAATGTCATGTTAGCCTTGTTTAATCTGGGCGGCGGCGAGATTATCCTGATCCTCGCGTTAGTGTTGATTTTGTTCGGCGCCAAGAAGCTACCGGAATTGGCTCGGGGCCTAGGTCAGGGCATCAAGGAATTCAAGAAAGCGACGCGTGACGTGACGGACGAAGTTTCCGCCTCCATGAACGAGACGCCGGCTCCGCCGTCGAAACAAACGCCGCCCAACGCTCCACAACCCGAGCCGCAAAAGACCGTTCCTCAATCTCCTCTTCCCGGCACCAAGATCTGAATCGCTGAGCGGTTTCTGCCATGGCCGATGAACCCGTAGCGGAACGTCCCGTTGAACAGCAAGAGGATGAGGGCGGGCCGATAAAGTCCTTCCTTGAGCACCTCGAAGATCTTCGCTGGGTGCTCATCAAGAGCGGCGCGGCTGCTGGCGTTGCCATGCTCTTTTGTCTCCTCGCCGGCAATTACGTTGTCCAGATTCTGGAATGGCCTTTGAGCCGCGCGCCGGTCAGGCATTCCCGGGGCACACAGGGTGTCACCGTCTTTTTCGGCACCAACCAGCTCGGGGCTTTTCGCATTACCACCAATGATCCCCTGGCCGCGCTGGCCGGCACAAATTCATCCGTCCGGTTGCGGCTCGCGCCTATGGCTGTCGGCACGAACCTGTTGCTGGGAGTGGCTGCGGAAAATGATCCGGAAGCGTCGCAATTGGCCCGGTTGCCAATCCAGATAATCAACCTGAGCCCGGCAGGCTCATTCGTGGTGGCGACCAAAGTGGCCTTCTATGGCGGCCTGGTTCTGGCGGCGCCATTTATTTTCTTCTTCGTCGCGCAATTCGTTTTTCCCGCCCTGCGCCTGCGGGAAAAGAAGTATGTTTACCGCGGACTGGTGTTCGGCGCGGGGCTGTTTCTGACGGGCGTCTGTTTCTGTTATTTCGTGCTGATGCCGGTCGCCCTCGCCGCCTCGGTGCAATACGCCGAATGGCTCGGCTTCGCCGCCAACCAATGGCGCGCTGAGGATTATATCGGGTTTGTCTGCAAATTCCTGCTGGGAATGGGTCTTGGCTTCGAACTCCCGGTCGTCGTCCTGACGCTTGTGAAGATCGGCGTTTTAAATTACCGGATGCTCGCCACCGCCCGCCGGTACGTGATCGTCATTAACGTCACCCTCGGCGCCATCCTGACGACCCCGGAAGTCATCACGCAGGTCCTGATGGCTGTCCCGCTCCAGTTGCTTTACGAAATCAGCGTCTGGATCGCCTGGTACTGGGAGCGGCAGGACAAGAAACGAATAGCGGCACAAAGCCGGGAATGAATCGCCGAGGAGCCAATCGGCGCGAGTGACGAGTCCAGGAAGCTTCACCACCAGCAGCCCGGGCCGTTTGTTTGGACCCGGAGCATCGACAGGATCCTAGCCAAGGTTGACAGCGCTATCTGCCGCTTTTTCAATGGTTTACGCGTTGGCAAAAAGTTGATAAATTTTTAGAAAATCGCTTGACACCAATCGCTTAAACGCGAATTCTTGTGCCAGCAACGGGGTAATCAACTTTCATCTCGTTGCGTAGTCAGGTTGTAACACAAAAATGGTTGGTATTCAGCAACAGGTATGTTGTGTGCCATTTGAGGAAATTATGAAACACTTAAACAACAAAAGCAGTTCATCCACCCCGAAAGGAACCTTGGATATGAAGGCAAACATAAAAACAGAACGGCGTGACGGACAGAACTTGTGGCGTCAAAGCACAATGGGCTTGTTGTTGTTGACATTGCTGGCAGTCAGCCCCCTGCAAGCACTGGGCCAGGGCGTAATTGGCTGGAATTCCACTGGGGGCGTCACCCTGAATGACTATTTTAGTAGCCTGCCCATCAGTACCGTGACCGTGAATGCGGGCCTACACATTGACAACACTTTCAGCGGGGATTACGCCATTTATGGCTACGCCAAACCGTGGCAGCTGATCAATAACGGCGCGCTCAGCGGTTATTACAGTGGTGTCTACTTTGACACGGGCGGCAGTGTGAACAACACCGGCACCGGCAGCATCTACGGCTACGCTGGTGCTGGCGTGTATATCTCCGGCGGCGCCGGTTTCGTGACCAATTCCTACTCCATCTACGGTCATGGTATTTTTGGCAACGGCGTGGAGTTGGATGGTGCCGGCGGCGTGGTGAATAACCTGTCGGGCGGAACAATCGCCGGCGACGTAAATGGCGTTTATCTGCATCACGGCGGCAGTGTGTATAACAGCCGGAATGGAACCATTTTGGGAAATAACAATGGCGTGGAGATCCTGGGCGGCACCGGTTATGTGCACAATGACGGCACTATCTCCGGCGGACTAAATTCTTCAACTGAGTCGGTGAGCTTTGCCGAATCAGTTATTCAAGCCCCCGTGGTCAGCAGCAGCGGCGTTTACATGAATCAAGGCGGCAGCGTGGATAACGGCCGACACGGAATAATTTCGGGGAATGACTATGGCGTGGCCATCACCGGCGGTGGCGTCAACTCTGTCTTCAATTCCGGCACGATCATTGGCACCAACAACGCCGGTGTGCTGTTAGGGGTTTCGGGGGGTAGCGGTGTCGTGGTCAACCAGACCGGCCGGCGCTACAGAAACGATGGGGGAAATGATAGTGAAACCGCTTCGGCATATGAGGGGAATAGTCAAGCAACCATTTCTGGCGGTAATAATGGCGTGGTCATCATCGCCGGCCCCGGTTACGTGACCAATTCCGGCTCCATCTCCGGTCAAAGGGGCAACGGCGTCTGGTTGGAAGATGGCGGCACCGTGGACAACCAGCGTCACGGAACCATTTCGGGGAATGACTATGGCGTGGCCATCACCGGCGGAGGCAGCAACGCGGTCTTCAATTCCGGCACGATCATAGGCACCAACAACGCCGGCGTGCTGTTAGGGGTTTCTGGGGGTAGCGGAGTCGTGGATAACCGGCGTCACGGAACCATTTCTGGCGGTAATAATGGCGTGGTCATCATCGCCGGCCCCGGTTCTGTGTACAATGACGGCGATATCTCCGGCAGAGGGATTCCTTTAACTACATCGGCGAACTCTGCCGAATCAGTTATTCAAGGCCCATCTCCGGTCAATGGGAACGGCGTTTACATGAATCAAGGCGGCAGTGTGTATAACGGCCGGCACGGAACCATTGAGGGATATTACAGTGGGGTATTCATCACCGGCATCGGGGGCAGCAACACTGTCATCAATTCCGGCACGATCACCGGCACCAACGACACCGGCGTTCGCCTGGCGGGCGGCGGAGTCGTGGTCAACCAGACCAGCCAGCGCCACGGCGGAAATGATTGGGGAAATGATAGCGAAACCGTTTCGGAATATGCTGGCAATAATCAAGCAATCATTTCAGGAAATAACTATGGCGTGGTCATCACCGGCGGCATCGGCTCCGTGACCAATTCCGGCTCAATTACAGGCACCTACCGCGGCGTCTCGTTGCAAGGTGGCGGAGTCGTAGTCAACCAGACCAGCCGGCGCTCCAGAAACGATGGGGGAAATGATAGCGCAACCATTTCGGAATATGGTGGCAATAATCAAGCAACCATTTCGGGAGGATATTACAATGGCGTGGAGATCTACGGCGGCACCGGTTATGTGTACAATAACGGCAAGATCTCCGGCGGACTAACTCCTATAATTACATCAGCGAGCTCTGCTGAATCTGTTATTCAAGGCTCGGCTATCAGCGGCGTTTACCTGGGCGCCGGCGGCACCGTGGACAACGAGCGTCACGGAACCATTGAGGGATATAACAATGGGGTATCCATCATCGGCGCTAGTATAACACCCAACATAGGCAGTGTAACACCCAGTGTGGCCCCCACCACCAGTTATGTGATCAATAGAGGGACAATTACTGGTGACAATGGTTATGGCGTATGGATTTCCGGCGGCACAGGCGTTGTGGATAATTACGGCACGATTACCGGTGGCAACGGCACAGCCATTCAGCTGGATTCTTCCCCTGGCAACATCGTGATGCTTGAGAATCGCTCGCACGTTTATGGCAATATCGTAGGCGGCGGCAACGACAGGGCGTTTCTCTATGGCCATGGCGAATACGGCGATGGCATTTCTGGCTTCAGCGGTTTCTCAACTCTTGATGTGTATGCCAGTTCATGCCGTGGAGGTTGGAACCTGACCGGCACCAACTGGTTCTCCAACAATGCCATCGTGGACAGTGGATTGCTGCGGGTCAATGGCGAGTTGGATACTCCATTGGTACTCGTGTATGAAGGCGCGACCCTGGGCGGCGCGGGCGTCATCAACGGCACCGTGGACAACCATGGCTACTTAGCCCCGGGTAATTCTCCCGGCAACCTGACCATCAACGGATCATATACCAATTGGAACGATTATCATGCGCAAGTGGATAGCACCGGCCTTTCCGATCACCTCCAGGTGAACGGCACGGCGACGATCAATGGCGGAGATGTCATTGCGCAACTGCTTGATCGTAAGATTTACGGTTCCGAGACAATCTATGACATCCTTACGGCCACAAACGGAGTCGTCGGGTCATACGGCACCAGCTACATTGAGCCGCAATTCTACCCTTATGGGGCATTGTTCCTCACCAGTTGGCTGTCAAATAGTGTGAACGACGTTTATCTGATTCTAGATCGGAAAAAATTCACCACCGTGGCCAACACTTTCAACCAAAATGCCGTTGCGGGCGCCTTGGACGGCATCGTGGACTCGCCGACACCTGGCATGTCCAACCTGGTCACCGAGTTCTTCTGGCTGCCCTCGGCCGGCGCAGCGCGGGCCGCGTTGGACAGCATGAGCGGTGAGATTCATGGCACCCTCGGGATGCTGGATGTGCAGCAGCAGGATGCCTTCAATAATTCAATTGCGCAGCGCACGGGACGCATGAGTGCCGGCGGTCAGAACGGTGGCTATGCTGCAAGCTTAAAGCCTGTCCAACTGGCCAGCGCCGGTTCGACGCTGCCCCCCATGCAAAAAGCGGAGACGAACCCGCTTCTGGACATCTGGCTGCAGGGCTTCGGCTCGTTCGGCCATGTGGGTGACGATGGCAACGCGCTTGGCGGCAACTACACCATCAGCGGCTTGAGCGGCGGATTGGACTATCGCCTGACTCCCAAGCTGCTGGTTGGTTTGGGCATGGGCTACTCGCAGGACAACGCGGACGTTGGCGGATCTGGCGCGAATGGGAAAGTGAACGCTTTCCAGCTCGCCGGCTACGGCGGATATGTGAACGGCCCGTGGCATCTGGATGGCATATTGAGTTACGGTTTCCTCCATACAGACACGACGCGGTTCATTGACGTGGGGTCCATCTCACAGCAGGCCGACGGCAGCTATGATGGCGGCATACTTTCATTGTCCGCCGAAGGCGGTTACGCCTTCGAGTTCGGCTGGCTGACGGTTGAACCCACCATCGGTTTGAACTACGCGCACCTGTGGCAGGATAGTTTCAGTGAAACCGGCACCGCGACCGATGGCCATAATTATGGCTTGAACGTGAACAGCGTGGATATGGACAGTTTCCGTTCCGCCGTGGGCGTGCGGCTGGCCGCGCAGTTCGGCAAGAAGACCGGCGTGCAATTCATTCCGGCGTTGCGCGCGGTTTGGAAGCACGAATTCATGGACAGATACGCCGATGTGAACGCCAGCTTTGTTGGCGGAAGCGGCGACTTCATTGTTCGCGGCGTGGAACTGGGCGCCGACACCGCGGTATTGGGTGGCGGCCTGACCGTGGCGTTCAACAAGGCGATCCAGGGGTTTGTGAACTATGACGCCAACCTGAATTCAAAACTCACTTCCTCAACCGTCTCCGGCGGATTGAGCTATTCCTGGTAGGAATAAAAAACAACGGCATTGCCATCCGCCCTCTCCCCATCCGATGGGGAGGGGGCGTTTGGTTTATTGCGCCGCAGCCAAGCAGAAATTTCTTTGCGCAACCCGCCGAAATGATGAAGAATGCCGCAAGAATTGGCCGGTGAACGGCGAATGTGCGTTTCCTCTATAACATTTTTTTCATAATATTCTTTGTGTTGTCGTCGCCGTATTACTTCATGCGAATGCGGCGGCGAGGCAATTGGCAACAGGGTTTCGGCCAGCGGTTCGGGAAATACGATCCCAATCTCAAGCAGGCCCTCACAAACCGCCACACGCTCTGGATGCACGCCGTTAGCGTCGGGGAAGTGAATGCCTGCCTGCAACTCATCGGCGCGCTGGAACCCCGCCTGCCCAATTTGAAGTTCGTCGTTTCCACCACGACCACAACCGGCATGGGCGAATTGCAGCGCAGACTGCCAGCCCGCAGTGGCAGGAGTTACTATCCCATCGATCGCCGCCGTTGCGTCAACCGGGCGCTGGCAACCATCCGGCCGTCCGCCATCCTGCTCGTGGAAGCGGAAATCTGGCCGAATTTCCTCTGGCACGCCAAAGCGCGAAGGATTCCCTTGTTTCTGGTGAATGCCCGTTTATCGGACCGTTCGTATCGTGGCTACAAGCTTTTTGGTTTTCTCTTCAAACCGCTCTTCGCCTCGTTTACCGGCGTGGGCGCGCAAAATGAGGCCGATGCCGCCCGGCTGCGTGACGTGGGTTGCCGGCCCGAAGCGATTCAGATCGTCGGGAGCTTGAAATTCGACGCGGCCAAACTGGAAGAGAGGCAGTTGCTGGATGTGCCCGCGATGCTGCGGCAACTCGGGGTTCCGCCGGGAGCGCGCCTGCTGGTCGGCGGGAGCACGCATCCCGGGGAGGAAAGCATCCTCGCGGAGAAATTCCTCCAGTTGCGCGTTCGTTTTCCGGACCTGTTTCTTGTGCTCGTCCCCCGCCATTTCGAGCGCAGCCGGGATGTCGGCCGGGAACTGGAGGCGCGCGGGCTCAAGTTCGTTTATCGCAACGAAATTCAAAGCGGCACACTCATGCAGCCCGGGCAGGTCGATTGCCTTCTTGTCAACACCACCGGCGAATTAAAGTATTTTTACGAGCAGGCAACGGTGATTTTTGTCGGGAAAAGCCTCACTTCCCGGGGCGGACAAAATCCGATTGAGCCGGGCGCGCTGGGCAAAGCAATAGTCTTCGGGCCGAACATGCAGAACTTCGCGGAAGCTGTGCGCAGTTTTCTGGCGCAAGATGGCGCGGTGCAGGTGCAGGACGCGGCGGAACTCGGGAAAACCCTCGATGAACTTCTAGCAGATACGGCCCGCCGCGAACAACTCGGAAGGAACGCATTGAAAGTAGTTCGCGAGAATGCCGGAGCCCTCGGCCGCACGGTGGACATGATCGTCAAGCATCTCGAAACGAGCGAACTTTACATTGCGCCACAGAAAGCCGCCCCGCCCCTCACGAGCGGCCTCATCTGACCCCGCCACTTTGCTTGAGCGCTGCGGCCAACCGGAGAAGCGGCGCGTCTCAGGACAGGATTCTTCGGCCTTCGTCCAGGAAGATCCCCTTAAAATTCATTTCCAGGGCTTGCGGATTGGTGGCCTTGCTCAAAGCTTCCTGCTCGCTGATTTTTCCCTGCTTCACCAGTTGGAAGAGCGCCTGGTTGAAGTTTTGCATCCCCTCGTCGCCGCAGGTTTCGATGGCCGCCGCCAGTTTATCGAGCCGGTTCTCCTCGATCAACTTCCTGACCGTTGGGGTATTGATCATGATCTCCATTGCCGGCTTCATTGACTGGGAAAGCGTATTAACCATCCGCTGGCAAATGACGGCTTGCAAGGCGCCCGCCAACTGGCGGCGGATCTGGTCGCGCTCGTCTGGTTTGAAGAAATCGAGAATCCGGCTGACGGACTGGGAAGCATTGGTGGTGTGCAGGGTCGATAACACCAGGTGGCCGGTATCGGCCGCGCTCATCGCCGCGGTAAAGCTAAACGAGTCGCGCATTTCGCCAATCATGATGATGTCCGGGTCCTGGCGCAGGATATGTTTCAAGGCATGATGAAACGAGAGCGTGTCCAACCCCACTTCGCGCTGTTCGACGATGCACTGATTGTCCTCGAATACGTATTCAATGGGGTCCTCCAGCGTGATAATGTGTCGTTTAAAGTTGGCGTTGATATGCTCGATCATCGCCGCCAGGGTCGTGGACTTGCCGCAACCGGTCGAACCTGACACCAGCACGATGCCGCGTGATGACTCGGCGATTTTCTTGATCTGACCGGGCAGGCCCAATTCTTCAAAACCCGGCACGTTGGTTTTCACATAACGCATCGCGAGACACCATTGGCCGCGCTGCTGAAAGAGGTTGGTGCGGAAGCGTCCCACCGCCGGCAGGAAGTAGGAAAAGTCGATCTCGCGCTGTCCCTCGAGCCGCTGGAGCAAATGGCCCGGCGTGATCTCCTTCACCACGTTGTTTATCCAGTCCGAGGTAGGAAACGGGCACTCGATGGCAATCAGCTGCCGGTTGATGCGCAAAACGACGGGGGTTCCGATTTTGAGGTGAACATCCGAGGCGCCGCCCTCGACAGCTGTCTTCAGGATGCGATGAAACAGTTCCATGGAAAAAAGCTATCAGAATTGCGGGCTTGACCAAAGTTGAAAAACCGGCCGGGGGCACCAACCCCATCAAAGCGGCAAGGAAGCCGAGCCTTCACCAGTCTGCCGGCAGAGAGTTGTTGTTCGAAAATCCAACCCGCGGAAAGATTAGAGCGGGGAGTTTTCCACCCGGCATACCGCAATGTCCGGCTGCCAATGCGATTCGAGCTAGAGAATTTGGTTGAGGGCCATCGCGCTCAACCGGGCCTGGGCCTGCCTGGAGAGACCTGTAAAAACCAACGAAACGTGGTACCCGGTGTGTTTGTTGCCCGTGCAGGCAATCACGACCCCATTGCAGTGGATCTTCCCACCGTCCCGCGGGGATTGGAGCGTCATCACCATTTCCGCCCAGGGCGAGAAAGGCGCCGGACTGCGAAACTCGATCCCGCTCTTATGAACGATGACGGAACCCGGCGAAAGGGCCAACCGAGTCTGCCGGGCTTCGATGGTAACCTGCTGAAACGAACCGGCATCTTCAATTTTTCTCGCACTCATACAGCCTGATTAGTATACCATGTACCCTCAAATCGTCAAATTAAGCTTCCTCAAAGAGCAGAATACGCAAAAGCGACCGGGAATTACCATTCGATGACAGCCGCGCCCCAAGTCAGGCCGGCGCCGAAAACCATCAACATAATCAGGTCACCGCGCTGGAAGCGGCCAGAAGCGACAGCCTCGTCCAGGGCAATGGCGACGGAAGCGGCGGAAGTATTGCCGTATTTGTGGAGATTGATGAAGATTTGTTCGGGTTTGGCGCCCAGCCGCTCGCTGACGGCGTCAATGATACGGCGGTTGGCCTGATGGGGAATGATGCATTTGATGCGGGAGATATCGATTTCACAACGGCGCAGGGCTTCCCGCGCAGCGGTGAGCATAGCCTGAACGGCATTCTTGAAGGTTTCCTTGCCTTCCATACGCAGATAATGCATGTGAGCGGCAACCGACTCCGCCGTGGCCGGGCAGCGGCTGCCACCGCCGGGCATCGACAACAGATCGGCTTTTCCACCATCAGCGCCCATAACGGCGGTAAGAAGGCCGTGAGCATTCGGGCGGTTCTGGAGCACAGCGGCCCCCGCGCCGTCACCGAAAAGCACACAGGTATTCCGGTCCTTCCAGTCAACGATCGAAGAGAGCTTTTCGGCGCCCACAACCAGCACCGTGTCATAGGTGCGGGACATAATAAACTGCTGAGCGATCTCCAGCCCGTAGATAAAGCCGGAGCAGGCGGCTTCCAGATCAAAAGCAGCGGCGCGGTGCGCACCGATTTTGCGCTGCACGAGGCAGGCGGTCGAGGGAAAGGGCATGTCCGGCGTGATGGTGGCAATAATGATGAGGTCGAGTTGCTGGGGGGTGACGCCGGCGTTTTCCAAGGCACGCAAGGCAGCCCGAGAAGCCAAATCAGAAGTGAATTCGTCCTGGGCGGCAATATGACGCTCCTTGATCCCGGTACGCGTGGTAATCCACTCGTCAGTAGTGTCCACCATTTTTTCGAGGTCGGCGTTAGTAATCACTTTGGCGGGGACATAGGAGCCAACGCCGGTGATGGAACACGTTCGGCCCTGAAAGTTGTACTTGGCGCGCGGGTTCTTAAATTTTGCGGAAGTTATCGGGCTCATGTTGGGTGCGGTGAGAAGCAGTTCGAGTTTGAGAGCGAACACTCAAGGGAAGTTAACCCTCATTCTGCGACAGTATGACGGGGGCAGCGGCGTCAGCGGGAACCAGGTTTTCATTGGCGCAGGCGATTTCCCGGGCGATGATCTGGTTAACATGGTGCTGGATATTGTCGGCGGTGATCTGGATAGCGCTGGCAATCTGACGCTCACGAGCGGAACCGTGTGCCTTCATGACAGCGCCGTTAAAGCCAAGGAGCGGCGCGCCGCCAGAACCTTCCGGGTCCATGCGGCGCTTAATGCTGCGGAATGCGTTCCGGGCGAGCAAAGCGCCGAGCTTGCGTTTGGGATTGGCGGTCAGCTCCCGTTTGAGCATCGAGAAAAGAGCGAGGGCAAGACTTTCACAAGTCTTGAGCACAATGTTACCAACAAAGCCGTCACAAACGACCACTTCGACATTATCTCTAAAGAGATCATGTCCTTCAATATTGCCGACAAAATTGAGGTCGAGTTGCTTGCAGAGCCTAAAGGCTTCCAGCGTAAGCTCATTGCCTTTGGAATCCTCGGTCCCGATGCTAAGAATGCCAACGCGGGGATTCTCGCAACCCAAAATCTCGCGCGAGTAGATGCTTCCCATAACGGCGTAATGGGCGAGGTGAATGGGTTTGCACTCGATGTTGGCGCCGGCATCGAGCAGAACGAAATCATGGTCGGGTGTAGGAATGACCGCAGCAATGGCGCCACGATCCACGCCGGGAATGCGGCCCAGCCTGAATGTGGCGGCGGCAAAAATGCCTCCCGTGTTGCCAAGCGAAATTACGGCATCCGCCCCGCCTTCATGGACCAGCTCGACCGCACGGACAATAGAGCTGTCCTTTTTCTTACGCACGGCGGCGGATGGCTTATCGTCCATCGTCAGGACCTCGCTGGCATGGACAACCTGAACGCGAGGGTCGCAAAAGCCGCTCTGGGTCAATGCGGCGTGAATTGCGGATTGGTTTCCGACCAAGTAAAGAGCGGTAATTCTCTTATCAGCCTGAAGCGCGCGTTTGGCACCTTCGATTACAACGCCGCAGCCGTGGTCGCCACCCATGACATCCACTGCGATTCGCATACGAGAGACCGGATGCGGAAGAGACCTTTGTTTCCGCGGCCCCGGACCGGTCAAGCGCCAGCGGTCACCGTGATGACCTGGCGCCCCCTGTAGTAGCCGCAAGCCGGACAGACGCGATGGGGGATGTAAGGAGCCGCGCACTGCGGGCAGGTACTAAGCTGGGGCAAGGTCATCACGCTGTTGTAGGCGCGGCGCATGCGTTGGCGGCTCTTCGATGGTTTACGCTTTGGGACACCCATAATTCTTTTACTCTCTATGCTCTAATACTAAAGCTTAAGTTTATTTAACTCGGCCCACGCAGACAAACCCTTTCCAACCCGGTCGGCGTTGCTGGCTTTCTTCGGATTGCCCATTAACGTCCTGGGCAACCCCCGACATTCCGTGTTACACAACGGATGCTGTGGAAACGCAAGAAGGATATCTTCCCGCAGGAACGGCGTCAAGTCCACGCAGTCATTGTCAACGGCAACAGCGTCCTCGCCCTGAAGAGGCAAATGGCAGGCCCAATGGTCAAGCTTGAGGCTGTAAGGGAATGGTTTAAGACAGCGAACGCATTGGCAATCGAGGGTCAAGTGCAGGTGACCTTGAAGCAGCAAGCCGTTATCCACCGACTGCACTTCCAACTCGTATTCCACCGGCTGGGAGACCCGGATCACCTCGTCATGAGGATCGATGTCCAGTTCGCTCACATTCACGCGACCGGCCAAGCGGACCGGGCAGGACTCCAGATGACGAAGGTTAATGAGCAGCGGCATAGAACTCCTGGCTAGGCCGGGGCATGGCTGAACTTGTTGTGCAAGGCCGTTCGCACGTGCGCCGGCACAAAAGCGCTGACGTCGCCTCCCAGATGGGCAATCTCCTTGATAATCCGCGAACTAAGAAAGGTATACGCGTCCTTTGGCATCATGAAAATCGTTTCGACACGCTCGTTCAATTTGCGATTCATCAGCGCCAACTGAAATTCAAACTCGAAATCAGAGACGGCCCGCAGACCGCGGATCACTGCCTGAGCTGAGCGTTTCTCAGCGTATTGAACCAATAATCCGTCGAAGGAATCGACTTGCACCGCCGGCATGTGGTGGATGGTCCGAGTGACCATCTGGACGCGCTCTTCCAGCGTAAACAGCGGGTTTTTGCTTTCGCTTTTGGCTACAGCGACGATTACACGATCAAAAAGCTTAACAGCCCGCTGGATAATATCCAAATGGCCATTGGTCAGCGGATCGAAACTTCCGGGATAAATCGCGGTTCGCATGTCAATACTGTAGCAAGCGCGCAAATGTTGACGAGTCAGAAATCCGGAAGGGCGGCTGCGGGAGGAACAACCGCCCCGGCTATAAACTGCCGCGTTGGATAAAACCGGTAAAGGAAGCGCCATCGGCAGCCGCGCCAGGAGGAAATTCCTCATCAAGAGGAGGCGAGCCGGGGGGGCGCCAGGGAACCTCGTAGATTTTCACGGCTGAAAGAAAGCCTTTGAGGTTATGGTCCGGCAATGCCGTGCAGGTAGCGGCCAAAGCCGGATCATCCCGCAACAGATGCTGGTGGGTCGTTTCGCTGATGAAAATACGTCCGCGCCCGGAAACGCTCTCCAGACGGCTGGCAAGGTTCACTTCGCGTCCGAAAACAGTATAATTCGAAGTATGCGCCTGGGAACCCATCAGTCCCACGGTAGCCATACCGGTATTGATACCGCTGCCGAGGAACAGTATCGGCAAAATCGGCCGGGGCGGGAGGCCTGCGGAAACGCGCGCTAGGTTTTCGAGCTCGCGCTTTTTGTTTTCGACAACCCGCTGCCGGTTCAATTCGCAGACAGCTCTTTGAGCGTCGATCGCCGCGCGCACACAGGACAGCGCATGTTTGGGATTGGGAGTGGGCGCGCCCCAAAACGCCATTACACAGTCTCCGATGAACTTATCGAGCGTTCCGTCCTGTTTGATGACCATGTCCGCCACGAGCCCAAGGTAAGTGTTCACCGTATTGAGTGTTTCGCGAGCCTGATTGTCGAAGCAAATTTCCGCGGCCTGAGCGGCCAGACGTTGCCGGCGCACGTATTCAGAGACACACTCCTGGGCGGAGTCGGTAAAAAAAGAAAATTCACGCACATCGGCGAAAAACACCGTGATCTGGCGACGGGCACCGCCCAAGGACAAGGTCTCAGCCGCCAGCAACTCATTGACGATTTTGGGGGAGACAATTTTTGAGAAGATGGATTTGACCCGACGCTGCTCGGCCTGCTCGAAGACAACGCGCCAGGTGACGAGGCAGACATTGGTGAGGAAGCCGCTGAAGACAGGCAAGGCCAGCGGGACCCAATAACGGAAACGCACATAAAGCACCACGCCGAGGACAATGTAAGACGCCCCCAGGAGGAGCACGCCCGCGAAAGCAAGGAGGGGGCGCAACTGCCAGGTGAGAAGCGCGGCGGCAAGGCCGAGAGCGACGACAATGGCCAGATCAACGCTCAAAGGGGCACGGCGGACGAAGCGGCCCGTGATAATGGAGTTGGCCACGTTCCAATGTTTACTGACGAGCAAAGTGTCTTTGGCGAAGGGGGTGGCGCCGCGGTCACTTAGATTGTTGCCGATAACGCCGCTTGAGCCGACGACAACCAATTTATTCCTCCAGCGGTTGGTCAGACCGCCGGTTTTCCCCTCGAGCCGCAGGCGGTCTTGAAGCAGGAGTTCCTGAATCGCTTCTTTAGTGAGCCTGGGATCCTCGGGAGGCAAACACCAGTCAATGTAGAGATAGCCGTCAGAGTCAACAGGGATGATCCGTTCGACCCCGCCCGGGCCACGCAATGTGATTCGGCCATGCGGGAGGTCAACGTCGGCCCGGGCCAAGTCGAGTCCCAATTCCCGAGCCCCGAGCACAACCCCCATGTGCCAGACGCGTTCGGTGGTAAAAGGCTTATCCTTCCGTACCATGCCCGGCGGGATTTTATCGCCGACGAAATCGGCCAAATCGAAATTGCCGTCATTGTCGAGCGGCACCCTGATAATCTCCTTGCCCTGGCGCAGAAGGATTTGCCCGGGTTCAACCCGCGCCTTGTCCAAATCGAGGCCGAACTCCTTTTCCGCCTTGCGGAAAGCCATGTGCCAATTGGTATAGACCCTGAAGGCCTGAACCCGGCGCAAGATGCCGTCGGGATCCTTTTCGGTGGTGATGTCACCGGCAGCCAGCGCATTGGTGAGAAACAGAGCGGGCGGCTTGACCTCCTTGGTGAAAGCGATGACGCCATTTCGGGCCAACTGAAGCTGGAGCGCGAAGAAAGCATCCGATTCCATGTAACTCCCATCAGCCATACGGACCGGAGGATGATCCGGACGCAACTCGCCGAAGATAATGTCGAAGGCAACGGCCCGGGCGCCCTGGCTTGCCATTTCCTCAAGCAGGCGGCCATAGACCTGGCGCGGCCAGTACAAGCCGAAGTGGTATCCGAGAGAACCGTTCCAAACGCTCTTAAGGCTGTCTTCGTTGATGAAAACGAGACCGAAATTGGCGACGACGGGCGAAGCAAACTTGAGCGCCTCGCGAACGCGCATGTCATAAGTCATCCGCTCGAGCCGTTCGAAAAGATCAAGGCGAAGCAGGCAAAGGATGCAGGCGAAGGAAACGACACCTAACGTGATCCAGCCGGGAATGCGTTTGAAAGGCCTAAGCTTCACCGATGCGAAGAAAACAAAAAAAACAGAACAACACAAGGCTGCTCTGGTTTACCAAAAGCGAAATAGCAAAACGATCACCCGGGAGGACGCTGCCCCACGGTCGGCGAGACATAATTGATGGACGGGGGAGCGACAATGGGCGTCGGCGATACCGGCGGGGCCACCTGGAGCTCATGGGCAGTGTGCTCCATTCCCGGAAGCAGAGGGGGCGGGAGAGGAGTGAGTTCCCCAGTACGGGCATCGTATTGCTGGAGGCCCATTACAACCTGGGTCCTAACCTGGCCATCAGGGCCGACGAAAGACATGACAGCCGAGCCGACCAGAACACGAATAAGGCCCAAGGCGTAGAGTTCGTACACCGTGCCGCGGATGCCGGCGACGCCATTGGGGATCTTGACCTCATACCTGGAGGCGGCGGACATTTTTTTCACTTTCCCGAAGATGTGACCCCGCTGCAAATCCAGTTGTGTTTCCGTGACGACATCCGAACCTGTCTGAATAGATGTCAGCTTGTCGATACCCAAAGCGGAGTCTTCCCAGATTCGGACGACATTTTGCTCAGCGTTTGGCTGATAAGCCAGCGTCGAGGCGGTGAAGTTGGGCATGGGCGTATTGGTTTCGCCAAAGATGATATCGACGTAGGAGCCTTTGGTTAGTTCGGTTTGGATCAAGGTGCCAGGATTCAAGGCCGCACCGACTTTAAGGGGATACCAAACGCCGGCAACTTTGCAACGGGCAGCGCCTTTGATGCGAATGACCATGGCAACGCCTTGATTTACGGTTTGGGCATCGGCGGTGGAGACCAAGGCCAAGGCGATCCCGGACAGGATCAAACCACTAATCAGACTTCGAATTTCTTTCATAATTACTCTCGCGATTCGCGCGGCATCAACCTACTCAAAACTTTAAAGTAAGGGCACCGATTGTCAACCGAATATTGAGGGCCAACTGGGAAAGGCTGGCTCTCGATATGCTTTAAAAACATGAGGTTTTGACGGCATATTTCGGGCCAAGTTCAGGGTCAAGGAAGGGGGAAATCAAGGCTGGCGCCAAGATCATTAGTGGCGGCTTCGAGCAATTTGAGATTGACGATATTGAGGTAATTGGCAGCGATGGGATTATCCTGCCATTGCAAGCGGGATGAGCGTTCGAGCCACGGTTTGGCGGCGGCGTAATCGCGCAACTCCACGTAATGCAACCCGATATTGGCCATGGTAAAGTAGCCATTAGGATCAACCTGGTCGGCGCGGTCGAAATAAGGAGCCGACTCAGCGGTGCGTCCCAGCCAATCGAGACACCAGCCGTAGCGCAAATAACCAAGGGCCTCCCAAGGGTTAAGCTTAATGCTGCGTCCGAACCAGTCGATGGCCCGGGTGGCGAGTTCCTGATAATTTCGCCCGCCCTCAGAACTCTGGACGCGAAAGGCTTCGCCGACAGCCCAGGCAGTTTCGGGATTCATCGGTTCGGCGGCAAAGGCTTTAGTGAGCCATTCGATTTTGGCGGAAGAAAAATTGGGCGCCAAGGCGGCACGAGCGAGCGAGGCATTTTCGGAAGCGTGGCGCCACCCCTGCCAACCCAGATAAGCGATGCCGGCCAGGAGAGCCGCGCTGGCAACTGCCCGGGCCAAGAGGGCCCCTTTTGCCCAGAACCGGTCTGTTGCAAAACGTATCTGGCTGGACAGCAGGGCCATCAAAGCGACGGCCAAAAGCGCGTTGGCAGGAACGTGCATGTTGTAATCAACCATCGAATGAACGAAGATGGCGACGAGCCCCATGGAGGCGCCCAGGAAGAAAGCGAATTTATTGCTATGCGTTTTTCCACCCAGATCCCGCTGGGCACTGAGCACGGAGGACCAGGTTTTACGAATCCCGAAAACGAGCAGGACCCAAGCGGAAGCAACGAGGGCGGCGCCCACGGCACCCCAATCGGCGAGAGTGTTGAGGAAATCATTATGCACGCGGTCGGGCCGGGCCTGAACCAGATCCGGGCGATATTGGCGAAAGCGATAATCAAAATGGTCGGGGCCGACACCCCACCAGGGATGATCCTGCCAAATCCTGACAGCGGGCTGCCAGAGAGAGAAGCGCATGTCGTCATTCACACCGGTTTGAGAAAACATGTTTTTGAACCGGGCTTGAATGAAATAGCTTTTGGGAAGGAGAAAGACACCTCCGCCAATCACGACCACGAGGAGAATAAAGGACGGCAGACGGTAGGTTCGGCGCAGGGCAAGGATGGAGAAAAAGAGGATCAAAGAAAAGGCGGCCGAGGCCCAGCTTCCGCGCGAGATGGTAACGGTAATGCCCGCGAGGATAACGAGAGAAGCGTAGCCGAGGAGCACTTTTCCGACGGGTTTGAGACGGCCGACGAGGGTGTAGGCAAGGCCAAGCGGCAAGAGCATTTCCAAAAAGCCGCTGAGATGGTTCGGGGAGATGTAGGTGCCCGATCCGCGGTATGAGTATCCCGAAACGAGATGCCAGACGCGGCTTGAGCCGGTGAGGAACTGGTAGATGGCATAAAAGGAGAGCGCCATGGCGAGGAAGATCAGGGTGAAGCTGACGATCTGCGCGGCGTCCTGCCTTTGCAAGTTATTGATGATGGCAAAAAAGAGGAAGGCATAAACCAAGATGCGGATCAGCTCCTGACGGGCAACGTATTCGATGTCCGCGTACCAGTAACGGCCAATGGCATAGGCCACAAAGGCGAGCACAGCCCAGGAAATCGGAGGCCACAGGAAAGGGCGGTTCGGAGTCAACCAGATCCGGCAGAGCCAAAGGGCGCAAACGGCAATAGCGAGCCAGTGGGCGACGAAGAAAGGGTCAAGAAGCAGGAAGTCAAGCCGACAGCCCACCGCCGACTGTGGCCGTCCGCCGAAGGCGAGCGGAGTGACGACGAGAATCGTAATCACCAAAGCGAGGATCCCCCGCTCACACCATCGATCCAAGACTTTGCAACTCATCACCCTTGGAAAGGTACGGGAGGGGGAATGCGGGGTCACGCCAATTAATGAGCGACAGGCGGGGAGGGAGAAACAATAATAGATGGCTCAGCAGATTCGCGGCAGTTGTTCACCACTCGACATATCGAGAATGCGCTGGGCACCGACCATACTTTTCAGCAGCACCTTGGCGTCAGACCGGCCAGTGACTTGTCCGATGCGGCAAGCGCCACCACAACAGGATTGTTTGCGCAGAATGTCCACCGCCCTGTCCACTTCGCGCGCAGGAACGAACGCGGCGAACCGTCCCTCGCAAGCCACTTGCAGCGGGTCGAGCCCGAGGATCTCGCATGCGGCGCGAACGTCTTCACGGACGGGAATCAAGGTTTCCTCGACGGATAGCGTCAGTTCCGCCGCTTCCGCAATCTCATTGAGCACGCTGGTGAGGCCGCCACGCGTCAGATCGCGCAGGCAATGGACTTCAATGCCGGCGCGTAGAAGTTCAAGAACCGCCCCGGCAAGCGGAGCGGAGTCACTTTCAATTGCACTTTCAAATTCGAGCCCTTCGCGCATGGCCATAATCGCCATGCCATGCCGCCCGAGGTCGCCGTTGACCAGGATCGCATCATCCGGCTTCACGCTTTGCGGGGCAATGGTGAGTGAGTGTTCCAACACGCCGATCCCTGCCGTGTTGATAAACAAGCCGTCCCCTTTGCCTTTGTCCACGACCTTGGTGTCGCCGGTGATGATTTGCACATTGGCAGCCTTTGCCGCTTGTTGCATGGAACACACGAGTTTCCAGAGTGTTTCCATGGGCAACCCTTCTTCGATGATGAAAGCGGCGCTCAGGTAGAGCGGGCGGGCCCCCGCCATGGCGAGGTCGTTCACGGTGCCATGCACTGCCAGCGAACCGACATCGCCGCCCGGAAAAAACAAGGGGCGCACGACGTAGGAATCGGTCGTAAACGCGAGGCGCCGGTCTGCCAATTCAAACACGCTCGCATCGTGTTGAGGCCGGGACAACGGGTTACTAAACGCGGGCAGGATCATTTTGCCCAGCAAATCTCGCATCAATTTCCCGCCGCCACCATGCGCGAGCAACACGTTGGGGTAGTTTTGGATCGGAAACGGGCAGGCAGGATTAAAGTCGGTCGGGATATGCATTTTGAGTCAGGCGATCGCTTGGTTGGGTTCTCGCCGGTAACGGTAATAAGCCGCGCAAGCGCCTTCGGCGGAAACCATTGTCGCTCCCAAAGGGTGTTCGGGGGTGCAACGCGCGCCGAATGCGGGACATTCGTTCGGTTTGATCTTGCCCTGCAAGACCAGCCCGCTGAGACATTCGGAAGCTTCTTCGACCTTAAGCCCAGCCACGCCGAACCTTTGTTCCGCATCAAACACGCGATACGCTTCGCTCAAGCCCAGCCCGCTTCGGGGAATTTCGCCGACGCCGCGCCACTTGCGCGGAATGACCCTGAAAACTTCACGGATTAACCGCTGGGCCGGCCGATTGCCTTCCCTGCGCACAGCGCGGCTGTATTGGTTTTCCACCTCGGCCCGCCCGGTTTCCAACTGCTCGACGCACATCAGCACGCCTTGCAAAATGTCCACGGGTTCGAAGCCGGTTACCACAATCGGCACGTTATATTTTGCGGCGAGCGGCACGTACTCCTCGTAACCCATCACCGCGCAAACGTGGCCGGCGGCCAAGAACGCCTGCACCCGGCAATCGCTCGAACTGAGGATCGCTTCCATCGCCGGGGGCACGAGGACGTGCGAAACCAGCAACGAGAAGTTCTTGAGCCCCGCCTTCGCCGCCTGATAGACAGCCATTGCGGTTGTCGGAGCCGTCGTCTCAA
>CAIQQM010000039.1 GCA_903873945.1 uncultured Verrucomicrobiota bacterium
CGCCTGCCTTGCCTGGCGCCGGGGCCTCCGGGGCGATGAGCTCCACGCCGGCGTCGAGGAATTTTTGGATGAGCGGCTTTTGGGCAAGCAGATCCTCCTGCAAACGCCGTCCGGTGTTGGGCACCCCCGCTTGATCCGCCAGTCGAATCAATTTGTCCGAAAGCCAGTCGTCCAGCTTTTCAAATTCACCGGGGACGGCTTTTTGAATCAAGGCCACGCGGCGCTTGCCAAGTCCGAAGATGCCTAAAGAACCCAAGAGTTGGCTGAGCGTCAGGCGGCGGCGTTTCTCGACCTCGGCCAGGAACTTGTCGGCGCGCTTCTCGCCCAACCGGACGCTGCCGCCCAGCTTGAGGGCGGCCAGTTGGTCGCGCCGGTGCTTGAGCGTGTACAGGTCCGCTGGATCCTTGACCGCCATGTCCTGAATCAAAGACTGGATGAGGTTCTCGCCGATGCCGATGATGTCCAGCGAGCAAAGGAAGCGGTCGATCTTCCCGGTGAGCTTTGCGGAGCATTCCGGATTGAGACAGTAAAGCGCCGTGCTTTCGTCCCCCGAAACATTGTTGCGGCGGCCGACTTGCCCCTGGCACGCGGGGCAGCATGTGGGCTCGGGGATCTTTGCGGATTCCGGCGCCTTTTCCACCACCTCCATGATGCGCGGAATGATGTCGCCGGCCTTAATGACCCGGACCTTATCCCCGATGCCAACGTTGAGCTGGCGAATGTTATCCCAGTTGCACAGAGTCGCGGAGGTAACGGTTGTGCCGCCGATTTGAACCGGGTCGAAGGAGGCCGTCGGCACCACGCAGCCCGTGTGCCCGACGCTCACGGCGACGCCGCGAATGACGGTTTCCGCCCCTTCGGCTTCAAACTTGAGCGCGACTTGGCCTTTGGGGCGCTGGTCGGTCTCGCCCAGCGAAAGTTGTTCAGCGATGCTGTCCAGCTTGACGACGATGCCGTCAATCCAGTACGGCAACGTGGGCCGGTCGCGCTGGGTTTTCAGGTACCAGTCCCAAACCGCCTCGGCTGTCCCGGTGAAACTCGGGGCGGGTTCAAATCCCATCGCCCGCATGGCTTGAGTCTGTTCGGTCTCCGTGGCGCACAGCGGCCGGCCGCTGCGGTCAAAAGCGCGGAAGGCAAACACCTGAAGGAGCTCGCTTTGGTGCCCGTTTTTCCGGCGCGCAATGCCCACGCAGCAATTGCGCGGGTTGGATTGAGCGTCAGGATCGATCTGGGCTGACCAGTCCTCCGTGGACAGAATGACTTCGCCGCGCATGAATCCCGTGAAGGGACGGCCTCCCAGCCGGCACTGCGCGGGGATGCCGCGGAATTTGAGCGCGTTGGCGGTGATATCCTCCCCCACCAGACCGTCCCCGCGCGAAATGGCGGCAGCCAGGTGCCCGTCCTGGAACTCGAAGGAAAAGGAACCTCCGTCCATCTTGTAGGAGGCATGCAGCAATTTGCCCTTGGCGCCAATCCCTTTCACCCATTTCTGGAACTCCCCGATGTTGGTGGCTTTCGAGAGAGACCCCATGGGGACGGTGTGCTGCCGCTTCTGCAAGTGAGTTTGCCGAACGTGGGCGCCCACTCGTTTCAACCGCGGATCGTCGGGTGCTGTTCGCGCAAGTTCCTCTTTCCACTGGTCGTACAGGGCATCCTCCACGCAGGCTTGGCCGCGCGTGTAATAAGCCTCATCGGCTTCGTCGATCAGGCGCCTCAACTCGGAAAGTGGCGTATTCGTGCTACCATTATGGCTCATGGTTTTTTGTTTGGTAGGGTTTTCCTGGCGCCATCCCAAAGCAGAGTCGGAGATTCGCCAAGCGCCGGAAAGTCTCTTACATCTGCCTCATTCAGACGGGGACTGCCTCCCTGGGCGGCCCCTCTTCGTTTCCGCGACCCTTCACGGTTTTGCCCAGAACGGCCTGAATCGATTCCAGCAGGCGTATCGCTTCGGGAAACGCAACGCTGAAGACTGGGCCCCATACATCCATGCTTAAATCGTCCCCATCCATTAAGAATCGCATTCCGTTCCAAGCGTAGATATACGAGGCGCTCAACGCCAGTTCGTGTCCGAACGAGGCGCCGTACTGGCAGTTCCAGTCCTCGACGAAACTCTCCCACGAACGCTTGGGTGTGTTCTCTTGGTGCAGCTGGACCAAGTCCGTGGCGATCAATTTTGGCGAGGCGCCGATCTTGTACTTTTTGACAGGCGAGTGCTTGTGGAGTTGGTTGAAACTCGCGGGGCGCGGGATTATCGCGATGCGAGCGCAACAGGGTTCGTAAACCAAAACCGGACTCCCGGGACTGCGTCCCGTGATGAGGGCCATTTGCCGTGTCGCCCACTTCGGCTGCAGCCGGGCCGCCAATTTCCTCACCTGCACGAACGTGTCCATGACCGCGACCAGTTCAGCCGGGTCTTTGTTCGTGTGGAAATTCATCCTCGGGCCGCCACTCGGCCGGATCTCAACCACCGGCCCATGGTAATACATGGTTGGGGTGACGGACAGGGCGTATCCCATCCGCTGCACCACCAGACTGGTCGTCGCGGGGTTGGCGTGGGGGACAAGGCGTTCGGTGAAGGCAATTCCAGCCTTTTGCAAAGCGTCTTTGAGCTTATCGAGGTCCACATTTTTCAGTTTGACCCCGTACGGCAGCCCCCGTGGCGCCTTACAATGGAGATATGAAAGTGAAATTGCCCAGACCTGCCCCCAGTAATCAGCGGGTGCGCGAAATCCAGCAGTGGCTCGGCACCTATGGGGGCAGCGTCGCCAATGCGTATGTCGTCAACGCCGGCGCCCTGCGCGAACTGGGTGCTGAGCGCGGTATCCTCGAGAAGATCCTCTGGCGTGTGCCTCGGGACAAGCCTGAGATGCCGCTCACGGGGGAGGCCATGATGGAGCTTCTTGCCCCCAAGCGGCTAATGCGTGAGGTGCGCAAGCAGCTCAAACTGGACACCCAGGAGCACCACGCGCACACCAAGGCATTCGAGCAATCCCGCCAGCAGCTCATTGCCAGCAAGATTCC
>CAIQQM010000040.1 GCA_903873945.1 uncultured Verrucomicrobiota bacterium
CACCGGCGCGACCAACTGGCCGCCCTCAAGCTTGGCGGCAGCGTCAGGTTGGGCGAGAAGCGCGCCGACAAATTCCTGGCCGAGGTCGAGAAACGCCGCCGCCTGACGCTCAGCCAACTCTTGGGTTCCTTAGGCATCTTCGGACTTGGCAAGCGGCGCGTGGCCTTGATTCAAAAAGCCGTCCCCGGCGAATTTGAAAAGCTGGACGATTGGCTTTCGGACAAATTGATTCGACTGGCGGATCAAGCGGGAGTGCCCAACATCGGACGGCGTTTGCAGGAGGATCTGCTTGCCCAAAAGCCGCTCATCCAAAAATTCCTCGACGCCGGCGTGGAGCTCATCGCCCCGGAGGCCCCGGCGCCAGGCAAGGCGGGCGGACATCGGTTTTGCATCACCGGCTCGCTCTCCCGGCCCAAGAGCCACTTCGAGCAATTGATCCGGGCCAAGGGGCATGATTACACGGATACTTTCAGTAAAGAGATCACCCACCTCGTGGCCGCTGAGCCTGATTCCGGGTCCAGCAAACTCCAAAAGGCCCGGAAAATGAACATCCCGGTCATCTCGGAGCAGGAGCTCCTGGCGCTCCTCGAGGAGTCGTGAAGCGGCACGAATAGGAGCGCTGCCCCTGGCATCGGTTGCGAGTCTGGCCAATGTGCTTGAATCCGCCCGGTCTAAAAGAGAATCCCCGCGGCACGCCGAAATGGGCCAAACACAAAGGCGTGAAGAAAATCGAGATCCGGGTCGGCTCCGACACCATCACCCTGCAACTCGATGGGCGAGGCGGAGGTACCAGCAGCTCCACGCTTCACATCACCGAAGCTGACGAAGATTTCGGGGAAGAATACCAACCCAGCTACAACTCAGCCATTGACGGCTTGGAAAGCCTGGCGCTGGCTCACGCCTGCGCAGGAATTAACGTCGAGGACCACCGTTATGTCACTGGAATCGCCGCTGCCCTGGAAGCGATCTCCAATCACCACACATGAGCACCCTCAAAAGTGGGTTGGTTCGATTCCCACCAGGCACCACGACGCGGTCTCTGGGGCGAAACGGGACTTTCATCACGATGGGCATCTACGTGGACAGTTTTAACCATATAATCACGCTCACCCCTCAGAATTCCCGCCGTGACATGGCTCGCTGCGCCATCGAGCTGCCGAATGATTCCTCCATATTACTTGGGCTGATCTTCGAAATCCTGAATGCCAGCCCCGCGACCCGAGAGGCTTTGCAGCAGGATCTAGCCGCACCCACTTAGAGCCCGAGCCTGAGACGCTGGAGGACTGGGCCCTTCAGCCCCGAGAATGGTTGACCAGGCCAAACAAAAGACGTGGTCAATCCACTCGATTACGACCATGTCGTGGTTGCATTCTCCGGCGGCAAGGACTCCACCGCCGCTTTCCTCCATTTGCTTGACCGAAACGTCCCCAAGGACCGGATCGAGCTTTGGCACCATGACATCGACGGCCGCGATGGGTCGCACCTGATGGATTGGCCGAGCACGCCGGCCTATTGCGGGGCTTTTGCCCGGGCATTCGACGTTCCCCTCTATTTCTCTTGGAGAATCGGAGGATTCGAGAGGGAAATGCTCAGAGACAGTACGCCTACAGCACCCGTGAACTGGGAAAACCCGGATGGCTCACTCGGACAAGCCGGCGGGAAGGGCCCTCCCGGAACACGCCTCAGGTTCCCACAGGTTTCTGCAGATATCTCTGTTCGTTGGTGCTCAGGGTATTTGAAGATTGATGTCGGCGTGATCGCCCTCCGCAACCAGCCGCGGTTCCTGGGCAAGAAGACGTTGTTCATCAGCGGCGAGCGCGCCGAGGAAAG
>CAIQQM010000041.1 GCA_903873945.1 uncultured Verrucomicrobiota bacterium
GTGCCGTCGGGATTGCGGGCGAACTTCGGGGACAGGGCGGCGCGATGAAGAAAAAGCCGCGCTTGCGGGGCTGCTTTGTGGGCGGCTTTTAAGCCTCCGGTGTGGTCGTTGTGTCCGTGGCTTAGAACGATGGCTTCAGTTTCTGCCAGGCTGATGCCCAGTTTGAGCGCATTGTCCACGAGTAAATCGCTTTGGCCGGTGTCGAACAGCAGACCACGCCGCCCCGCCTGGATATGTAAGGCTAAACCGTGTTCGCCTAGCAAGGTCCGGGCATAGACGCTGTTTTCGATCAGCGTCGTGACTGTGATGGTTTCACTCATGATGCTCCATGAATTTGGCCAAAGCCGTGGCTTTGACGCAACCTTCCTGCTTCAACTCAGCCTGCATGAAGTAGAGCGGCGGATAAGGCTTTTCCATCCAGGCACGGACGATCATCTCGCAGCCAATTGCCACGGGCTTGTGGTAACGCACCTTTAACTCCGCAGTGACCGCTGCCAAGCCGCGAGCAAACAAACAATTCGTCATGGCTCCATCCAGCAGGGAAGCGATCGTCCCGCCATGCAGTAATCCTTGGAAGCCTTCCACGACCGAGGTTCCCGTAAACGACGCGGTGACGCTGCCATCGTCATTGACAGCAAATTCCAAGGCCAGGCCATAAGGGTTTGATCCACTGCAAACTGGGCAGAAGGGATGGACGCTGGCTTGCATGGCTTTGAGTTGGGTGCGACTAGTGTGCATTTGAGTTGAGAATAGAGCGAGCAATCGCGGTGCCAGCAGGTTGAGATGGGTCGCCCCTGCTCAAAACAACGCCGAAATGCGGGTACCGGCCGGAACAAGTGTGGCGATTTGCAACGCCCCGTTGACGCGCCGTTCTCGACGCTGGCGCACAATCAGCGAACGGCATAGACTCCCGTTAATGTTGGATAACCTGCTGGACTACGTTCCCGATGGCGTATTTACGGTGGATGCCGACTGGCGTGTAACTTTTTTCAACCGCGCCGCCGAGCAGATCACTGGCATCAAGCGGGCTGATGCAATCGGCCGCCGCTGCTGTGACGTGTTTCGCGCCAGCATTTGCGAGAATGCCTGCGCCTTGAAGCAGACCCTCTCCACGAGCCGCCGGGTGGTTAACCGAGTGGTCTATATCATTGATGCCCGGGGCCAGAAAATACCCATCAGCATTTCCACAGCGGCGTTAAGGGATAAGCGGGGCCGGATTATCGGCGGGGTGGAGAGTTTTCGCGACTTGCGCCTGGTCGAAGAGCTGCACCGGGAACTGCAGCAGCAGAATTCCTTTTCGGACATCATCGGGCGCAGTTCAGCCATGCGGCAGATTTTTGAAATCCTGCCGCAAATTGCGGAGAGCGACAGCACGGTGCTCATCGAAGGTGTCAGCGGCACCGGGAAGGAACTGTTTGCCCGCGCGGTGCATAACCTGTCCCGGCGCCGGTCAAAGAAGTTTGTCGCCATCAATTGCGGGGCGTTGCCAGACAACCTGCTGGAATCGGAGTTGTTTGGCTACAAAGCCGGCGCATTTACCGACGCGCGCCGCGACAAGTCGGGCCGGTTTGCACTGGCGGAAAACGGGACGATTTTTCTGGATGAGATAGGCGATATTTCGCCAGCGATGCAGGCGCGACTATTGCGCGTGTTGCAGGAGCGGATTTACGAGCCGCTGGGCGGGGTGGAGCCGGTAAAGGCGGACGTGCGGGTCATCGCCGCCACCAACAAGAACCTGGGCAAGCTCGTGGAACAGGGGCGATTTCGGGAAGATCTGTTTTATCGGATTCACGTCATTCGGATCGAATTGCCCAGCTTGCGGGACCGCCGGGAGGACATTCCGCTGCTCATTGACCATTTCATAGCGCGTTTCAACCGGCTCAAAGACAAAAACATCGCGGGAGTTTCCGATGAGGTCCTGGCGCGGCTTATGGAGCACAGTTTTCCTGGCAACGTGCGGGAACTGGAGAATATTATCGAGCACGCCTTTGTATTGTGCCGGGGCGGGGTAATCGAGCTGAAGCACCTTCCGCCTCCTCTGCGGGGCGGCGCACTGGGTGATGCGCTGCGCCTGGGAAGGGCGATGACGCTGGAGTCAATGGAGAAGCTGCTCATCACAGATTCGCTGCGCCGGAATGATGGAAACCACCAGAAGGCCGCCAAAGAACTCGGCATTAATCCGAGCACGCTCTTCCGCAAGGTGAAGACGTTGAAGCTGGCGAGGAAAACCTGAGCTTGGCACGGTTCAAGCATCAGGCCGCATGTGTCAGAGAATTGACAGGTGACAGCCAATAGCCCAATGAACAGAACCACACACGATTCTGAAACGCTCGCAAACCGCCAGCAAATCCTGAAGCGCGAGGCCCATTTGCGCCGGTTTGGCTATGACTCGCCAGCGGCCATCGAGTTCGTTCTAGCCCAAGCGTCACCTTTGGAGGGTTCCGTATTGGAAATCGGCACTGGCAAGGGGCGTTTCCTGGTCGGGTTGGCGCGCCACTCAGCGGCGATAACTACTGTGGATATCGCCGTGGAGGACCAACAGTGCGCACGGCTCAATGCTCGCTACGCGGGCGTGGAGGAAAAGATTCGCTTCGTGGTTCAAGATGCGACCCGCCTGCCATGGCCCGACCGCACCTTTGACGCGGTTGTGACTATGAACGCCATGCACCACATCCTACATTTTCATCAGGTGCTGGAAGAAATGCTGCGCGTTGTGAAACCCGGCGGGAAGGTTGTCATGGCCGACTTCAGTCCGCGCGGGTTTCAAATATTAGCCCGCGCGCACCGGGCAGAAGGCAAGACCCATCCCCACGAGCATTACGACTTTCGGGAATTGCAGCGGTCTTTGCGGAAGCGCGGCCTGGCCACCTGGCTGCGCAAGGGCTGCAACCAGGAAGTGTTGGTGGCTCGTCTCCCGGCTTCTCCAGTATAAGGCTGCCATGAGCAATCTGAGCCTCAAACCCCTGGGCATTATCCACTCCCCGTTTCGGAAAGCTACCGATACTCCGATTCAAAGCGCCATGGCCAAAGGAGTGGAAGGTTGGGTGGAAGTTTTTCCAGAATTCGCCCCTGGATTACAAGACCTGGATGGATTTGAGCGAATTTGGCTGGTGTATTGGTTTGACCGCACGACACCGGCGCAGTTGGTGGTAAAGCCGTTTCTGGACCAGCAGGAGCATGGAATATTCGCCACGCGCTCACCCTGTCGCCCCAATGCAATCGGCCTGTCCTGCGTGCGACTGTTGAGCGTTGAAGATAACCGGCTTCGTATAAGCGAGCTGGA
>CAIQQM010000042.1 GCA_903873945.1 uncultured Verrucomicrobiota bacterium
CGCTTTGTCTTCTCTACGAGAGAACCGGGAAGTCGAAATATCTGGAGCTGGCCAAAGAGATAGCCGAGGAGTTCGCTGCGCCGGGAGAAAAGTCTCTGCTTGCCGGAGATTACATCCGAACGGCGCTTGCGGGCAAGGAGTTTTTCCAGACTCCGAAGCCGAGGTGGGAAAGCCTTCACCCGATAATGGGAATTATTGAATTATATAGAGCCTGTCCCAAAAATACGATTTTGGGTTGTTGCATAAGAAGAGCTTGAGTGTAGATGAGCTGTCATAATTTTAATGTGAGGCGATCCTTGCTTGGCCTGGATGTTGTGTCAAAACCGGCTAGCGCGGTACAGACCCCTCCGGTCTGTAGTGCATTTGAAAACTCGCGCTGCGGCCTTTAGGCCGCCTTAGCCGGAGCCTGTGCCTGCGCCATGCTCTGGCGCATCCGTGCCAGCACCCACAAGTTATGCACCAACACGATCCACGTCACCGTTAGTTGCCGGTGCGCAAAGCCTTTGTTGCGCATTCGACCTGCCGAGAATCGGTTCTTGATTATGCCCACGCGCCCTTCGGTCTGCGCCCGCCGCCGTTGCAGCTGCTTGAATTTCCAGGAACCGCTGCGCTGCTCAAGCTGCTGGACCGAGCGCGGGCACACTCCGTTGTAGATCCCATCCTGCGCTAATCCAATCTGGTTGGTTTGACTGTCGAAGCCACGGTCGGCACCCACGGCCTTGAGCTTGGCGTCGAAGGCCTGCTGCATTCGGCCCACGCTCTGGCCCAGCAAGGCCGAGTCCGCCGGAGCGCTCTCCTCAAAGAAATCCCAGTCGATGATCAGACCTTGTTTATTTTCGGCGACCAGCAAGGTGTTACCGAACTCCACTTCGGCGCCGGCCTTGCGGCGCACCACCACGTGAATGTCCGTTTCGTAGAGGCTGAGGATCTTCTCGGCATTGGCCACAGGCTGGCCCTGGAGAATGCGCTGGCGGGCTTGGTGACGCGCCTTGGGCAACTGCTCCAGTACCCGGTCCATGCGCCGGAGCACCTGCTCGGCCTGCGGCCGCGTCCATTGAGTTTGGTCCCAGTGCTCGTCGAGCAAATCCCGGTAGCGTCGGGCATGAGCGCGCACTGTGCCTATCAGCCGGTCCATCTGGCGCAGCGTCTTTTTGCGTTGGCGCTGGCAGTCGGCTTTATTCCAGGCGTGGGTCATCTGGATGCACAGCTTGTTGATGCGCCGGATGAAACTCTCGGGTGCCTCCATCCGGTGCTTGAGCCCCTGGCCACGAATGAGTTGGACGGCCTTCATCAAGGTGCGGGTGGCGTCCCGCAGCAGCACCCAATCGACCGGATAGTGAATGGGGGCGCTCAGGCAGGTGGTATCCAGGAAGGCGCTTTCCAAATCCAACGCCTCGGGCAGGTGCAATTGCGCTGGGGCGGCAGCCCCCAGGGCCAGGAGTTGATAAATGAGTGGGCGCACTTCGGCTTGGGGCCACCATTGGTCATAGCGTTGAATCGTGCTCTTGCTGGGCACCTTCACCAGGTCGATCCGGCTAATGCGACAGAAGTGTTGGAGCAGCGGGCTGTCGGCCAGGCGGACGGCAAAGCCCCGGTAGTCCTCCCCGAGCAAAGTCCGAGCGATATTGCAACGCAATGCGCGTTGGCTGTGAAGTTGATGGTTCTGTTGAGCTGGCGCACTGAGCTTTTTGCGTCGGCCCAGCCAGCGGCGCAGGTCGGTTTCCAGGAACTGAGTTTCCAGACCACTTTCGATGAGCAGTGCGTCGATGTGCAGCAGTTGATCGCGCCACTGGCGATAATCGACATTACCCTCGATGGTGGGCAAGACTTGCGGCAGGGCCGGTTGGAAGGGAATAATAATAGCAGCGGACATGGTGATAGCTTATACTCTATCGTATGCTCGGCAAGCACAAACTGAAAACAAAGCGCAGAATTATGCAAACCACTTACCCACTGAAAATCCAGGCGATGCGTTCCCTGGGAAAACAGCCTCGCTTCTATGTCAGCTTCCCTTTGGCCCTGGCTGCTGCCATTGGCCTGGAAGGGGGCGAAACCGTCCAATGGGAACTGTTGGACCGCGGGGAGTTGCACTTGGTCCGGCCGGTGACGCCACCCCCGACGACCCGTCGGCGCGTGGCCAACAACCCATCATAACCCCGTCTTTTTGGCAAAAACCCCGAATCCAAACCGCTTTGATCCCGCGCCGGCATCGGTACCGCTTCCGAATCCTCGGCCATTTCCTCCATTGGGACAGGCTCTATGTAGCTCTTGACTACGTTGGCTTTATGCGCCGGATGCCCATCCACCACCAAGAATATCCTTCCGGTTTGGCTGTCCATGAAGTTCTGCACGAATGCCACGAATGATTCAGCGTTTAACTTGCCGGTGTAAGTAACCGC
>CAIQQM010000043.1 GCA_903873945.1 uncultured Verrucomicrobiota bacterium
GAATGAAGCAGGCGATCCAGAGCGCCGAGACGGCTACCGCCACCGCCGCGCCGCGAATGCGGTTGGGGAAGATCTCCGAGATGAGCACCCAGGTCACCGGGGCCAGCGAGAACGAGTAACAGGCGATGGTCGCCATCACCGGCACCACCACGATCAGGCCCTTCAAGTGAAGCAGGTAACAGAAACCGATGAGGGTGTGGAACAGGGCGATGCCCGCGCAGCCGATCAACATCAGCGCGCGACGCCCGAAGCGGTCCACGGTCTGGATGGCGATCAAGGTGAAGAGCAGCATCACCACCCCGGTGATGACGATGTTGAACAGGATCGAACTGACGCCGTAGCCGGCTTCGTGAAAGATCTCCTCGGCGTAGTTGAAGATGACGTTGATCCCGCTCCACTGCTGGAGCACTGCCAGCACGACGCCGACAAAGAGGATTTTGAGCATCTTGGGGGAAAGCAGGTCGCCGAAACGGACGTGGTGGATTTCTTCGCGGGCCAGCGTGTTCTGAATGTCCTGCACTTCGGCGGTCCCATAGGCGGCGCCGCCGATGCGGGCAAGGATCTCACGGGCGCGGCCGGCCCGGCCGTTCTTCACGAGCCAGCGCGGGCTTTCCGGAATCAGCAGCGAGCCAACAAAGAAAAGCAGCGCGGGCGCGGTGACGGCGGTGAACATCCAGCGCCAGCCGTATTGGGCGTTCCAGGATTCACGGATGAAGTCAGCCGTGGCGTTATCGGGCACGGGTCGCGCAATGAGCCAGTTGACCACCTGCGCCGCCAGCACGCCGATGACGATGGTAAGTTGGTTGATGGCGACCAGGCGTCCGCGCAGATGGGCTGGCGCAACTTCGGCGATGTACATTGGCGACAGGCCCGAAGCCATGCCGATGGCCACACCCCCGAGAACGCGCCACACGACGAACCACTGGAACGTCGGCGCCCAACCGGTCAGCACCGACGACACGGCGAAAAGCAGGGCCGACACGATCAGCAAGCGTTTGCGGCCCAACCGGTCGCTGAGCGCACCCACGAACAAGGCGCCGGCCAGGCAACCGAGCAGCGCGCAACTGTTCGCCCAGCCACGCGCTTCCTCGCTGGCCAATCTGAAGCACGGCTCGAAGAACGTTTTGGCCCCGCCAATGACGACCCAGTCGTAACCAAAGAGCAAACCGCCCAACGCTGCCACAGTTGAGATTGCCCAGACATACTTCAAGTTGAACTGCGTCGGGCATGCTTTAGTTTGGGACACGTCGACGAGGTCGTTTGTCATAGTGGCTCGGACTTAGGGGTTGCGGCGGGCAGATTCAGCATCAAAAACTTCCAATTCGTATATTGAAGGGGTGCTTCCTTCCGGATTCGTCCCCTGGGTATCGACGATCATCAGGCGCAATTTGGTGGTTCGCGTTGGAGCAAAGGAGCAGTGCCAGTATCCCGCCGCAGTGACCTGGCCAGTATGAACGATGCGCCAGTCGTGCCCTTCAGGAACCTGGACCTGGTATGTGCGAATGCGTGAAGAGAATTCGCACACTGCGATGCTATCGAACCGCGTCACCTTGCCAAAATCTACTTCCAGCCAGGCCCCGGCCAGGTCACCCTTAGCGGAATTCCAGCGTGTTCCTTCGTCGCCGTCGCATGCGAGGGCCGCCTCGTAACCATCACCCCAGGAACTGGAGGCGCGGATGGTCTTGCCCTCGGCTAGATTCTTCAAGCTGCCCAATTCGAACAATTCTGATTCGGGGACAGCACGGATTTGAAAGTCATCGAACTCCGCGCCGTTGAAGCCGCTGCCCAAACCTACCATGCCGCTGCGATACGTCATATCAGTGAGGGTTTGGAGTTCCCGTCCATCCACGATAAACGTGAGGTTCGAGTGGACAAAGCGCAGGGTCAAACTATGCCATTGATTGGCACGCACGGGTGAGGTTCCGCTGGCCAGGCACTTGGTTTGGGCCAACAATTCCCAATGACCATCGGCGCTTAACTTTGCGCAGTAACCTTGCGGCGGCAAGTCCTGCTGCGGACAATGGCCCACCCGCCCAAAGAGAGCGACGTATCCCTGGTCTTCAATCAGCGCATCGCAGCGGACTTCGTAGTTGCTCCAGCGGGTTGAGCCTAGGACGGTGTAGGGTTCCGGATTGGGATGATTGTTCCAATCGATTCCGCGGTGCAGGACGGTCTGGCGCAAGCACTGCCCTTTGGGTTCTGCACGCTTGGCGACTTCGAACACCCCCCCTTGGTCGGAGAAATACCTGGCATAACCCCCCGGTTGGTAGCGCTCAAAGCCCTCCTGATATGGAAACGGGAAGGGTTCGCGTCGCCCGTTGGAAGTGACTTCACCTTTGCGCTGACCCTGGGTCGTGGTGAGAGAATAGATGGCGCCCGGTTCAAGCTGCAGGGTAAAGGCGCCCTGAATCGGTTTGAGGGTCCCCAAGCGCTGAAACTGTGATTCCTTGGTCGAACACCACACCGCCAGCGAACCTCCCGACAATCCTCCAGCGGGACGGATCATGACCGTTTGTGGTGACTGCGCGTCCATCGTCTCCAGGATCAGGCTGTAATCCTGGGATTTTCCGGGGGCGCGGAGGGTGACGTAGCTGCCTGTATCTCCGGGAAGCATCCCGCAGGCGTCGTCGAGATAACGCCAGCCGGGCTGGGCAAATTGCGTCGTGTGGGCAATGATCCAGGTTGCGGGCTGAACCTCGTAGAAGCCTGACCAGGGAGAATTGGCTTTCATGGGGCCGGAGTTGGGGATGGGAAGATTCCCATAGTAACTGGTGACCAGGCTCCAGATGATGGTCTTGGTCATCCGGCCGATGATGTAATTCCGATTGAAGATACGCGCCAACGAAACCGCGCCCGCCCAATCTCCCCGCCACGGGCCATCTTCACTGGACCAAAGCGGCTTGCCCGTCTGCTTGGCTTCCGGGGTTGAGTCATAGGCTTTGCGCTCCTTCGGGGGCGACATGCTGGGGTAATGGGCGCCAATGGCATAGACGGCCGCGTTCAGATCTTGGTCCTTCAGGATGTCCTTGGCCGGTTCCCACGGGTAGGGTCCGTTGTGGTCAGCGGCCACAATGCGAACCCGCTGGAGCCCTTCGGCATCCAAAGTGTGGCGGAGCCGTTTCGTCCAGGGGATGTCGTAAGCGGTTTCGTTCCAAATCCCGCAGAAATCGACTGCTACTCCGTGGTGTTTCCTGGCGCCTTGGATGAAAGCCGCCACAAAGTCCGCATTGTCCTGAGTGTAGAACTTGAGCCGGTTTCGTTTCTGGACTTGGTCCCAGGTCATCGCCGCAAGGTCGGCATCGGGGTATTCCCGGTCGCCAATCCAACCCGGGGCACCCCATTGGAGAACATCGAGAAAGATCGCCGGGTTGCGCTTCCTGGCTTCACGCATCAGCCACCATTCATAGCCCCGCTGAAAGTAGTCAAACTTGGGGTGCTCGAATTCGGCGCGGGTGCGCGCATGGCTGGGCTCGGTACCGTCGGTTGAATTGACGTCTCCCCCAATCTCCACCTTCAAATGGTGCAGGCTGGCGCCAAATTGTGGGCGAAACAAGAAATCGAGAATCCGGCGGCGTTGTGGTTCGGGGTAGTCCAGGAGAAGTCGGGAGGAAGCCCCCGCACTCAGGGCTCCCAGTCCCTCGAATACGCGCCCGGGCGCATCGCCGCAGGGGACGATTTCGACCACCTGCCCAGCCAGGAGTTGGGCGCCGACCAGCACCAGGGGAATCACCCCGAAGCACCGGCGGGCTCTTGAGGATTGCGGAAAGAGCTTCATGTTCATTTGGTCAACGGCGGGAGGATTACCAGAAATTGCGATTGATGTCAGGGGGTGTGCCGTAGGAAACCGAGTTGTCATAGGAAGGGGGGAAGGCCCAGTTGGCGGTATGCCCGTCGCCAAAGAGCAATGGGAATAACCGTTTGCCCGATTGCCGATGCCAAACTGTCTGACCGGAATTAACGCTGCGATTGGTAAACCAATCCCAATCACCGAGGATGATTTTGCTAACGGGCCGTTGCGCCACGCGGTTACCACGGTTTGGACTGTAGGTCTGGACGCCGCGGACTACCTGGCCGCCGACGTGCTCGACGCCAAACTCATCCGCGTACCACTGAAGCAGGTAAGAATTACCCCAGCCCACCCAACAGTTTGGGATACTCCAGAGGGGATCGCCCCGATCCGCCGGGCAGTGGGCGATATTCACGTTTTTGGTGTAGGTGTTCAGCACCCGATTGGTTGCATCCACGTTTCCACCGTGAAGCGAGTTGCCGGAGATTTCGGTGCTTGGCAGGGAGTTTGTGCCGCGCTGACCGATCCAGGTGGCCCAATCCTCGTAACAGACGTATTTGTCCTGGTTGTCGTCCACATACATGCGCAGCGCCAAGCCCATCTGGTGTTGGTTGTTTATGCATTGTATGAGAGTAGCTTTGGCTTTCGCGCGGGCTAACGCGGGAAGCAACATGCCCGCCAGAATCGCAATAATCGCGATGACCACCAACAACTCAATTAATGTGAACCCGTGGATGCTTACCGGACCACTTCGGAGGCCACTCGCCTCTCTAGAACTATTTGGGTGCATAAGGGTGACGAGGCTGGAAGCGGGCCGTCCAGCCCGCTTCCGATGAGGTGCGAATTCACTTTACTCGGACCCGGAAGAATTTCTTCAGGGCGTTCGGAGCATTCGTGTAGGGGCTGGTCGCGGAAACAACATTGGTATAGGGTCCCGCCACGTCGCCGGCGGCTTGAAGCATGCCGCTAGACCATGTGAGAATCACGTTCCCCCCTGCGGAACCGATGCTCAGATTAACCGGGGGTAAGCCCAGATACACCATGTTGATTTCTTGAGGTGAGAGCGCCCGTCCGAAGACCATGGCCTCATCCACAGCCCCGGTGAGACGCCGCATGGTCAGCGCACCGGCATCGTCCCACCCCACGTAAGTCGAACCACCAAAGGTCACCACTGGGTGATTCGCGATGTTGGTAGCGGATTGCATGCCGGTGCCATCCTGCATGTATAGGGTAGCCTGGTTTGGTTCGACCACCAACGCAACGAAGGTCCAAGTACTCGTTGGGATCAGAAGCCCGCTGTCATACTGCCAGTAATTGCCAGCCCAAGAATACATGAGAAGATTGCTGGTTCCTGTCGAGTCGTAGTTAATGGCCAGACCGCTGGCCCCTTCAGGGGTATTGCGATCGTAAACCAGCCCAGTGTAGGGCGATTGCAGTCCGTTAAGGTTAACCCACGCGGCAATGGTCACGTTATGGCCGGAGAAGCTGTCCAAGTTCAAAGCCGGGATCGAAGCGTCCGCATCTACCCCATTGAGCCCAAGGCTGGTATTGGTGGTTTCGAATTGGGGAAAGGCTGGAGCCTGGGGGCCCGGGGTAGAGAAACAGCCGCCCTCATAGGTGGCGTTATTCGCCGCGCCGAGGCTCCCCAAGTTTGTCGCAATCGTCCCAGGCGCCGGGTCTTCAGTGAAGCGAAAATAGACGAGCGGCAGGCTCTCCAGGATTCCTGCACCGTAACTTCCAGCGGGCAGAGTCAGGACTGTGACCAGAGCCTGGATGCTGTTGGTAAAGCCATAGGAGTTGGACACTACGACCTGGTAATTCCCTGCCTGCGATCGAGAGATATTGCTGAGCGTTAGGGTGTTGTTAGTCTGGTTGGGTATAACGCCGCCGTTGTATGTCCAAAGGTAGGTGAGGGGCGGCGTACCGCTTGCCGTGACCGCCAGTTGGACCCCCTGGTGAAGATATACTGTCTGGGATTGCAGATCCTGCATGAGTTGAGGAGGTGTCGGCGGCAGGACGTTGAGGCTGACCGAATCGCTACGTTGCGTTCCGGCACCATTGGTCGCGACGGCGTAATAATTGCCGGAATCGGTCAGCGACAAACTCGACAGGACGAGCGCTTGGTTGGTCTGGCCGGACAAGAGCGTGTTGGGCGCTTTATACCACTGGATGTCAACCGGGGGTTGGCCGCTCACTAAGGCAGTAAAAGTGGCTTGGAATCCCTGATACTGAGTGATACTGGAGGGAGCAACGACCACCATGGGCGCCCCCAATGGAAGCATCGCTAGGTTGCCCGCACCGTATGTCCCATTAACCGCCCAACCGGCGCCAATCCCGCTCAGGGGCGGAGCGGGCCAGGCGCCTAACCAGTTATAGCTGGCAGAGCGCGTGGAAGCGCCATTCGTTCCGACGAAGAGAGGATTCCAGGATGTCGGCACAAAAAGGTCGGCCCAAGCGTCACCATCACCACTGGTGACTTCGGCGCCAAGAAGGTAATAAGTATTGTTGGTCAGTGCCAACGGCGGGCTTAGTGGCATCCAGCGATATCCATTACCCAAGTAAGCGCTGGTCCCGGCGGGGACCTCCACTGAGGCGAGTAAGGTGCTGCCGTCACCAGTGAAAAGCCCGACATGGTGACTCACGGCTAGGCCGTCGCCACTGCTGTCAAAAAAGCCCAAGTGCGTGACAATTGTATCGGAATCCCCCACTTGAAAATAGTTGCCCAAGGAACCCGAAAGATTGTCGCGGCTACCATTCATGGGCTCATGGAAGTATTGAGCTGGCAGCGCTGTGTTGGGGACCACCGCGAGTGTACCCGTCCCGCTGGTCACCACGTTCGGGCTTGAATTGGCGAAGTTGGACAAGACGCAAGAAAACTGGTCCCCGGCATTGGTCAACGATGCCGCTGCCAGAACATATGAAGCCTTCGTAGCGCCCGGGATTGGCGTCCCATTGTGCTGCCATTGATACGATATCGGCAACGTGCCTGTCCCTGAGACGTAGAATGTGGCGCTAAAAAGCTCGAAAACCGAGGTGTTGGTTGGCGAAGCGGTCACGCTGACTGGCTGGTCCGGCAAAATGGTAAGAGTGATGTTCGAGCTCTGCATGGAGCCGAGAACGTTGGTGGCAATGACGAAGTAATTTCCGGCATCGCCCGCCGTGACGTTCGTGATAACCAGAATACTATTAGTTTCGCCGGGAAGTAACGTTCCCGGAGCCTGATACCACTGCAAGCTCACTGGAGCCTCGCCGTTAGCAACCACCGCCAAGGTCGAGTTCTGGCCGCCGTAGCCGACGACGGAAGGCTGGACCACCACTACCCGCGCGGGCCCCACCTGCCAGTTGGCCAAGTTCGGCGCGCCGTAAATGGAGTTCCCGGCCGCGCCATTCAGGGGGGCCATCGGCCAGGGCCGGTCGCTCCACAAGGCTTTACGGGTCGAGCCTCCGTTCGTACCCACAAATACCGGATTCCACGCGGGTCCAAACTGGTCGGCCCAAAGGTCTCCGTCATACGCCCCAATCTCCGCAGCCAGCAGGTAATTGCTGCCGTGGATGAGGAGCAACGGCAGATCCAGGGCAACCCACCGGTACCCGTTGGTCAAGAGCGCATCCGTCCCGGCGGGGACCTCCACTGAGGCGAGTAAGGTGCTGCCGTCACCAGTGAAAAGCCCGACATGGTGCGACGCCGCAAGGCCGTCCTCATCCTGATCATAAAAGCCCAAGTGCGTCACGGCAATATTCGCGGCAATATTCGTGGACCCAGCCATGAACACGCCGCCGATCACGCCGCTGAAATCGTTGCGGGTTCCATTCCGGGGTTCGTGCAGCATCTCCATGGTCTGCGCCTGGGCGAGCAGCGCTGAAACCAGCAACAGGGAAAAGCCGAAAGCCGCGGTGGTGACGAACTTATTATTGCAAGTAGTCGAGTTCATATAAGCGAAGTATCAAAAGAAGTTGCCGCGAATTCTTACGCCAGACGCCCATGCCTTAGCCGCCTTGACGCCACGAGGAGCCCTCCAGCTATAATCAAGGTGGCTGCAGCCGGCTCAGGCACCACCGTCGCATTCAGCGTGACGGCATCCAGCAAGAAGTTCGCATCGTTTAGCCCGCCCAGGTTGTTCACATAGATTTCGAGCCCGACAATGTTCCCGGCATCGTTTGCCGATGCGACGTAGTCCGGCGTGGTGTAGCTCGCAAAGCCGCTGGTTGTGCCAACGGTCGTCTCGCTGACCACGGCTCCTCCCATCAGCAGCCGGACAGTCGCCGTGGTGCCCGCTGCCCAAGTGTCCGCCACGGCAAAACCCACGTCATAACTCATTCCCGCGACAGCGGTGGCTGTCGAGTTTTGGAACATGGTGAAGCTTTGATAGCCCGACGCGTAGTAATTGAGCCGGGCCCACATGGTCTGTTGGCCTTCCGGAGGCGTCCATGACGGATATTGCAGCCCCCCCCAAAAGTTGCCTTGTGAAAGTGTCCAGCCGTCCGGCAATGACGGTCCTTGGGTATAGTCTCCGGGGGCTATTGCCGGAGACTCGAATCCTCCGTTGACAAGCGGCAGAACATCCGCCTTGATTGCCGCGGAGGTGAATAGAATCGCGCTTGCGAAAACGAGGTATCGCACGCTGAGAGCTGTAATGGATGCATTAGTTTTCATGTGTTTTCAGATATTAAAATGTTTTCCAAATGCTGCTGATGAACAAAGAACTACCAAAAAGGCGTTCAATCGTCATCTCGGCAAAAGTACCTATAATCGTGAAAGCCTGAGTCGAGGGTGTGGGCTTGCCTCGAAAAAACGGACACAGAATTTGTGTTATTTCTTAGTTACTTGTTTTGGTGTTCGAAGTCAATGGGCGAAAGATAGCCGAGGGAACTATGGAGGCGTTGGCGGTTGTAAAAGACCTCAATGAAGTCAAAGATCGCCTGACGGGCCTCGGCGCGAGTTTTGAAATGGCGGCGATAGATGAGTTCATGTTTGAGGGTGCTCCAGAAGGATTCCATGGCGGCGTTGTCGTAGCAGTTGCCTTTGCGGCTCATAGAGGCGACGGTTTGGGCCTGCTGCAGGGCGTGGCGATAGTCGTGGCTGGCGTATTGAACCCCGCGGTCGGAGTGGAACACCAGGCCTGCGGGCGGTTGGCAATGAGTCAAAGCCATTCCCCAAGCGGCCAGGATCAGTTCGGTGTCGATATGTTCACTCATGGCCCAGCCGGTCAAACGACGGCTGTAGAGATCCAGGACCCCGGCCAGGTAGAGCCACCCTTCGTCGGTGGCCACATAGGTGATGTCGCCAAGCCAGATTTGGTTGGGAGCGTCGGGAGGAGGCAGTTTGGGCAGCCGATTGGGAGCAATAGGCTGGTCGTGGTTGCTGTCGGTGGTGCAGACCCGGAACCGGCCTTTGGCGCGTCCACAGAGGCCTTGGCGGCGCATTAAGCGGGCGATGCGGTGGCGACCATGAGCGTGGCCGGCCTGGCGCAAGACCACTTGAATGCGAGGGCTGCCGTAAGTCTGGCGGCTCTCCCGATGGATCTGGATAATCTGTTGGAGCAGGCGCGCATTTTCCTGGGCCCGTGGGCCGGGCTGGGTTTGGCGGTTGCACCAGTCGTAATAGCCGCTGGAGGAGACTTCCAAGGCCTCGCAGAGCGAGCGAATGGGATGGTCGGTTTTCATCGCGTCAATCCGTTGAAACCGCTGGTCGGGGGTTCGGAGAGGATGCCCAAAGTTTTTTTTAAAATATCCCGCTGTTGGCGGAGATAGTCATTCTCGCGCCGCAGGCCGGTATTTTCGACTTCCAATTGCTCGGCGCTGCGCTTCGCGCCGCCGCCCCCTTCC
>CAIQQM010000044.1 GCA_903873945.1 uncultured Verrucomicrobiota bacterium
AGCCTGCCTCGTAAACATCCTGTAGTCCAAATTGTGGTCCAAAGTGGACTACAGGAATCCCGCCAGGATCTCTTTCAGGGCACTAAAATGAAGAATGGAAGAACTTGTTTGTGGCTGTGGCAAGAGCCAGGAAATCAGAGGTCGGCAGGATTCGCCCTCCCGTGAGCATGTGCACGACAGATCGCCCAGGCGCTTTGTGCGGGTCGAGTCGGGCATTTACCGGGACACCAGAACTGGGCGCTTTTACGAACGGCCCACCATCGATGGGAAGCGCACGTGGCGAAAACTCGTTGGAAATAATCTGGGACTTTCGAGAGAGGAGCACTACCACAGACGTGCCGCCGTCGCTCGCGGACAGGATCCGTATCACAAAAAGGGGACGCCGACCGAAGCCAAAACCGCAAATTCCAAAGAAGGGGCGAGAACTGTCGGCGACGTGATCCGGCGATACCAAAAAGATGGATACCCCGACAAGCATCTGCTCTCACGGCCTGAATCAACTCGTGCAAGTGAGGAGCAGCATTGCCACACGCTGCTGCCGTTTTGGAATTCCATTGAACTGACAGCGGCAACTTTTCCCGTCTGCGACGATTATCGCGACTGGCGGCTTGATCGCGTCACAAAGGGAGAAGGATTGAGAGCGGTCGATTGCGAGTTGAACACGTTGAGCAGCGCGTTCCGCTATTCAAAAAGGCGAGGCATTGTGACGATGAATCCTTTGGCAGACCGGCCAAAATACCAGCCCTCTTCCAGGGTGAGGCACTGTCGAGAGTTCATGCCGACGGATGCCGACGAGTTGCATGAAATTGTTCGTGAGCTGTTCAAAGACAGGCGCAGCCAAGTGCTCGGTTGGCAAATGTTGGCCGAGGCCTACTCGGGGCTTCGAGGCTGCGAAGTGTTGAAATGGAAGGCCAGCGCGAAACCCGGACAATCCGGCTTCGTTACTCAGGACGGAAGAAGCATGGCCGTATGGCGATGCAAGAACCAGCACTTCAACAACCCGTACGTTCACCTCCACGAAGGGATGGCTGCGATGCTGGAGGCTCACCGGAAATGGCACGAAAAGTACTACGCAAATAATGAATGGTTTTTCCCTGGGCGGGAGCGTGGAGCACACCAGCCAGTCACCGACAAGGCTTTGTCGCACGCTCTGCGGCGGATCTGCAAGAACCGAGAGCGGACAATCAAGCCGCATGGCAATCGCGCTTTCTACGTGACTGTGAGGAGGAGTTGGGGCATTCCCGACAACCAGATCGCCTATGAAATTGGCCATAGCAGCGGTGGCTCCACGTTGGAGTCTGTATACGGCGGTGTTCCGCCGCATTGGAGGAAGGGCGAGGGGCCGAAGATGAACTGGCTTCCCACGAATGGAAAACCTGCGTGGAATGTGCTGGAGTTAGATGAAGACGGTGATGTGGCGGACTTCTTTTGTTATTCGATTTAGCACAGGACGCTTCGACCGTCACGCTTCAAGTCTTGCGTTGGTTCGGCCCGCGGGGGGCATGCCATCGGTCAGGAGCAGGCTGCACGGGGCGATGCCCAGCCTCCCCGCGCACCATCCAGTGCAGCGATGGAAAATTGCCCGCCGTATGCGACGCGGACAGTCGCACCTTGTGCCGCGCGGCACAATGCGGAGGTGTTCTCCTTCACAGCATGAACGCCGCGGCCTCGTCGCGCGGCCGCGGCCCCACGCCCCGCCGCGACTTGAGATCCACGCCGTGTGACGCGGCGTGAAACCAGAGCCGACACCCGGACGACTCCTGCAGATGCTCGGCAAGCGCTTTGCGTGAAGAATCAGGTACGACAACTGCCCTCTCTGTGCGTTGACCAGAGCTCGCTCGACCCTCTAAAGCCATTTGGGAAAGTG
>CAIQQM010000045.1 GCA_903873945.1 uncultured Verrucomicrobiota bacterium
AAGCAAGGACCGGGCGGTTCCACTCGTAGCCGCCGTCAGTTCTTCGCCGGGGCGAGACCGAGGCAGAACCGCACTTCTCAAGTGCGGCCTGCACGGTGCAAAGCAGCGGCTCGGGCCAGCCGTTCAGCGGCAGCGCGACGGATGTGGCCTGAAGTTCGTCGATCAACGCCGCTAGGCGCAGCTCGAGATCGGAAACAATCAACAACTCAACGTTGACGCCCACGCCCCGGGCCCTGGTGAGGTACTGGTTGAGGATCATTTGCCGTCACTCCTTGGGACTTGAATCCTTGTTTTCCACCAGGCACGGAAACTCTCTCCCGCTTGCGGTTCCGGCGCTTCGCGGCACACCAGCCATTCTTTCAGCAGCGGCCGCATCAAGCCCGAAGAGCCCTTTTGCAGCAGCCGGCGCATGGCAGTCATGCCGAGCCGGTAGAGCAATGGGTTGCCCGCGCCCCAGGCAGCCACCTTCATCGTCAAAGGCGGTTTATTGACATCAGAGCGCAGACCCCGCAGATAATCGGGCAGCGGCACGCGTATGGGGCACACCTCGGCGCAGCGACCGCAGAGGGTGCAGGCGTTGGGCAGATCGGCGTAAACTGTCAATCCCGAGATGAGCGGTGAAAGAACCGAACCCATCGGGCCGGGATAGGTGGCCTCATAGGCATGGCCCCCCACGGCACGATAGACGGGGCAGTGGGAGATGCAGGCTCCGCAGTGCAGACAGTGCAATATCTCGCGGTAAGGGCCGGAGGCGATGCGGGAGCGGCCGTTGTCCAGAAGAATGATGTGTAATTGTTCCGGCCCCTCTTCCTCGCCGTCGCGGCGCGGGCCCGTAATGGTTGATACATAGGAGGAAATAGTCTGGCCGGCGGCAGAACGGGTCAGCAGAGCCAGAAAGTTGGGCAGGTCGGCCACGGCCGTGATCATCTTATCAATGCCCACCACCGCCAGCATAATGCGCGGCAGGGTGGCGGCCATGCGGATGTTGCCCTCGTTGCTCACCAGCACTAAGGAGCCCGTATCGGCGATAACGAAATTGCCCCCCGTGATCCCCATATCAGCGGTCAAAAACTTGGCGCGCAGGTATTTTCGCGCGGCGGCGACCAGCGCCTCCGTTCCCAGGTCCGGCGGCGTGCCGAGCTTTTCGGTGAAGAGTTCCGCTACCTGGGCACGGTTCCGGTGGATGGCCGGGGCCATGATGTGCGAGGGCTTCTCATTGGCCAGTTGGATGATGAACTCGCCCAAATCGGTTTCGGTGATGGTGATGCCGGCTGCCGCCAGCGCCTCGTTTAATTCCACTTCCTCGGCGGTCATGGATTTGCCTTTGACGGCGGTTTTGGCGCTGTTGTCGGCGGCTATCTTGATGGCGAGGCGGGCCACTGCGGCTGCGTCTTTGGCCCGATAAACAAACGCACCGGCGGCCTCGGCATGGGCGGTAAACAATTGCGCGTATTTCTCCAGATCGCCCGATATTTCGAGCTTGCGGACGCGGCCATAGTCGCGCAGGGCTTCAAAATCAGGTGTGTCAGCGACGGCCAGCGCCCTTTTTTCGGTAAGGAGGTCGGCGGTTTTTCGCACGGCGGCGATGACCTGGGCGTTCAGCACTGCCTCGCGCGATGCCTGGCGGAAATTGGGAGCAACGTGACTCATCGCGTTTTGCCCTCCAGTGCTTCCAGCATCAGTTCGGCAAGGTGGACAAAGCGCAGCCGGCCAGGATTTTGCCTCTTCGCGCCCGCCGCCAGGTGGGTGAGGCAGCTCATGTCCAAGGCGGCAACTGTGGAAGCGCCCGTAAGAACAATATTCCCCAGTTTGTCGGCCATCATTTTACCAGAAACTTCGGGGAATTTGACGCTGAAACTGCCGCCGAACCCGCAACAGGTATCCGCAGCGGGCAGCGGGACGAAATTATCGCCCAGCATCTGCTGCAGGTAGTTCTCGGCCACGCCGGTGAGTCCGATACCGCGCAGGGTGCGGCAACTGGAATGGTAGGTGGTGCGGGTGGGCTCCGGATGGGGCGGGAGTGCCGGAATAGCCAGTACGCCGTGCAGATATTCGCAAAGTTCGTAGGTTTTGGCGGCCAGCTCCCGGAAACGGTCCTGCAGCCCTGGCTCCCCCTGGAACAGGGGCCAATAACGGTTCCGGACCGTGTCCACGCAGGAAGAACTGGGAGCGACAATGGCCTCCGACCGCTCGAAAACTTTCAGG
>CAIQQM010000046.1 GCA_903873945.1 uncultured Verrucomicrobiota bacterium
GGAGGGCCAATTTTCTTTTGTTGGCCTGCGTTGACGGTCGCTGGCTGGGGTGTTATCCTTAGAAGATTGGAGTCCCGGTCTTGTCCGCAATTGTCCGCAACACGGGTTCCAAGCAGTTCCAAATGGGTAAGATAGGAAGGATAGGCAAGGCTAGCAGTGAGAAGAGAAAGTGCTTACTGCATAAGGACTTAGAACACTTCGGGGCGTGGCGCAGCCTGGCTAGCGCGTCTGAATGGGGTTAGATTCTCCCCTCCTCGCGCTCGTTGCTATAAGTCATTAGCACCTCAGCACTTCGGCTGACAGCATCTCGTCGAAATTGAGGCTGTCCGCAATCTTGTCCGCAAACCGCCCTCTCCTTTCCAGTGACCTACACTATCAAAAGGAGAGCATCATGCGCGTACGACTCGGTGACTGGACGGTTGGCGACAAGTATTGGAAGAAGAGCCACAAGGCGTTTTATTGCGAGGTCACAAAACCGGATGGACGCCGCGACCAGCGCAAGCTGGATGCTGACGCCGAACAAGCGGAGGTTAAGCGGGCGGCGGTGATAAGCGCGATCCGCGACGAAGGTGCGCCATCGCCGGAGTATAAGGTCCGCAACCTCTGCTATCTCTTCCTCGACTGGCTCAAGGCCAACCGCGCCGACAAAACCTATGTCTGGTACTTCCGCTACCTGGATTCGTTTGCCAACTCGATCCCGCTCACCCTCACGATCAAGGAACTGAAACGCTCCCACGTCGAGAATTGGCTGACCCGAGTTTTTCCTGCCAAGCCCACGAACAAGAAGGGCGAGCGGAAGAAGGGACAGAACACGCGGCGGGGTGCCGTGGTAGCGGTCAAGCGGGTCTTCTCCTGGGCAATTGAAATGGAGTATATCGCAGCCAGCCCGCTGACCGGGCTCAAAGCCCCGGCAGCCGTGCCCCGCAAGGACTTCCTCACCCGCGAGCAGTGGCAGGTCGTGCTCGGGCACTACGAGACGGATGACCCCTTCCGCGAGTTCCTGGAGTTCTCGCTCTACACCGGCTGCCGACCGCAGGAGACCCGCATCATCACCGCCCTGCATGCCGACTTCCCCGGCAAAAAGGTCCGGCTCCTGGACGGCGAGATACCGGGCAAGGAAGGCAACCGCGAGATACCGTTGATCGACGAGGCGATTGTCATTTTGCGCAAAGCTGCCCTGAAACATCCAGACGGACCCGTGTTCAGGAATGAAGATGGCAACCCCTGGACGCCGACCGCTTTGAATTCACGCTTCACCCGGCTGCGGAAAAAGATACCGTTCCGCGCGTTCAGCTACCTGACCCGTCACTCGGCCGCCACGAACATGCTAGAGAATGGTGCGAGTGCCGGGGCCGTGGCCAAAATCCTCGGGCATAAGGACGCCACGATGGTCTTGCAGACCTATGGAGCCCATATCGACAGGTGCGATCAGCACTTGCTGGTTTGCCTCAAGAAGGCCGACCCGCTGGGGAAGTCGGCAGGCTGATCGGTAACCAAGCAATTTGTAAGTGACGTTTCAGAGAGGGAGAAATCAATGCAAGTTATTTTGATCGTCGGAGAAGATTCCGGGCCGCCGGGTTAGTTTGTTAGTTTGCTGGCGGCGATTTTGGCATATTCAGGATCAATTTCGATTCCTACGGCGTCCACACCCAATCGTCTGGCGGCGATTAAGGTGGTGCCCAGACCGGCAAACGGGTCTAGGACCGCCGTGTCCGA
>CAIQQM010000047.1 GCA_903873945.1 uncultured Verrucomicrobiota bacterium
AATGACAGGGGTTTACGGGCCGAAGCCATTCATCCCCCACGCGGCGTCGCTCCATCAGGCTTTCGCCCATTGTGAAAAATTCTCGACTGCTGCCACCCGTAGGTGTCTGGACCGTGTCTCAGTTCCAGTGTGGCTGGTCGTCCTCTCAGACCAGCTACCCGTCTTAGCCTTGGTGGGCCGTTACCTCACCAACTAGCTGATAGGCCGCGGGTTCATCAGGAAGCGCCAGGCCTTGCGGTCCCCAGCTTTAAGAATCAAAAGAGGCCTTCCGATTCTCACATCCGGTATTAGCTCGCCTTTCAGCGAGTTATCCCAAACTTCACGGCAGATTACCCACGTGTTACGCACCCTTGCGCCGCTCCGACTACAGAATATTGCTACCCTATAATCAGCGCTCGACTTGCATGTCTTATCCACGCCGCCAGCGTTCGTTCTGAGCCAGAATCAAACTCTCCGTTAAAAAAACGTTAGTTGATCTGTTGTCCGGTGGTGAACCGGACGATTTTACAATCTTAAAACTCTCCAAATCCTCCAACTAACTGGATGGACTTGAAGGGGCTCTTAACTTATCGCACAATTCAATTTTCAATGAGCAGCGGGTGTTATCACCCAAAAAATTTTCCGGCCGGTTTTCCGCTTTACCAAGAGCCGCTAAAAGTTACCAGCGACCACCGAAATTCGACCCGACCGCGTCCCGTCAAGAGGACAAAAAAACTGAGGAGCCGATGTAATCTTTTTAACTCGGCCTCTCAGACCTACGTTAATTTCGCAACAGGATTATCCTAACTGCGCCGACTGTCAAAGACTTTTTTTCTTTTTTTGCCGGTGTTGCCCACTCGCAACCTAAAACAGCTTACGCCTTCTAAAGGGGTTGTCAAAATCTTTCTACGATTTTTTTCGACCGCCCGGGCACTTGACTCACAAAGAACGCAGGGGCAGACAATATATTAAGCAAGAATTCGCGCAAGGGTTTTTTTGATTCTTTTTTGATTCTTTTTGACGGCCTCAATCCCGGCTGAATTTGGCCCGAGAAACGGGATACTAATCACAGGGACAGGCGCCAGCAATTCGGTCAGGATCCTGGTGTTGGACAAGGATGAGGCATCCTGCCCCGCACCATCCATGAGAACAACTTTAAGCCGCTGCTGGCCAGCATCTTGCAGCGCGCGCGCAGTCAACAAGGTGTGGTTAATTGTGCCCAGGAGGTTGCGGGAAGTTATGATGACTTCGCACTTCAGTTTCTCGATTAAATCCGCCACGGTATAATTCTCTCCCAGGGGAACCATTAGCCCGCCTGAACCTTCGATCAACAGGCACCCCGAAGTTTTTGGCCGTTGGAATTTTGCCTGCACGAACTGGATCCGTTTGAGGACTTCGCGTAGAGGAATTGAGCGGCGGCGCCTGCGGGCCGAGAGCAACGGTGCAATCGGTTCCGGAAAAAAGAAAGGGTTGATCTCCTCATTTTTCAGTTCGCCGTTTTGGAGGGCATGCAGAAGTTTCACGTCCGCTGTGCCACCTGAGCAGAAAGGTTTCATCGCAAGAGCGTGGCAGCGATTCTGGCGCAGGTGGTGGAGGAGCAATCCGGTCAGCAACGTTTTGCCGACACCAGTATCGGTGCCAGTGATGAAAATAGTACGGGGCCTGATCGTTGTCATCGTTTCAGCAGTCTTTCCATCGTGCAGGAAAAGGGTATTGGTGCTTGTCCGCATGTTGGCAGCACGCTATCAAAACTTTACCAAAACTTTACCATAAAATACGGAAGTTTTGGTAAAGTGTCGCCAGACGATATCGTGTAAGTGGCTGGTGTTAAGCTTATTGAAAGTTTTTCCGGCTCCTGGGTAGCTACGCTTGAACCTTTACATGGTAAAGTTTTGGGTGGAAGAGCGAATTGACCGTTTCTGACCGTTTCACTACCAGTTTTTCGATGCTGGAACGGCTGGGGGAAATCCAAACTTGACCAGGTAAAGTTTGAAGTGGGGCGAAAAGCAGCCAAAGATTGAAGCCGATGGCCGGCTTCCCAATGGATTAAACACGGATTTTTAGCCACAGATTTCACAGAGTCGAAGGTCGACTTCCCATAGTAGCCACAGGCTGAGCGTCGGCCTCGCATTAACACCGTTTGGAGAAAACAAACTTCCATCGCCGAACGGAGGGTGTGAGGAATTTCCCGTGAAGAACGCGAAGATCCTAGATGCAACGGGGCAGGCGGGATAGCGGCTAGACCAGTTGTTTCCGGGTTCATGGCTGGGCCATTCTTTGTTTCCGGGCAGTCATCGAATAGTGTATTTGTAATTATTGATACATTATTCTGCTTTTATGGAATTGGCAAGGGGAAAAGCGTGTTTTTCTTGTTGATACAATAATGGAAAATCGAATGGGAATTTCTCGCAGAGAACGCCAGGAACGCGACAGGCTCGGAATCTTTGCCACAAATACACAGATGACTTAGCCACGGATTAAACACGGATTTTTAGCCACAGATGGCACAGATTTCACAGACGAGGAAAGGGGATTTAGCCAAGGATTGAACATGGATTGAGAAAACTGACGAAGTCCTCTGTTGACGCTCTCCGGCCGGGTTAGCAGGATGGCGTTGCAATGGCTGAGAGCGAAAACCCATTCTCCCTCACCTGTGCAGCGCACAATGTCGAGGAGCGCAAAAAAGGCAAATCTATCATTAATGCGACTTGCCCTTACTGATCAGACCCCGAGGAAGAATAGAGCGGTATGAGGTCATTCCGCTTCATCTCCTCGGATGAAAGGGATTGTTGAGCGGTTTGAAAAGCCTCTCGCAACGATACCCCCTGTTGCTTGAACGCCGCCAAAAACGGCTTCATAAATGTTCTGCATGAGACCTCATGCTTAAAGTCCGTATCGCAAACACACACGTAATCCAGTTGAGAATCCTTCATCTTGTCGATGATGCCCCCGGAGTAACAGTGGTCGGCAATTACAACAAATCGGGTGCCTTTTTGTTTCACGCCCTTCAAAAACAGTACCAGTTCAGCACCGGATAAGTCCAAGTCGTCCATGTTCACAAACACTTCGTCCCCGTTGCGTCTGCCGTGGCCTGTCAGGTAGACGTAGTAAGTATCGCCGCTCTTGCATGTCTTTCGCAGATAGGCGAACAAGCAGATCAAATTGTTCTTTGTTGGATGCCCGTTAACCCACAACGGGTGTTTCTCCGAGGTTTTCGCCCTTACGTCTTCGGAGGTGAACACAAACAGGTTGTAGTCCTCAAAGCCCTTGCATTTCCAGGCTTCGTAGAAATCCCTCACGTTGTTAGTGTGGCAACCGCGAGGATCCTCGTGATCGGCATTGATGACAATCCCGAAAACTCTGGACGTGACGTTGTTGGTCGTGAATTCGAGGCGCTCCTCCAACACTGTCTTGACCCGTGCGTCATCCACAAGCTCTGCCCTGGCAACCCCAGCCAAAGACAGAACGCATACTCCAACAACAGAAATTTGCATTTTCAATTGGGCGCCTCGGGGTGTGATGCTACAGATTTGCGGGAATTTTACCAGTGTCAGAACACGAGATGTTTCATTTCCGCCCGGTGCCGGTAGCCGACCCGAGAAGCGAAAGTCGGGGGTCACAGGTCGCGGCAAGTTTTCATGGCCACAGATGGCAGATTTCACAGAGTCGAAGTTCGACTTTCCCATAGCAGCCACAGGCCGAACGTCGGCCTCGCATGAACATGGGTTTCTGGCCGGGCGGCAAGGATGCCTGCCGCTACAGGCACAGCGTTACCCAAGACGGCGCTCTTTGAATCGCTTGCCCTGGGCTGATTTATTCTTGCCCCGTCAGGGCTGCAAAATGAGCCGACCGGGTCGGCTGCATTTCATTTTATTCCCAATAGAAGCTGAGGACCTGAACGTCCTTGGAGTTGTTGCGGCCGAGGATGGCAACGAACTGGCGTTTGTAATCGCCTATCTGCGCGTCGATTTCCACCTGAAACGTGTAGCTGCGGACATCACAGAATGGCTGAAGTTGGCCGGCGATCATCGGGCTCACTTCCGGCACACGCCTAACCTGGTCAACGCTTCGGTACGGGCCAGTGAGCCCGGTCCCATCGTCTTCGCCAGCGCGAGCGCCGACAATGGCTTCGGCAACCCTGCTGTCAACGCCAGGGATGAGCTGGAGAACATCCGCGGAAGCCGTGTTGATGTTGATCTTCCCTTTGGAGAGCGGTGCAAAGAGGTCCACGAGCCCAGAGGTGAAAGCCGGTCGTTCAATGGCGGGACCGTGGTAGTTCTGCCTGGACTGAAAAGCGCCCGGCTGGTGATTGGTCCAGGAAGAGCCCCAATAGACCTCGGGATTATCCCGGATCCCCTTAACCAACAACAACTCAGAGAGATCGTCAATCGGTCCGTTTTTGGCGACGTAGGGCGGATCCAGGTTCTGGTAAAAATCGGACTCAGCACCCTGAACGCGCGTGTTATCATCAGGATCGATCCAATCGAGAATGGAATTGACGATCTGGGTCAGCTCGCCAGCGTCAACGCCCATCAGGATGAGAGCCTGCTGGAGCAGAACTTCATTGGCGGTGTTGATGTTAAATTTCCGTTCGAGGTCGGTAATTTTCCAGGTGAAGGAGCCGTTGCCGAGGTGGATGGGGTTGTGAACTTCGGCGGCAGGGTTGTTGGTGGGGCCTAGCGGACCGGAGCCAGTGGCCCAAGGCTGATCAAGGGAGTCGTAAGGCTTTGTGGGATCCAACAATGACATGGCCAGCACCCAACGGGCATACTCGACACCCGAGCGCCCGATCCATTCCAATTCGGCTTCGTTATTCGCATTGCGGGCAAGCTTGGTTTCCACCCTCATGGAGTAAGCAAAGCCGGCGGCGAGGATGGACAGCACCGTGATAGAGATCATCACGATGATGAGAGCGATGCCGGTTTGGAGGGATGAGTGACGGGTGACGGGTGACAAGCGCCCGGCAACCTTTGGGGTTCCCTTCGGAATAGGCGCAAGACTGAGACGGGATGCGTGGAGCGAAAGCTTCATTGAGGCACCCCCCAGGCGACCGCCTTGGCGGGAAGGCTCACGATGCGAGTAATCTCTTCCTGGGCCTTTGCGGCGTTTGCATTGTCCGCCAGCTTGAGGGTGACGATCACGAGTTTTGGAAGCTGGTTGGTTTGAGTCCACTCATCGACCCAATCCTGCCGGCGATCATCCCAGAAACCCATTTGGAATTCCTTCACATTCTTAGCAAGGACCAAGGGGTGGTTTTTTTCATCCACGTCGAAATCCATCAGCAGCGGGCTCTGGCGCAGAACCAATTGGCGCCCGCCGTTAGAGGAGGGTTCCACGGAAAAGGTGAGGCGGCGCACATCCAGGTCACCGAACTTGCCGCTGCGCGGAAAGGACTTGGACAGCCGAGCGACGAAGCTCAGGGTGGCGTCATCCCCGTTTTCGGCGACGAAACCGTAGAACTTCTGGTTTCGGACAAAGCACCGGACGGAGGTGAGCGAATCTTCGAGCACACGGACGACAATGCGCGAGCGCTGCACGGAGGCGGCAGCATCCAACCCGACTTTCGACGCGCGCAAAATGGCGGTCCAGCTCGAAAAGATGGCCGCGAGCACGAGTGAAAGAATCCCGATCGCGATGAGGATTTCGACCAGCGTGAAGGCGCGGCAACGAGACGAGGCCGAAGGATGGAGCGCGAAGGCTGACGTGACTTGAGGCACACAGCCCGGCGACGGGGGGGCGGAGGCCTGGGTGATGCGAGTTGCGGGTTGCGAGTTCATCGGCGTCCTGGTGCTCCGAACTTTGCGGACGTGGCCGACTCCGGAGAAAACAGAAAGATACTCATGGCATCGACGGGCTGCGAGACGCCGCGCCGGTAAACAGCAATATCAAACTGAAAAAGGCCATTGGTCTCCGCCTCGTTACAATCGTAGCGCCAGGAGTAGCCGGGGTACAGATCTCCGAAATCGCCGGAATCACTGCCTTCGAAAAATTTATTAGTTTTGCAGAGCTGGGCGGCGACCATGCCGGCATCGACCTGGATGCCGCGCAAGCCGCGGGCGTTGCGCACCGTGCTCGTGACCAAGGCCAGGATAGCGAAGGTGGCCATGAAGAAGATCCCGCAGGCGATCATGACTTCAAAAAGAGTGAAAGCAGTCTGAGAGCGAGGGGCAACCGATGACAGGTGACCAGTGTTTGGCGAGCAGTGATCAGTGAGGGGAGGCTGAGTCACCTGTGTTGCGAGAGGGCCAGACCCTTTGCTTTCCGTCCCGCGCAACTTGCCGGTTCTGAAGTTCATAAGGTCCCGTTGCGCAATTTCTGAAGGTCGTTCTCGTTGAGGACCGAGGCGAGGCCGGTGGTAATTTCCAAGGTGATGCCGCGTTGCTCATTGCGCTCAGAATGCAGAATGAGGGTCATTTCATCACAAGTGCCATTCGGGTAGAAACGGACAAGCGCCGCGTCGGCGTCCTTATACTCAGCAAGGTTGACGTCGAGCATGTCGATGGCAATGCCTTCCGGGAATTGAGCGGACAAGCCGGACCCGGAGGGAGCGCCCTCGATTTCAAGGCTCCCCGCCTGCGGATGAAACACGACTTGAGTCGGAGTTCCTCGCAAAATTGCGCGCGCGCGCGCGTTGCTCAGGACTTCAATAACATCGCTCACGGCTTTGCGCATAGGTTCTTTATGCCACACCCGGTAAACGAGCGGCACGCCCATGGTCATAATGACGCCCATGATGGCCGTGACGATCATGACTTCGAGCAAAGTGAATGCGCATCGATCAGTGGCGGATGGTTGCGGGTGTATCGGAGCGGGCGCTGCGTCCCCCGGGATCGGCTCCAACAAGGCCCACCGGCTGCTGACGGTGCTGGTCGTCATCAGATCAGCGCGCGATATTGGCGGTCATCTTGAACATGGCGGAAAGGACGGCCAAAAGGAGGAACCCGACGCCAGCCGCCATGCAGACAATCATCACCGGTTCAATCATATTCATCATGACGCGGAGGGCGATGCTCAACTCATTTTCGTAGGTGTCGGCGACGTTCTTCAATGCGCCAGGCACATCGCCGGTATCCTCGCCAATCTTGACCAGATCAACCATCAACTGGGGAAAGACTTTGCTGCGGGCCAGCGGCTGAGCGATGGTTTTGCCGTCCGTCACCTCTTCACGGGTTTTGGCGATGGCTTCCCGAATGATCTGATTGGGGATGGTTTGCTCAGTAATCTTGAGAGCGGTAAGGACCGGCACGCCGTTTTCAAGCAGGGTTGAAAGGGTGCGGGCAAACTGGCCGAACAAGTTAAGCTTGATGACCCTGCCGAAGATGGGAGCGTTCATTTTCCAACGGTCGATTTTGAGGCGGCCCTGTTCGGTGGCCTGGAACCGCTTGAACACGATGATGGCGACCACGACGATGCCGAGCATGAGCCACCAGTAGCCGGCAAACAAATGGCTGATGCCGATGAGGATCTGGGTCAGCATTGGCAACTCCATATTCATGCCCTGGAAGATCGACATGAACTTCGGCAGCATGTAAGTCATGAAGAAAAACATGATGCCGATGCCAACGACGCCGACGAAGGCGGGGTAAACGAGGGCGGAAGCAAACCGAGTCTGCACCTCGGCGAAGCGTTCGAAGTGGTCGGCCATGCGCCGCAGGACTTCGACGAGCGCGCCGCTGGATTCGCCGGCCCGTACCATGTTAATGTACAGATCAGAAAAAATCCGGGGCTGTTTGGCCATGGCATCGGACAAACTCCTGCCTTCCATGACATCCTGGCGCAGTTCCTTGCTGACGTCCGCAGAAATGCCTTTTGACACGAGATGGGTCATGCTGTTAAGCGCCACCGTGAGGGGCATGCCGGATTTGAGCAGATTGGCCAACTGCTGAGTGAAGGTGGCGAGTTCCTGGAGCTTGGGCTTGCGTTTCCGGGCAAGGGCCTCCCGCAACGCGGGCGGCAGCAAGGCGCGCCAATCGACCCTGCGTGTCGGGGACCGTTCCGCGGCCGCCGCTGACGCCGCCAAGCCTTTGGCAGCGTCCACCGCAACCGGGAAAAGACCCTGACGCTCGATCTGGACGAGGGCAGCCGCACGGTCGGCGACTTCGACGACACCCTGGACGACTTCCCCAGTTCGCCGGCGCGCTCTATATGAAAACTCTGGCATATTACTAAATTGCTTCCTTTAATTAACCAGAACCGGAGTAAAGTTGCAGTTTCTCAATGGCTCCGGGCCGCCAAGGCACCCCCGGGTCAAGCTTTCGACCCAAGTGTTGGATCTGAACTCCCGGCGCCTGGGTGAGGCAGCCTGATAGTTTCGTTTATGCTGCCACGCCGATAGCCTTGCAAATCCAAGGTTACATGAGTGTAGCCGAGCTGCTTGAAGGCGTCAGCGACTTTGGCCGTGAGGCCGTTTTCCAAAAACTTGCGCATTTCGACGGGACCGACTTCGATCCGCGCAAGAGCGAGAGGCGCGGATGGTTGAGCGCTGACAGCCGGGAACAGCCCGGCGTTCGGCAACTCGTGATGGCGGACGCGGACGTCAAAGAAGCCGAGGTCGCGAAGCACGTTTTCGGCCTGTTCGATCATTTTGAGCTTTTCGGGAGAGACCCGTTCACCGTATGGGACACGAGAACTGAGGCAAGCCATCTGCGGCTTTTGGGCAGTAGGCAGGCCAAGGCGCGCCGACAACTCGCGGATATCGTCCTTGGTGAGGCCGGCCTCTTTCAAAGGAGCCCGCACCTGAAACTCGGCAGCCGCCTGCGCGCCAGGGCGATAATCGCCCACATCACTGGCGTTTTCCCCGTAGGCGATGACCGCGAAGCCCTCCGCTTTGGCGAGCGGTGCGAGTTCGGTGAACAATTCGTGTTTGCAGAAATAGCAACGATTGACTGAGTTGGCCAGGTAGGCCGGGTTCTCGAATTCCCGAGTGCGAAGCACGCGCACCGGGAACTGGAACCGCCGGGCGAGAGCGAGCGCATCGTCAAGTTCCCGACGCGGGAGACTGGGGGTATCGGCGATTACCGCGAGCGATTTATCGCCCAGCGTCTCGCGAGCCACGCAGGCGAGAAACGCCGAATCCACGCCACCGGAATAAGCGACGAGGCAGGAGCCATAAGAGCGCAAGAGAGAGCGCAGCCGTTCTAGTTTCACCAAAGACACACCAGGAAACTGGCATTTTTGCCGGGCGTTGTCGAGGATGACACGGTGAAATCCAAGCTTGACGGTTTGAAGGAATGTGGTTGCATGGCGATGATGAAAACAAAATTTTGTTTGGGTTTGCTTGGAACACTCCTTGTGGTTGTGGTTGTGGGGTGCGTGAACACGGTAAGCGGGCGCAAAACCGCAGCTGTGCCGTTTGTCAAGGACCGGGTTTCGGGACGTTACGAACGGTCGCCGGAGGCGGCTCTCGTGGCGGCCAAGGCGGTCATTACCAATCTGGGTGTCTTGCTCAGCGAGGGCATCCTTTACAACCAGACCAACGCCGTAAAAACGCTCGAAGGCAAGGTCAATCAACGAAAAGTTTGGGTAAGAATTGAAGCCCTTGATCCCAAGATAACGGAGGTCTCTGTCCAGGCACGCACTTCAGCGGGCGGGACGGACATCGAACTTACGCACGAGATTGAGAAGCAAATCGCCTTGAAACTGGCAGTGCCGTAACCGCCATTTCAACACAGATTTTCCGTCGCACGAGCCGGACGCAACTGTCCGGCTCGTTTTTTGTTCACCCTCTCGCGCTACTCCTCCTTCAGGTTAAACTCAAAACGCGTGCGGGAATCCGTCTTGCGGTTGCGAATTTCCATGGCCTCCAGTTGATATTGGCCATGGATCTTCTTGAATTCAGCCGGGTCGAATTGCTTGAGGATCTGGTTATGGAGGTCGTAGGCATCGGCATGAACGATCCCGCCGGTTTCGATATCAATCCAGGAAACGACACGGCTGTAGCCACCGGGATCGGGTTGCGGGTTGCTGCTTTCGAGCACGTTGCAGGACTGTCCGCGGCGCATTTCCTTTTTTAAAAGATGCTGCCCGGGCCAATGAAGAAACCCGAGCCCAAGGTCCGCCGCAAAAAAATCCGAACCCGCGAACGGGATCAGTGTTTCGCTCCCCATCAGGCTCCTCATAACTCCCTGATTGGAGGTCCATGCGGAAGACTCACAAACCAGATATTGATTGGGAAGCCCCTCGGAATGGGTGATCGCCAGCTTCATGCCGTTGGGACCCGCCGCAGAGTTTGTCGTCTCGTAAAGGCTCAGCCAGTTTGTAGCGGTTGACACAATCTCGAACCGGACGGGGACTTCGCACTGTTTCCCATCGGCCTGGCGAATTTTCAACACCCCGTTATTGGTGATGCTTTGCGCGGGTTTTTGCGCGAGCAGACTGGCTACGAGCGAGCGCCCTTCGCTTTCGGCCTGAGCGGGGTCAAGCAATGGGATCGGGCGCAAGTCGGCCTGCCGTTGCGCGAAGCACACCCCAAGCGAAGAAAGCAGAAAAACCAAGGAAACCATGATTTGTTGGCGGCTGGCCATATTCACAAACCTCTGGTGACTGGATACAGGGAAACCATGGCCGGCCAGTCCATTGGGAGCGCAGCCGCACAATCGCGGGCGCGCATGCTCCGGTTGATGGCGCAGGGTCAAGCTCACTTGCCAGCCAGCGTCAACGAGAGAAGTTCGGAAACGTGCCGGATGAAATGCACCTTGAGCTTATGGCGCACTTCTTCGGGAACCTCGCTCCAGTCATCCTTGTTTTGCTCCGGAAGAATGACCTGCTTGATGCCGAAGCGCGCCGCGGCCAGCACTTTTTCTTTGATGCCGCCCACGCGCATTACACGTCCTCGCAAGCTGATTTCCCCGGTCATGGCAACATCCGAGCGCACCCGCCGCCGAACGAGAAGCGAGGCGAGAGCGGCAACAACGGTAAGTCCGGCGCTTGGGCCATCTTTCGGCGTGGCACCCGCCGGCACGTGAATGTGAATGTCATATTTGCCGTAATCAGAGAAGTCGATGCCGAGCGCATTGGCTTGGCTGCGCAGGTAGCTGACGGCTGTTTGGGCGCTTTCTTTCATCACTTCGCCCAGGGAACCCGTCAGCAGCAAGCCTCCCTTGCCGGGCATGCGAGTGGCTTCAATGAACAAAATCTCCCCCCCTACGGGAGTCCAGGCCAGACCGGTGGCAATGCCGAACTCCTTGATCGTTTCGGCTGTCTCATGCATGAACCGGGCGGCGCCCAGATAATTTTTCAATGACTCCGGGGCCAGCACGAGGGGCTTGGCGATATTGCCGTCACTGACAATGCGGCGGGTGGCCTTGCGAGTCAGCGCCGCAATCTCGCGTTCCAACTGACGCACTCCCGCTTCCCGCGTGTAATCATGGATGACGTGGCGCAAGGTCGCATCAGGAATTTTAACTTCCAGCCGGGTCAACCCATGCTCCTGCAGCTGGCGCGGCACCAGGTAGCGCTTGGCGATCTGCAATTTTTCCGACTCCGTGTAGCTCGGCAACTCGATGACCTCAAGCCGGTCGCGCAGCGCCGGATGGACCGGCTCCAGCCAATTGGCCGTGGTAATGAACAGGACGCGCGCGAGGTCGAAGGGCAAATCAAGATAATGGTCGGTGAATGTGTTGTTCTGGGCCGGATCAAGGACTTCGAGCAAAGCGGCGGCGGGGTCGCCGCGAAAATCCGCGCCGACCTTGTCCAATTCATCGAGCATGATCACCGGGTTGCGGCTGCCGATGCGCCGCAAAGTCTGGATAATACGACCGGGCAGCGCACCGACGTAAGTGCGACGATGCCCGCGGATCTCGGCCTCATCGCGCATGCCGCCAAGGGAGATGCGGGCAAACTTGCGACCCAGCGCATCGGCAACGCTATGGCCAAGGGAGGTCTTGCCGACGCCGGGCGGGCCGACGAGGCACAGAATCGGTCCTTTGATTTGTTTCCGCCGTTTGAGGACAGCCAGAAATTCCAGCAGGCGGTCTTTGACTTTGGTCAGACCAAAATGCTGCTCGTTGAGAATGCGCTCGGCGTCAACGAGATCGATTTTGTCCTCCGTTTCGGTCGTCCAGGGCAAGCTCAGAATCCAATCCAGATAATGCTGCGTGACTCCGTATTCGGCGGCTGCCGAGGGCATTTGCTGGAGCCGGTCCAGTTCCTGCGTGGCGACCTCTTTGGCTTCCGGCGGCAGCGCAGTTTTTTCGATTTTCTCCCGAAGGCCCCGGATTTCACTGGCATTGGGATCCGACTCGCCCAATTCCCGCTGAATCGCCCGCATTTGCTCGCGGAGGAAAAAATCCCGCTGAGTCTTGGAGATGGAAGTGGCGACTTCGGTTTGAATTTTGGAGCTGAGAGTGAGGACCTCATGCTCGCGGTTGAGCATGGGCAGAAGCCGCGTCAAGCGCTCTTTGACCGAGCTGATTTCAAGCAGGGCCTGCCGCTCGGGAAGATCGAGATTCAAGTTGACGGCGATCAAATCCGCGAACTGCCCGGGATTTTCCGTGTTGAGCGCCGCGATTTTTATCTGCTCGGAGAGAGCGGGAGAGAGCTTAATGATTTCCTGAAACTGGCCTTGAGCGTTGCGCATCATGGCCGTCAGCTCAACCGAACTTTCCACGAGATCCTTAAGGCGGTTGAACCTGGCGCAGAGGTATGGATCGGTGGTGACGTAATTCTCTATGCGAATGCGCCAAAGCCCTTCCACCAGCACGCGCACGGTGCTGTCCGGAAACTTCAACATTTTCAACACACGCGCGGCGCAGCCGACCTCGTGCATTTCATGGGGAAGGGGATTTTCCGCAGCCGGATTGCGCTGCAACACAACGCCGAGCAGGCGGTCTCCGCCCACGACGTCATCAATAAGTTTGGTGCTTTGGGCGGTCTCCACCAGCAAAGGGGCCACCATGCCGGGAAAGATCACGATATCGGACAGACCAAGAATCGGCAGCTTCTCCGGCAAGGCGCTGGAGGAAACACGCGGAGGCGCTTCCGGACTTCCGGCAGCTCCCATGATGCTAATAAATTCAGTTTCGGGCGAAGTCACGATCGCGCCAGTCTGATTTTAGATGCCCGCCGCCCGCAAAAAGTTCAGAGAAGAGAGGAATTCCCCTCGGCGATAGGCACTTTGGTACTCTTTGACAACCGCTGAGCCAGCGGCACATCGATTCGCAGGAAACCATTCAGATAAGCCGCCCTGGCCTGCGTAAGATCATAACCGGGAGGCAGTTCCAGCACGCTTTCAAATGGGCCATAGTTGATCTCCATCACCAGAAAGCTGCACTTGCCCGCCCGGCAACCATCCGGGCGGTTCCCGCTAATGCGCAGCCGGTTTCCCTCGACGGTGATTTCCAAATGTTCGCTCCGCATGCCGGCCAATTCCACCTTCACGACCAGCCCGCTCTCCGTGGCATACACATCCGTGTTGGGCACCCAATGAGCTTTGGCCTCCCCTACACGCGCCGTGCCCGCAGAGCGAGTGATGAAATGCACGGACGAACTGACTTTGCACATTGCCATCGGCAGGAAAAAGTTATCTTAGTCTTCGCGAATAAGCAAGGACGCTCTATTTCATTTTCACCAGCACTTCGGGGCGTTGCCCTTTACGCGCACGAAAGACGATCGCGCCCAGCTCGCCGGAGCGATGGGATGCAGAACAACCGCAATGCGTGTCCCGCTGGAAACCAAACCTGGGACGGCGAAGCCTGTTCAGCGTCAGCCACCCTGCGGCGGCGGCGACTATCATCAATGACACCAACTGCTGCCAATCCATGCTCGCAACATAACCCCGAAAGCCCTTGGCGCAACAAATGATTCTCACATGAGGCGCCAATGTTTTTGGGCAGACCACCGATCCCGGCCGCTCCCAAGCTGCCGATTACCGCACACAAAGCGCAGCGGCAACCGGTGCGCTACGGAGCGGGTGCCGGCGAATTGGCGGCAGCTTCGCGATACTCCTCCTGCAACGCCGCGTAACAAACCGTGCTGGCCCATTCTCCGTTGAAGAACTTGTCCTTCACAAGCTCCCCTTCCCGTCTCAGGCCAGCGCCTTCGAAAAGCCTGCATGCCGCAGCATTCCTGCTGTCGCAGAGGGCGGTTACCCGGTGCAACCTGATTCCATCAAAGCAAAATTCGAGGAGGGCACGCACAGCCTCCAGCGCGAATCCTTTCCGCTGGCAGTTTCGGTTCAAGCAAATGTTCAGTCCGGCCTGCAGCCGTTGCGGATCCGCGAAATGCAAACTGAGATAGCCGATCAGCTTGCCCCCGTCGCGGGCCTGAATTCCAAGGTAGAACGGCTGACCGGGAGATGTGAGCTTCACGTGGCTGTCGCTTTGCAGCCAATTCAGGACTTCCTCCTCCTCCAACGGCCGGCCGTCGGTGTAGCGAAACAGCTCTTCATCCGCGAGCAGTTCGAGCAAATCTTTCCAATCGCCTCCGCCGAGCCGACGCAAAACCAGCCTTGCTGTCGTAATGGGGAGAGGAAGTTTTCGTCCAACTTGAGCATCGCCGACCGGAACAACTAGGCACTCCAGGCAGGTGGGGCATTCGCGGGCAAACCCAATGCAATCCCGGGGAAAAGAAACCGGCTCACCACAATGGGGACACTTGAAATCGATAAAACTCTCTTCTGCGATCATAGTTGCAATCATCACCCGGGGATAAAGCCCCCAGGTTCTCCACAGCAGTCCGGTTTCCGCATGTCCCATCGCATTCCTGCGGAGGGACGGGATCAGTATTCGACCAGCGCGTCCATGTCACCCAGCGGCCGGGTGAAGGTAGCCTGAGCTGGTTTGACCACGAGCGTGTTGGCGGTCTTTTTGACGCTCTTTGAAACGAGCGCCAATGGCAGGGTGGCCACGAAGAACGCGCTACCGATGGCCGTCGCGACCAGGCAAGCCGGACGAACCACAACTGTATCGGCGATCACCGTCGCCGGCCCACTGTCGGACGCCAGGACAGACGTGGTCGCACTCAAGCCTACCGCCAGAGCGCATACTATGGTTAACAGTCTAGTTTTCATTGCTTTCATCTATTCAGCGGCAAGGTCCGCGATCTGTCGAATACATTTTCCGCGAATCAGCCGCTGCCTTCATTCACAGTTTCCATCGCGGACCGGCCGAATTCAAGTCTGGTTGCCACAAGACGCCCCTGCGACAACATATCATGGGCAAGCCAGCCGATTCAGGCCAGAGTGCCGGCATCCGAGATCCCAACACGCCGGCAACTCATTCATCCAACGCATGAAGCTCCGCAAGCCTGACTCCTTCGCGGCGCAGAAGCGTGGCCTCGACACGCGGCACAAACATTTGCGTCTCGGCCGGCAGACGCGTGGCGATGGCATCGAACGTGTGTGTTTTACTGTGTGCCAGAAGCTTTTGCACGGTGCCTTCGCCGGCATTATAAGCGGCGAGGGTCAACCGCCAGTCTTTGAAGCGGCGATGCAGAGCCCCAAGGTATTTCGCCGCGGCACGGGCGCTCGGTTCGGGTTTGAGCCGCTGATCGAATGGCCACACCCGGAGGCCATATTGCCGGGCGGTAGCGGGCATGAGTTGAAAGAGACCCGCCGCGCCTTCCGGACTGCGCGCTCGCGGATCGAACGAGGATTCCACCTCCGCTAGCCAGACCAATTCAGGCGGGATCTTTTGCGCGGCAAAAACAGGTTTGAGAAGGGAGACGTAGGATTTTGCCGCGTCCGGCCAAGGCCGGTTGACAAGCTTTTCGATCCAAATATCCCGTTGCAACTGGGGCGAAGGATTAGGGGCCGGCCTGGGGGGCCGACCCGGCTCAGTTTCGGGCGGCGGGATGATAAGACGGAACTGATCCGCCACTTCCAGATAATCCAACTGCACCTTAAACCAGATTGCATAGGGAAGGGTTTCATCGCAGCTCTCGAGGAGCGGAATGAGCGCCTTCGCGCTGTCTTTCAAAGCGGCCAGGTCGACAACATATTCGCCATGAAACCCTTTTTGAATCTCCTTGAATAGTTGCCTGACCTTCTCCTGATCCACGCTTTTTAGCACTTGCAGGGCATTTTCATCAAGATTGTCCTGTGCCCACTGCTGAGCAGACTGTGCCAGGTCATCAAGGGTTATGGCGTCGTCCTGCCCGAACATGCAAGACGCACCGAGCAACACAAGCGCAACGAACCACACCTTTCTCATGGCGAGGAGGATAGCATTGTTGTCACAACAAACCAGCAGTTGAACCTTCGCCATGCCGACAGGCGGGGCTTCGCTCTAAAAGGCCAATCTCTTACGAGCGCTTGCATCGGGAGCATTGGAGCTTAAAATTCAGTCCCGGGACCGATGCCTGGCATGAAAAACGACATCATTACCTTTGCATTGCCAATCTCAACTACCGATGGCGACTTTGTCGCACGCTTTTCCGAGAAGGGCCTGTGCGGTTTGGAATTCCCAGGCCGAGCAGGCAGGCGAAGGAATAGAAACCGCGCAGCCCAACTGCCGCCTCAAATCCGCCGCTGGCATGCATTGACAACTCAAGCCCTGAAGCATGCACTTTCCGGCCGAAGGCCAAAAACCCTACCTCCGCTGGACCTTTCATCAGGAACCAGGTTCCAGCAAGCGGTATGGCGGGCACTTCGCAGGATCGCCCCGGGCAGAACACGAAGCTACGCCGAGGTTGCACACGCGATTGGCCGAGTGCGGGCGATGCGCGCTGTCGGAGGCGCCTGCGGGGCGAATCCAATCCCGGTTTTCATCCCTTGCCACCGGGTGATCGCCGCCGATGGCGGCTTAGGCGGCTTTTCCAGCGGATTGGACTGGAAACGAAAGTTACTGGCGCGCGAGGGGATCAGACCGCAGGAGCCGCGGTAATTGGCGTTTTCGTTTTGGCGGCTTCAATTCTCTGCCGGCGTCTCACCAGCAAGATCGCGCAAACACCAATCAAACCAAAGACGATCATCGTAGGATACCATGCGCCCCACCCGTATTTGTCGAGCAACCTGCCTGTCAGAGGCAGCGCGATAGCCGCGCCGAAGTACTGGAAGGAATCAATCACACCCGAAGCGAACCCGGCCATTCGCCTTCCGCCAATGTCCATCGGCGCCGCCGCGCCCACAATGGAATGGGTGGCGTTAACGCTGAACGAGACCAGGATCAGGAACAGGCACGCCAGGAATACACCCGCCGTGCTCGGCCCCATCAGCCCGGACCACATGACCACAGCCGCAATGGAAACCACAATCGTCAAAAAGGCATAAAGCGCCAAAGCAACCGGCGACCGGCGACCGGCAAACAGCTTGTCTGAGACGACACCGGAAATGATTGACCCGGCCACGGCGATGAGCGGCACGATGTTCATAGTCAACATGACCGACTTGGGTTTGGTGGCGAGATCGAGGTGAAGGTACTTGGTAAAGAAAAGGATGGAGAGCTGGTCGGAGCTGTGGCGTATGGCGCCGGTCGCCGCATAAGCCATGGCATAGAACCAAACGAGCGGGTGGCTGAAAATGGTCACGAAACATTCCTTGATGCTCACGCGCACGCTGGCCTGGTCGCCGGCGCTGGTGTCGCTGTCGTCCTTGATGCAGCCGGGGTAGCCTGCGGCTTCCGGAGTTTCACGCGGAATCAAGGCGACCATCACGGCCATGAATGCGGTAATCAGCGGCGGAATGCGGAACAGCCAGCGCCATTGATTCGCCGGGACACTCCAGGCACCTATGGCGAATCCAGCCAGGATAAGGGGGGCAAGGTTGTTGATGCCGACCTGGCCAAGCTGGATCATAAAGCCGAAAATGCCGGAAAAAGTGCCGCGCTCACTGCGGTTGAACCAAGCGGCGTTGATCTTGATCATTCCCGGCGAGCCGAAGGACTGGAAATAGCCGTTGACCAGCCAGATCAAGGCAAAGGTCGAGAAAGTGCCGGCAAATGAAGTGAAGCCGTAAACGAGGTTGATGAGAATCGTGCCGGCCGCTCCAATCACCATCGAGGTGCGGCCGCCAATGCGGTCGCAAAAGAGCCCGTTGACCAATTGTCCAAACCCATAAGCAACGGACCACCAGGCAAGAATGAGTGTGATTTTGGCGTAATCAAAATGGAACTCCTCGACCATGCCCGGAGTGGCGAAGCGGAAATTGTACCGGCACATGTAATACGAGGCATAGGTGGCCCCGAGGACAACCCAGTTCAGCCCGCGCCGCGCGCGGAAACCAGATGGGTACTTAATAGTGCCGGACGATGGGGAGGCGTTTTGACTCATGCAAATTTGGTGATTTATACCAATATGGGCTTCAATTTCGCGCGGCAGCTAAACAGACTAGTCCCCGAAGGTCAAAAACATTCCTTCGCATTAAAAAAACGGCGGACACAACTTCATAAATTTTTGGTCGAAACCGGTCAAAATGAGTTGAACGAGGTTCAGCGGGCGCGCTCCTGGCAAGGGTTTCCGGAGTGAAGCAGAGGTTGGTTGAAGGTGGCATTGTTGGTAGCGCGGCGGGGTGGTTTACCGGGACAAAAGATGCGTGCCCAGGCTTCTTTGCGATCGCCCCGTTGGTGAGCTATGATTGTATGTGGAAAGTGGTGGTGATTTCTTTTGCGCTCAAGGGCGCATCAGGTGGGATGGCTTTCTCCCGGGAATCAGCCAAGAGGGACAAATCGCAAAACTATGACAGGCGAATCCGCAACCGCGGCACAGGCGCACACGAACCGGCTGGCGCGCGAGAAGTCGCCTTACCTCTTGCAGCACCAGTTCAACCCTGTTGATTGGCAGGCCTGGGGTGAGGAAGCATTTGCGGAGGCGCGCGGCGAGAACAAGCCCATCTTTCTCAGCATCGGCTACTCAACATGCCATTGGTGCCATGTGATGGAGCGCGAATCGTTCGAAAACGAAGAGCTTGCAAAATTTCTCAACGAGCACTTCGTCAGCATCAAGGTGGACCGCGAAGAGCGTCCGGACGTGGATAGAATCTACATGACTTTTGTCCAGGCAACGACCGGGCAAGGCGGCTGGCCGTTGAATGTTTTTCTGACGCCAGACTTGAAGCCATTTTTCGGCGGGACTTATTTCCCGCCGGATAATCGCCAGGGCCGGCCGGGCTTTTTGCAGGTCCTCAAGCAAGTGAATCAACTGTGGGCAACCCGCCGTGAGGACCTGACCAACTCGGCGGTTCAAATCCAGGCGCGGCTGGAAGAGGCCGCAAGCAACGGGGCAGCGACGGATGCCCAGTTCACGCCCAATACAATCCGAAAAGCGGTCGCGCTTCTCAAACAGTCGTACGACCCGCGCCACGGCGGGTTCGGCGCGGCGCCGAAGTTCCCGCAAGCGAGCCAACCGCAACTGCTGTTGCGCTACAGCAAGCGGTTCAACGATGAAGAAGCACTGGCGATGGCGCTCGGGACTTGCGACCGAATGGCGGTGGGGGGAATTCACGACCAGCTGGGCGGCGGCTTCGCGCGCTACTCGGTGGATGCCGAGTGGCTCGTGCCGCATTTCGAGAAGATGCTCTACGACAACGCCCAGTTGGCCCAGTTGTATCTCGATGCCTACCTGGTGAGCGGGAACAAGTCGTATGCAACCGTCGCGCGGGACATTCTTGCATACGTTCTGCGGGACATGACGCACCCCGATGGCGGGTTCTACTCCGCCGAAGACGCTGATAGCGAGGGACACGAAGGTAAATTCTATTGCTGGACGCGCACAGAGCTGTCGGAATTGCTGACGCCGGGGGAGTTCGAGGCGGCCGCGCGTTACTTTGGCATCACCGAAAACGGCAATTTTATCGATCACAGCCACCCGCAGCCGCTGACCAATCAAAACGTGCTGAGCATCGTCGAACCGAATCTTGCGGCGGCGGACCAACTGTTGCTGGCCGCGGCGAAGCACAAGATGTTCAAAGCACGCTCGCGACGCACGCGTCCGCGTCTTGACGATAAAGTGCTCGCGCCCTGGAACGGTTTAATGCTGGGGGCGATGGCGCGGGCTTACGCAATCCTGGGAGACAAGACCTATCGGGCGGCGGCGGAAAAAAACCTGCGGTTTCTCCAGGCGAAGCTTTGGGAACCGGGAAACGGGAGCAAGACAGGCGAGACGTCCGCGCCGCGCCAGAGCACGCTTCACCACCGATGGCGCGATGGCGAGCGGGACACGGTGCAATTGCTCAATGGCTACGCTTTCCTGTTGTCCGGCGTGCTTGACTTGTACGAGGCGACGCTGGGACCGAAGCATCTTGATTTCGCCGTCGCTCTCGCGGAAAGCATGCTGGCGAAGTTTTACGACGCCGAGAAGGGCGGGTTCTGGCAAAGCGCAGCCGATGCCCGGGACATCATCCTCCGGGTCAAAGAAGATTCCGACGGCGCCGAGCCATCCGGAAATTCCATTGCCATCCTATCACTGTTCAGGCTCGGCGGGATCACGGGCCTCAAGGAATTCATTGAAGCGGCGGAGAAAAGCCTGTGCTTCTTTGGGAACCGGCTCGTGGACACTCCGCAAGCCGTTCCCTGCATGCTCCAGGCGCTGGATTTCTGGCTGAGTGAGCCGCGGCGGGTGGTGGTTGCCGGCGCTCCGGCCAAACCGGAGTCGCGAGCTTTGTTGCACGCGATTCATTCCGTATATCAGCCAAACAAGCTCGTGCTCGGCAAAAGCGGCGCGATCGAGGCGTTTGCAAAAAAGCTGCCTGTCGAAAAAAAGCCGGCGGTTTACGTTTGCACCGGCACGGCATGCCAGCCGCCGACAAACGACCCGGCGAAAATCAGAGAACTCCTGAAATAGCCGGCGGCAGGTTTAACTTTTTCACTGTGGCCAGGATCCTGTTTTGAGCCTTCCGTTATTCCATGCCAACTCCCACCCGGAACCGCACTTTTCAATGTCCCTTAAGCCCGAGGACCAGAATCACCAAATCAATCACGAACAGCAGCACGATTGTGACCTCCAAAATCAGCATCCAGCGATTGGTCTGGTCATGATTCAGCAGTTGATACAAATCGTCGAGCGTTTGGAGTTTGTCGTCGATGGTCCGATGCCAGTCCGCCAGATGGAACCGGGCTGAGATATTCTCGTAAATGCGCGCCAGGTGCCAGTCGCCGAAAAACTTTGTGATGTTCGACAACTCGTCACTGAACCGGGCGAGGTCGATGCGGATTTCGCGCAGTTCGCGCAGCATGGCGGCGCGCCCGCGCATCGGCCGATCGCTCAGGTCGCGGTATGCCCGCTCCAGCGAATTGTCCAGAATGCGGTCGTAGGCTTCCAGCTCAGCCAATTGGAGGTTCGCCAATTCGAGCACATAAAGCGTTTCGTCAAAATTCTTCGGCTCATCGATGAGCAGCGCGGCGTCCCAATCAATGACCACTAGGTCATGCTCATAATAACTGAGGAACCGGCCGGTGGACTCTTCCGCTTCCTGCTTGGAAAGGTGGTCGATGTCCGGCTCCTGCGTGAGCAGCGAGGCGACGGCGCGGCGGTGGCCTTTCAGCCAATTTTCCGCGCTGAGCGTCCCGCCGTCGTCAGCCACCAGCGGCGATTCGATGCAGAACACCGTGTAGGCCTCTTCTTCAGCGAGATGCGGCACCGGCTGGACAAAGTACGACGCCAACTCACGGCGGACATCTTCGGCCAAATGCTGTACTTCATCGTGGAGCGAGCCGTTGCTGAACTCGAGTTCGTGATAAACAACGAGGTCCTCCACCTGCTGCACTTCGAACGGCACCCGGACGGTGATGCTGATGGCCCCGACCGGCAGGAGCTTGACGATCCGCTGGATGCGGATCGGCCCATTGGGCCCGAGGCGTTCCAGCGGCGGCAAGCGGACCATCTGCGGCCTGTAAAAGAAGAGCTGCCGCGGGCTGCGTTTGCTGGCATCGACGTTGAACTGCGCCACTGGCTGTCCAAGCAGTTCGCGCACCGGCTGGCGCTTCACGTCATAGGCGACATCAAACGCGAAGATATAAACCACTTCGCCCGTGTAGCGTTTGGCTTGGGGAAGCGAAGTTTTGCGTTCCACTGGTTTAGGTTGGTCCGTGGACGCAATCATAACAGGCACAATATACCCCAGCGCCGAAGAAAAGTCGAAATCCGCCAGGCAGCCAGCTCAAGCAATTGACGAAAAACAGCTTAACGTTTTTGGATTGTTAGCGTTTCGGCTTTGCTCCTCCGGGCTTCATTTTCCTGAACAAGAGAATCAGCGGCATGCACGTCAGGCACAAAAACCCGAACAACCTAAAATTCTCGACAAAGGCCCATAACGACGCCTGGTTGAGCATTGAACCATAGATGAGGCCTTGCGCCTGGGCATGCGCCAGCACCGGCCCGCTCTGCGGGGTTAGCGCTTTGGTTGCCATCGCCAACCGTTCCATATAGACCGGGTCAAACGGCGTTAGATGCCCGACCATAAGCGCCTGGTGCACCTGCGCGCGGCGGACGATGAGCGTGCTCACCATGGCGATGCCAAAGCTGCCGCCCAGGTTACGCATCAGGTTATATATTCCAGTCGCGTTCGCCATTTGATCCTGGCGCAAATACCCCATCGCCGCCGTTGTCAGCGGTGTGAAAATGAAACTGATCGCCACGCCATTGAGGACGCTTGGCCAAATCACGTTCCAGATGCCGATCTGCAAGTTGATGTGGCCCAGCCAGAACGACGACATTGCCAGCAAGGCGAAGCCAATCGCAATCAGTATCCGGTTGCGCACCCTTCCAACCAACTGGCCGATAATGAACGTCGTAACAAAGGCCCCGCAGCCGCGAGGACTCAGCGCCAGGCCGCTTTGCAGGGCCGGGTACCCCATCATGGTTTGCAGGAAGATGGGCAGCGCGGCGGTGGTGCCATAGAGCACCGCGCCCAGGGTCGTCATGAGCAAGACGCCCGCCGCGAAGTTCCGGTTCTTAAGAACGTGCAAATCCACAATAGGGTGCCGCGTGCGAAATTCGCGGAACAGGAACCCAAGGAAACAGAGCACTGAAATCACAGCGAACCACCGCATCCAATTTGAGGCGAACCAATCTTCCTGCTGCCCTTTATCGAGGATGACCTGCAACGTGCCCAGCCATACGGCCAGCAGGGCGAACCCGGTGAAATCGACCCGTTCAACTTTCGCCTTCTTGATGTAGGGCGGGTCTTCCACAAACGCTTGAGCCATCAGCGCCGCGAATATTCCGACCGGCAGATTGATGTAAAAAATCCAGCGCCAGGAATAGTTATCGGTAATCCAGCCGCCGAGGGTCGGGCCGAGAATGGGAGCGACAATGACGCCCATGCCGAAGGTGGCCATGGCGACCCCGCGTTTCTCAGGCGGGAAACTTTCGAGCAACACCGCCTGTGAAATCGGCACCAGCGCCCCGCCGCCGATGCCCTGCAAAATGCGGGCGATGATGAGAAACTGGAGATCGGGCGCCATGCCGCAGAGCACCGAAGCCGCGGTGAACAGCCCGATGCAAAAGGTCAGCAGGCGTTTCCGGCCGAAACGGAGGCCCAGCCAGCCGGTGATAGGCAGGACGATAGCGTTGGAAACCAGATAGCTTGTGAGCACCCAGGTTGCTTCCTCGGTGGTAGCCGAGAGGTTGCCGGCGATGTGAGGCAGCGCCACATTGGCGACGGAGGTGTCAAGAATCTCCATGAAGGTCGCCGCCATGACCGCCGTAGCGATCAACCAGGGACTATGACTCGGCCGCCACGGCGCATCCGGGGAAGATACTCTGGTTGGTGATTCGTCAGCCATCATCCCTGCCATTGATCACGACGTATATTCCGCCGCAGCAACCTTGTGATGCTTCCCCACGTTGAGCCCCTTCAGCGGCTTTGACCAGGGGTGTGTTGGAACTCGTTCTTTGCCTGTTGCCGCTCTCGTTCGGCCAGCCTCCACCATATCACGCCAATGACAACAGCCAGCAGCACCCCGACCAAATCCGTAACCGCCGCCGGAATCTCGTAGTTCTTCACCCGCACTGATGGCACCGCCGACATGCCGGGCCCGAGCACATGGCCCGATTCGACCGGTTTATCGAAAAGAATTTTCACCGGAATGCGCTGAACGACCTTGACGTAATTGCCGACCGCATTCTCCGGTGGCAACAGGCTGAACCGCGCTCCGCTTCCAGCCATCATGCTGTCCACATGCCCGCGGAACGGCCCACCCGGCAAGGAATCAATGCTGATCCTCACCGATTGACCCGGCCGAATGTGCTTAAGCTGGCTTTCCTTGAAATTGGCGGTCACAAAAATCCCCCGGTCGGGAACCAACGCCATCAGATTCTGGCCCACCTGAACATAGTTGCCGGTTTCCACGGCTTTCTTGGTCACATAACCGTCCTCCGGGGCAGCGATGTGGGTATAGGATAGGTTCAACTCAGCCGCCTGGGCGTCCCACTGAGCTTGGCGAGCCTGGGCATCGCCACGCTCAAGGGATCGGAGCGCAGCCTGTAACTGGGCCACAGTCTCGGCCACTTTGGCCTGGCTGCTTGCCGCTTTCTCCCGCGCCGCTTTCAGATTCGCTTCGGCCCAGTCAACGGCCATCTTTGCCGAATCGAACTCCTGAGGCGAAATCGTGTGATTGGCGAACAATTCCTGTGCGCGCTTGAAATCGGCCCGGGCCTTTTGCGTGCCAGCCTCGGCAGCGGCGGCCTCGGCGGCGGTTTGCTTGGCGGCGGCTTCGCTGGTGGTAATCTGGGCACGGCCAAGCTCGACACCCGCCTTGAGCATCTCGACATTGGCCCTGGCAGAATCCACCGCCGCCCGCTTCTGGTCAAAGGCCGCCTGCAAATCGCGCGGATCAATCTCGACCAGCAAATCTCCGGCTTTGACCGCCTGATTATCGGCCACGGAGACCTTTTTGACCTGGCCTGCGACCTTGGGCGCAATGGAAATGAAGTTGGCGTCCAAAAACGCGTCATCAGTCGATTCATGGGTGAATGCGAGGGCCAGATAGCGCAGTCCCGCCAGCAAAAGCACGGCCAGAACCACAGTCCCGATGATGATCACGGATCGCTTCCGCCAAAACGATGCTTTGCCTCCAGCCGCCGTCACATCGCCCGCCGGCATAGCGGTCGAATTCGTTTGGTTCTGCATTTCCATATATTGTCCACCAGCTCAAAACTAAGTGCTAAAACCCAGGAACTGCGAGGTCCGGACTGCAACTGTAAACCGCGCCCCACAGCTCGCACCGGATATTCGCGAGACAACCCCTCCCTGTCGAGTTTGGATTGAAAGGCTGGTTTGTGGGGAGCGCAGATTGGCTACGGATGTCCTTCCTGATGTTGCGTTATGCTTCCCCCCCCCAAAAAAACTCAACGTCTGGTTCAGGCCTCGAACAGAGTAATTTCCGGGCGGCAATTGAATCGGATTGGCACGGGGAACCAACCGATCCCAGGATTGACATATAGCGGGCCTGAAGGCGTATTAAACCAGCCCAGATCCCATTGCTCGACACCGAAAGGGAGGAAGACGGGGCCATAAAACGGAATTCGGACCTGGCCTCCATGGGAATGACCAGCGAGGATTAGATCATATTTTTCCCCACTCAGATTTTTGACCCAAGCCGGAAAATGCATCAGGATGATATTGCGAGTGCGTGGATTCGCAGGGATTGAAGACCGCTTGAAGCTCCGAGAGGTGAGGCCGATGATAGAAAATTTCCCGTCGGGTGTTACCAACTCTTGATCCAGCAACCAAGCGCCACCCGTCGCAGCGAGGCACTTGGCGATTGGCGCGAACGCCACTTTGCTCCAATAATCATGGTTCCCCGGCACGCCATAGACCGGCGACTTGATGCCTGCAAAAAGTTCGAGAGTTTCGGCCAGGTACTTTCCTTCTTCGATCAGGTCGCCGGTGAAGCAAACGAAATCAGGAGAGAATGCATTTATTTTTTAACGACTGTGACGTGACTTCGCTTTTTCGGGCCACTTGCAGTGTTAGTCTGGGCCGGACGAAAGGACCAGACAATGAAAGGCAAACGATATACGACGGAAGACAAGATCCGGGTACTGCGAGAGGCGGACCGTGGCGAGAAAAGCATT
>CAIQQM010000048.1 GCA_903873945.1 uncultured Verrucomicrobiota bacterium
CCCCTTGGGGTAAACCCGCTCGTGGTTACAAGACCCGCCGCATTAAGCGGACCGATAAGTACATCGTGCGCCACCGCAGCAAATCTAGCCGCTAGGCGCTGAGTAGGATGCGAGGTAAGCAGATATGTCTCGTTCATTGAAAAAAGGGCCCTTCATTGCCCCGAAACTTTTGAAGAAGATTGAAGCGATGAACCTAAAAGGCGAGAAAAAGGTTATTCGCACTTGGAGTCGCGCCAGTGTGATCTTCCCTCAAATGGTAGGACACACCATTGCAATTCACGATGGCCGCCGCCATGTGCCGATCTATATCACCGAAAATATGGTCGGCCATCGCCTGGGCGAATTCGCACCGACGCGCTTGTTCCGTGGCCACCAGGCGGCTGAAAAGTCGTCAAAGCCGGCCGCGTAGGAGCATTGAGATGCCTCACGATATTCATGCTAAGTTAAGTTCCTTGACCATCTCGGCCCAGAAAGTGCGCCTGGTTGTCGACCTGGTGCGTGGTAAAAATGCGGTGCAGGCAATGGAAATCCTGCGTTTTGCACCCCAGAGCGCAGCCGTGCCGGTGGGTAAGCTGCTGGCCTCTGCTGTTGCCAACGCCGAAGAGAATTTTGGTGTCAGCCGCGATGACCTGTTTGTAGCCAAGATCTTTGCCGATGAAGCTCCCACCCGCAAATGGCGTCGCTTCGGAGCACGTGGCCGCTTCAAGCCGATTCTGCGTCGAACGTCGCACGTGACCGTTGTGCTGCGCGAGCGCGAGGCTGCCTAACCGGCAAAGAAAGGACGAAGGAGATCTTATGGGTCGAAAAGTTCATCCGATTGGATTTCGCCTGAATGTTAATCAGGACTGGCGCGGTCGTTGGTTCGCCGAAGGCGCCCAATATCGCGAGCAGTTGGGACAGGATTTTGCCATCCGCGACATGATTTACACAGAAACTGGCCGCGCGGGTGTCTCCCGGATTGATGTCGAACGCTATCCTGGCAAGCTGAAGGTATCTGTATTTACCGCAAAGCCGGGCATCCTGATTGGCCGCAAGGGCGAAGGCATCAAGAAGATCCGTGTCAGCTTGGAAGAATTGACCGGCAAGAAAGTTGACCTGGATATCAAGGAAATCAAGGCTCCCGATTGCGATGCCTATCTGGTTTCCCGCAATATCGCCGATCAGTTGGAGCGCCGCATCAGTTATCGCCGTGCCATGAAGCGTGCCATCCAACAGGCCATGCGCACCGGCGCACAGGGTATCAAGATCGAAGTAGCTGGACGGTTATCTGGTGCTGAAATGGCCCGCACGGTCTGGTTGCGCGATGGACGTGTACCGCTGCAAACCCTGCGTGCAGATATCGATTTTGCCCGCACCGAAGCCTTAACCACCTACGGCCAGATCGGCGTCAAGGTCTGGGTCTACCATGGTGATATGAAGACCGAAGTCGAAGAAAAAGTTGAGACGACCGAAGGCGTCTACGTCAGTGAGTAGCCGCGGTGTCTGTGGAGTGAGGTAGATGCTATGTTAATGCCAAAACGTGTGAAGTACCGCAAGCAGATGCGTGGTCGCATGAAGGGCAAGGAATCGCGCGGTGTCGAGATTTCCTTCGGCGAATATGGTCTGCTGGCGATGGAGCCGGGCTGGGTGACTGCCCGTCAAATCGAAGCAGCCCGCCGGACACTCGTGCATGCCATGAAGCGCCGCGGCAAGGTCTGGATCCGTATTTTCCCGGACAAGCCTTATACGCAGAAACCCCCGGAAACCCGCATGGGTAAAGGGAAAGGGAATGTCGAGTACTGGGTTGCCGTTGTCAAGCCGGGCCGTGTCATGTTCGAGGTAGGTGGCCTGGATGAGGCGACTGCTCGTGAGGCGTTGAGCCTTGCCCGGCGGAAATTTGCCATCAAGACCAAGGTCATTGCACGTCATGATGTGACCTTAGGAGAGCAGGCATGAAACCGCAAGAGATCCGCAAATTAAATGTCGAAGAAATTCAGGTCAAGCTGGCCGATAGCCGCGAAGAGTTGATGAAACTCCGCTTCCAGCAGGTGACCGGTCAATTAACTGATACCAACCGCCTGCGTCACCTGCGTCGTGATATCGCTCGTTTTGAGACCATCTTGAATGAGCCTCAACAGGCGGCTGTACAGGAAGGTGAAGCATGAATGAGCGACGTAGAATCACTGGTGTAGTCACCAGTAACAAGATGACCAAAACGGTCGTGGTTGAGATCAGTCGGACTTTCCGGCATCCGCTCTACCGCAAGGTTGTCCATCTGAGCAAGCGCGTCAAAGCGCATGACACCCTCGGCTGCCAGATCGGCGACCAGGTCCAGATTGTGGAAAGCCGGCCGCTTTCGCGTGATAAGCGCTGGGTGGTCGAAGCCATCCTCAAGCACGAAGTCCGCACTGCCGATACTGCCGTGACAGAGATTGTTGCCGAACCAGTCGATGCAGGCGTGGCAGTGGTCGAACCGGCTGCGGAGGCCCAGTCATGATCCAGCACGAGTCCAAGTTGAAAGTTGCCGATAACACCGGCGCTCGTGAACTGACGGTCATCCACGTCATGGGCGGATCAACCCGTCGTTATGGCGCCATCGGTGATATTGTGGTGGCAGCTGTCCAGTCAGCCACGCCGCAAGGATCGGTCAAGAAGTCTGAGATCGTCAAGGCTGTTATTGTGCGCTGCACCAAGGAATGGCGCCGGGATGATGGTTCCACCATCCGCTTTGATGATAATGCCGCGGTGATTTTGGATACCGACGGTCAAAACCCCAAAGGCAGCCGCATTTTCGGGCCTGTGGCGCGCGAACTGCGTGAAAAAGGTTTTATGAAGATTGTTTCGCTGGCCCCGGAAGTCCTTTAGGCCAGTTGAGGAGCGAACGATGAAAGTCAAGATCCGTAAAGGTGATACCGTTGAAATTATCAGCGGAAAGATCGAGGAGAAGGGTAAGCGCGGCGAGGTGATCAAAGTATTGCCGAATGAGACGCGCTTGGTTGTCCAGGGCTTGAACATCCATACCAAGCACCAGAAGGCTGTCCAGACCCAAGGCCGCACCATCAACCCCGGTCGTCTAAAATTTGAAGCCCCGCTTGACATCTCGAACGTTATGCTGATCTGCCCGAAGTGTGGTCAACCGACCCGCGTCAGTGTCCAGCGTAACGAAGACGGCGCACACCGCGTCTGTAAACAGTGCCAGGCGTTGATAGACTAGCCGCCGGTGGAGCATTAATTTATGAATAGAATGCAAGAACGATACCAAAAAGAAGCTGTCCCGGCCCTGCTGAAGGCGTTTCAATATAAGAATGTCATGCAGGTTCCGCGCATCACCAAGGTGGTGCTGAATATCGGCCTGGGCAGCGAGCAGGATAACGCCAAGGCTCTCGAAGCCGCTTTGGGCGATATGACCACCATCACCGGGCAGAAACCCGTCATGACGAAAGCCCGCACCAGCATTGCGAACTTCAAATTGCGCGAAGGCCGTATCATTGGCACCAAGGTTACTTTGCGCGGTGACAAAATGTGGGCTTTTCTCGACCGGTTGATCAACGCTGCCCTGCCGCGCGTGCGCGACTTCCGCGGCGTTTCTCCCGACGCTTTCGATGGGCGTGGCAATTACACACTCGGTTTGCGTGACCAGTTGATCTTCCCAGAGATCGAATACGATAAGATCGACAAGTTAAGAGGCATGGAGGTCACCGTAGTGACCACGGCCAAATCTGACGACCATGCACGGCTGATGTTACAAATTCTGGGCATGCCGTTCAAGAAGGAAGCATAATATGGCAAGCACTTGCATGAAATATCGTGAACTCCGTCGCAAGTATCCTAACCAGATACGCCACCGCTGCACGCTTTGCGGCCGCCCGCGCGGTTATATTCGTCGTTTCGGCCTATGCCGGATTTGCTTCCGCGAGTTGGCACTCGAAGGAAAAATCCCCGGCGTTATGAAGGCGTCCTGGTAACCGGGTGGAGGTAAGAAATGAGCATGACTGATCCTATTGCTGATATGCTGACCCGCATCCGTAATTCCATGATGAGTGGTCAAGCG
>CAIQQM010000049.1 GCA_903873945.1 uncultured Verrucomicrobiota bacterium
GTCACTGGAAGGCAAGGCTACCAGGGGATGAGGCGGATGTCCCGAACAAAGTGGGTTCCCTTGAAAATAGTTTATGGACCCGATATCTCCGCCGGAACCCCGTTCTTGTCATTCACCGAATATTTACAGCAATACGACTTCGTCTTCGTTGACCAGAACGGTTTTGAGAAACACGCCCCGAAAACATTTGCCGCACTCGTGTCGAGTTTGAGACGGATCTCGTTAATTGATGGAAAGAGAGTGGAGGTAATTGATGGCCTGGGCGAAAGGGGAAAACTCTGGAGTGTAAAGGCGGGAGAACATATTTTCAGCGGAGTGCAGCTTTGAGTTGACGCAAGCACTCCAGAGCGCGCTGGCGGCCTTGTTGGGCGCGAGCGGAGTTCGGGATGGGGGAGGGTGGGGGCTTGGGCTTAGCAGATGAGCGCAAGCGCACGTGGCTAATCTGGCAGTCTTCCTCGAAGCGGTCGGGTTGGAGCAGGTTGGAGAGTTTGAGGGCACCCACGTTACGGCGTTGAGCGTGGATTTCGCGCTGGAGGTAAGTAATGACGGTGGATAGATCCTGGAGGGTGTAACCGGTGCGCAGCAGTTCATACCACATTCGTTCCCGGTCGAAGGCCAGGCGTAAGGTCTGGCCGGTGAGCTGACAGTAAAGTTGGTGGGCTTGTTGGATGGCCGCCAGATCCACGGGCGGAGTTTTTGAACTGGTTTCGGACATGGATTAGGCGGGGCTGAGGTTTCGTTTGGGGGTGGGTTTTGGGTCGGGGTTGAAGACCTCGAAGTAGAGCTTTTCGTCCAGTTGTTCCCGTTCCTGGTGGGCGGCGGCACTCAACAGGTCGTTGGCCAGGTTCATGAGCAGACGCAGATTGCCCGCCGCATGCTCACAGAGGGTCTGGAGCAGGGTTGGGCTCATGAGTTTGGGGTTGCCTGCCAGCTTGAGCAGATGACTCAAGCAATCCAGCAACTGTTGGGGCGGTAAGGCTTGGGTGCGCAAGCGGCAGCGGATACGACTGGCCAGAGGGAGCAAATCCGGGTGTTCGAGCTTGGTGCTCAGGCGGCCATCGCCAGCCAGGATCACCGTCAGGATGGAGCGGGAGTCCAGGTCGGCGCTGGCGAGCAGGCGCAGTTCGCACAGGACGGCCGGGCTCATTTCCTGAGCCTCATCGACCAAGAGCACTGGCCGGTAAAGGGAGGTTTCGATGTGGTTGTGCCATTTCTCGCGCAGCACTTTGGCGCTGGCCCAGCGGTTGTGCGGGGACAGAGGCACTTGAAAGAGTTGGCCCAGTTCGCGGTAGAAGTCGGCCAGGGAAGCCTGGGGGCGGGTGAGTACGCCGATGGTGAGGTCGCGCAAAGGGCTTAAGCGCTCGACTAAGAGGCGCAGCGCGGCACTTTTGCCCGTGCCGGGATCCCCGATGGCGAGGGCAAAACCGCCTTCGCCAACTTGCTGTTCAATGCGCCAACAGAAGTCCTCGATCCAGGGGGGCAGCCAGAGGGCCGAGGCCGGGATTTGCGGGGAGAAGGGGTTGAACTTGAGGCAGTAGAGAGAGAGGAGTTTCTTGTTCATGAGGGATTGAAATCGGTGGAGCTTTCGTCTTTGGGCAGATAAGCCGGTGGCAATCCGGTGGTGGCGTAGTCTTTGAGGAGTTTCTGCAACAGCGGGGCCGGCGTGCCGGAGGCTGGTGTGGACGGGGTGGTGGGCAGGCCTGGGGGTAAGATTCTGGCAGCGCGCTGGCCTTGGGCGTTTTTGTTTTTATCCTGCGGATAGAGTCGGCAGAGGATGGCATCGCTTTGCGGATCGCACAGATAAACGCGGCTCAGATCCCAAGTGGCCAGGCGCACCGTGATTGCGGCGAAGTGGTGGTAGCGGCCGGGGATTTCAAAACGGAGTCCCTCCAGACGGATGGTGCCATCGGAACGGCGCTGGATCCGCTGCAGTTGCTTGGTGAAGGCCTGCTGCAAGGGTTCGGTCTCGGGACAGGGCCGGCCCACATCCTTATGATGGAGATAGCGATCCAGTGGGCTGGTGCCCAGTTCGGAGTGAGTCTTGCGGTTGTATTCCATCTCCACCCAGGCCAGGGTTGCTTCATTGAGTTGGCGCAAGGAGAGGTCGGCGACCCCTTCGAGCATAGGCAAGAGCCGGCCTTCGATCTGGCTCCAGAAAACCTCTTGTTTGCCGTTTTGATAAGGGCTGTATGGCAGCGTGTTTTCGTGGACGATGCCCAGACGCGCCAGACCTTCCTGGGTCTCGGCGGCAAGCATGGCCGAACCGTTGTCGGTCATGATGGCGCGCGGCAAAGCCCGCTTTTGGAAGCCCTGGCACAGTCCGTGGCAAAGCTCTTCGGCTCCTTCGCTCAGATACCATTGCGCATGGCCGCAGAGTCGGCAGTGATCGTCCATGCAGCCAAAGAGCAACGGGTAGACCCATTGGCCGTTGTCCAGGAGAACCCGCAGCGAGCCGTGATGAAAGTCCAGGTGCCACAGGGCGTTGCCATAGAGGCTCTCGTAGCTGCGGACCTCGCGGCTCTGGAAGCGCCCCTCAGCAGCCTGGGCGCCGGGGCTGCTGGCCGGACCTCGTCGTGGACGCTTCAACAGGCCATGTGCTTTCATAAAGCGCAAGACCGAGGCATAGCCTGGCTTGGAACCCAGTTGGGGTTTCTGCTCCGCCAGGACCGCTAAATTATCGGCGTGGAGCTGGTAGCTCCAATTGGGATGATCCCGGTATTGGAGGAGTAACTCCTCCCGGATCTGTGAACTGAGCGCCGGATGCTGGCCCGAGTCGGAGCGAATCCTGCGTCGCAGAGCGGCCACAGGATCCTGCTTTTCATTGAGCGCCATGTAATACCAGCGCTCGATGGTCGAAGCGCCATACTGGATCCATTGGCCGCTCAGAGGATGGCACCACTTTTTGGCGGAGAGTTCCTGGAGTCTGGCCTGAAGTTCTCCCGGCTGCGGCGGGGCGGCCAGCAAAGGACCGACCACACTGAAACGGAAGCGGGCCCACTTTTCATGGGAATGACCGAAGGAAGAGTTCTCAGACATCGTGTTGTTCTTTCTTTGTTTTAATAGCTCGCGTTATTGCGATGTCAGAGTTTTATCACCCTCCCCAAAGCCGAGCTACCGGCATTCTCTGCGCGAGTTGGAGCGAGCATCACATAACCAACTCCTTCCCAGCCCAGGGGGTAGTCAGCGGCGCCAGGAATCCAAGCAATCGCAAGAGGCCGTCGGTTCGTTCGACCTGGAAGCTCAGGCACAACGACAAGGGAAGGGTCTTTGGACACACCGGAGGCACGAAGCGGGCGCGGGCCTCCTTCCAAAACGAACTGCCCACAAAAAGGCTCAGCCACCACTCTCGCCAACGTTCCAGGGTGCGGTAGTCGATCTGCAAAGCTTCTCGCAGGCGGCGGACCCGTTCGGGCTTCAGTCCGTGAGCCATGGCCGAAACCAACACCACGACCAGGCCCGCATAGAACCTTCGCCCAAAGAAACGCACCGACTCCGGAGTGCGCCGCCGTCGACACTGGGAGCAACAAAAGCTAAACCGCAGATCCCACTCCGGACCGCCGCGGGGTTTGCGCTCGTAATCGCCCCGGTGTAACTTGCCCCTACAATGGAGACAGCCCTGTTGGCGGGCTGCCTCGGCCAAATCATGATCGACTTTCTCCAGCAAGACGTATAGCTGTTGATCTGCCAGATGGTTCTGGCACCAGTTCTCTCCGAGCGTAGTTTTCACACCTCCATTCGGAGAGCAAAAGCCCTCGCAGAGCAAGCTCTGCGAGGGTTCCACCTGCCAGCACGGCCAAATCACAGAACTTGAGGGACCGGATCCCCCATCCATCACCGTTCGTGTAAAAAAACGCTCCTTTTGCCTCAACTGAGCATCAACTTCCGAGTTCA
>CAIQQM010000050.1 GCA_903873945.1 uncultured Verrucomicrobiota bacterium
GGCAAACGCATGAAGCAAAAACATCACGGTCCAGAAATGGAAGTTCCGTGGACAAACAGAGGCCAAACGGCCATGTTGCTTCACGAGGCAGTCCCATTCCGCGATGCTCCACAGCCCTTGTCCCACGATGAACTCACCCTTACAGCCGCATCTTGGAACTGACTCGTGGCAAAGCGAAGCGACACGCGGTCCTTACGCAATACGCCCGCGGTTCCACGCTCTGCGACAAAAGCGTTGATCGAATCGAGTTGCTCGATATTCTCGCCGACGCCGTCGGGGCCCGCAATGGGTGGAAGCGCCTTCTGGCCCGTTGTTCTGGTGTGAAGAAGAAAGCCATCCGCAAGCAAGGGGGCGGGGAGGGCGAGGTAGTTGTCGGGGGTGGCCCGTCCGGCATAGCTCCGTTAGGAGCGCCATGTTTATAGCTGAGGCGCCCCCCCCATAAGCATTAACCTAAGAATTGACTCATCGCGGTGTTGTCTTTATCTTCGCTCGCGTGCGAAATGTGAATGCTGCCGATGAGTCTTGGGATATTTTACAGCAGTTTCTGCCGAGCGATCTCGATGAGAGTGCGCGTACGCACGGCGCCTTTCGGCGCGCCCGTGGAGAGATAACGAGTGCCGAGGTCTTGCTGCGCCTCCTTTTGCTTCATGTTGCGGGCGGGCTGTCGTTGGAGCAGGCAGCCCTGCGAGCTCGGGAAAACAAGCTGGTGAATATTAGCGCGGTGGGTTTGTTCAAGCGACTGCGCAGTTCGGGGCCTTGGCTGGTTTGGCTCACGGAGCAGTTAGTGAAGACACTTTCAAAGGACTGGGATGATACCTTGTGGAAAGGACGCGCCATTCGCGTGCTGGACGCTACCGACATAGAAGAGCCCGGGCCAACCGGCACGGACTGGCGCTTGCACTATTCGCTCCGGTTGCCTCATTTGAGTTGTGACTTTTTGCAACTGACCGACGTGCATGGAGGTGAGACTTTGAAGCGGCTGCCCGTAGAGAAGGGGGATATTGTCTTATGTGATCGCGGTTACAGTCACCGGCAGGGAGTTGCCCAAGTGCTGGATCAGGACGCCGATATCGTGGTGCGGCTCAATTCAGGAGCCTTTCCCCTGGAAGACAAGCAGGGCGAGTCGCTTGATTTATTGAAGCTGGTCAAACCACTGAAGATCGGACAGATCGGTGAATGGCCGGTCTGGTTTGAGCAGGCAGGCCAGCGCTACCCGTTGCGGCTGTGCGTGCTGCGCAAAAGCAAGGTGGCCGCAGCACGGGCTCAACGCAAGGCGGAGAAGAAAGCGCGAAAGAAGGGTCACCAGGTCCGTCCAGAGACACTGAAGCTGGCCGCCTTCGTGTTGGTGCTCACTTCCTTGCCGCCCAGTTGGAGAGCGGCGCTCATCCTGGAACTCTATCGCGCTCGGTGGCAAGTAGAACTGGCGTTCAAACGACTCAAACAACTGTTGGCCGCCGGCCATGTTCCCAAAACGACGGATGCGTCCAGCCTCGCCTGGCTGCAGGCGAAGATTCTGACGGCATTACTCATCGAGCACATGATCCATGCCGGACGTTTTTTTTCCCCCTGGGGTTACCGGCTGTCGCGAGGAGCGGCGATGGCAAGTCTTCAAGGAGGTCCGGGATAGTGTGATCACCGTGTTGCAGATGCCGCTGCCGCTTCGACACCTGCTGCGGCATGGGAAGCGCATCGCACAAGGGCTGGGCGAGAACCGACGCGGTCGACCACGCCAAATGCAACGACTTAACGAACTGCTTAAATCTTAGGTTAATGCTTATGGGCCTTTCCCCCCTCTGCTACCGAGATTCCCAACGGCCAGACCTCCCCTTTCACAGGCTCCTCCTCCTCGATCTGGGTTTCCGGATCTGGCACCACCGGACCCAGCAGTTCGGGAAACAATTCCAACACCTCATCCGTTGAGGACTCTTGGACCGTTCCGGCACCCGTCTCCTCTGCCGCCGGGGTAGGACCCACGTCCTCTTGGCCCTTAGTGTCGGTCGCCGGAGCGCGCGACGCCCCCGGGCCGTTCCGAGTCCCTTTACGCAACTCCTTTAACAAGGGCCGCAGCGTCTCCCCGGACAGTTTCACCCCGAAAACCCGCTCTATCTCCTGCCGGGTTCGCCGACTGTAGTCGCGCCCTCCAGCGGCTTGAATCTCCGGCCAATGCTTGCGGACATAGGCTTCAATCAAAGAACTGAGCTTGCGTCGCCTCTGTCGGCCCATCAGCACTTGGACCAACC
>CAIQQM010000051.1 GCA_903873945.1 uncultured Verrucomicrobiota bacterium
ATTTAAACAGCGAGCCGTTGCCAACTCCTGCGGGGACTCAGGCTGAGCAGCCGGCAGGTGCCAGGGTCCGGAAACTCGCTGTCATTTGCCTTGGGTTGGTTGTGCTCGTGGTTTGGGTTTTCCTTCCTTCCCTCCGCAACGACTTTGTCAACTTCGATGACCCTGTCTACATCACGTCAAACCCCCACGTGCAAGCAGGTTTGACCATGGGGAACGCAGGCTGGGCTTTTCGGAGCGTTGAAACAGGCAACTGGCATCCTCTGACGTGGCTGTCATACGCGCTGGACTGCCAGCTCTACGGTTTGCAACCCTGGGGTCACCATTTAACGAACCTGCTGCTCCACACCGTCAACACAGTCCTCGTGTTTTTGGTCTTCCGACGCTTGACCGACGCGACCTGGCGCAGCGCTCTTGTCGCGGTGTTGTTCGCCGTGCATCCGTTGCACGTGGAATCTGTGACGTGGGCCTCCGAGCGCAAAGACACGTTAAGCACGCTGTTCTGGATGCTCGCGATGCTCTTCTACGTTGGTTATGCCCAAGCGAAGTTGAGAGTTGAGAGCCGGGAGTCGTGCTCCAACTCCGCCGGTCCCGCTTCCAACCCTCAACCCTCAACCGTCAACCACTGCGCGACCTTCAACTACTTACTGGCTCTCTTACTCTTCGCCTGTGGACTGATGAGCAAACCGATGGTGGTGACGTTGCCGGTGATATTGCTGCTGGTAGATTGGTGGCCATTGCGCCGCTTCCAACCTACTGCCCTCAACTCTCAGACCTTCACGATCTGGCGGGAGAAGGTGCCATTTTTCGTTGTTGGCATTCTCGCCAGTATCCTCACGCTGTACTCCCAAAGGGAGATTGGCGCCCTTTCCGCCATGACACTCCCTGATCGCCTCGTCAATGCCACGCTTTCGTATCTACGTTATCCTGTCCAGATGATTTGGCCGGCTCGTTTGGCCCCTTTTTATCCATTGCCGCAGGTCTTTCCGTTCTGGCCCGCCACCGGCGTTGCCCTGGTGCTGCTGACCGCCTCGGTTCTCATGCTTCGGATTGCGCGCGAGAGACCCTACTTAGCATTTGGTTGGGTTTGGTATCTGGTCACGCTTCTGCCGGTGATCGGGTTAATCCAGGCAGGCCAACAGTCGCACGCCGACCGCTATACGTATGTGCCGCTGATTGGAATGTTTGTGCTTCTCGTCTGGGCCGCACACGACTTCACGAAACGGTGGCGCTACCAGGTTGTGTGTCTGTCATCGACCGCAGTCCTGGTGGTTTCTGTCTGTCTCGTTCTTACCCGCCGCCAAATTGGCTACTGGAAGGACAGTGAGGCGCTCTTCCGCCATGCCCTTGCGGTCACGCGCGACAATGCGGTAGCACATAATAACCTCGGCAGTGCGCTCCTCAAAAGCGGACGGGTGGACGAGGCCATTGACCACTTTCAAAAGGCCCTGAAACTCGTTCCCGGGTTCGCGCGGCCTCACTACAATCTCGGCATTGTGCTCCTCGGGAGCGGACGGGTGGACGAGGCTATCGACCAGCTTCAAGAGGCCCTGAAACTCAATCCCAGCTTCGCGCAGGCCCATTACAGCCTGGGCAACGGCCTTCTCCAACGCGGACAGTTGGATCAAGCGATGGTTCATTTCCAAAAGGCCTTGCAACTCCAGCCCAACCTCGCTGATGCCCGCATCAATCTCGGCAACCTGCTTCTCCAGAAGAGGCAGGCGGATGAGGCGATCGCTCAGTTTCAAAAGGCGTTAGAGGTCCGCCCCAACGATCCGCTCGCCAGATACAACCTCGGCAACGCGCTTCTCAAGAGCGGACGGGTGGACGAGGCGATTATCCAGTTACAAAGCGTTCTGGAGATTCGCCCTGACTTCCAAGAGGCTTGCTCCAAGCTCGGCAGTGCGCTTCTGCAAAAGGGGCGGACGGACGAGGCGATGGCCCAATTCCAAAGGGCGGTGCAAATCGACCCTAAGCTTGCAAACGCCCAGAGTGATCTGGGCACCCTTCTGGTTCAAAGAGGCCGGATGGATGAAGCAATGGAGCACTACCAGAGAGCGCTAGAGCTCCAGCCCACCA
>CAIQQM010000052.1 GCA_903873945.1 uncultured Verrucomicrobiota bacterium
AAAACCATAATGTTCCAGGACACTCTCCGCCGCCCGGGCAAAGGCCTGCTCGCAGCCAAAGTCCGTCAGCACCCGTTGCAGTCGCCGTGACCGTCCACGGGAGGTCACCCCCAACCGTTGCGGCAAGGGGCGGACGTAGCTCTGGGTCTGGCTGCGCCAGATCCGCTCGCGCACGGTCACCAGCCCAAAGACGCACCACCACTTCAGTGTTTTTTTTACGACTGCGGATCGTCGAATCCTGGGCCTTGAGTTCGTTACTCACCCGCGTCTCAGCCTGCGTCGCCCACTGGCACAGGGTCGTATTGCCCAACTGTCGCAATTCCTGGATTAACAGTTCCTCTACCTCGTCCGCGGTCTTTAGCGGACCATCCGTACTGCGCGCAAGCTCCAGAATGCTTTGTAGCCGCTCCATCATCTCCGGCTGTTGCCGGAGCTGCTCAATGAGCCGAACTTCCGGTTGACTGAACTCGTAACCACTGCCATTTGTGTGCTTCATCCCCACTTTATTGGAGGAAGGGGCTAATTTTGTACATTTTAATCCGCAACAATCTCAACTGCCCTCACCCACTATTGATGACACCCCGAAAGAACGCGCACGGGTGAAAACCGTCCCCGTCTGCGGTTAAGCATTTCGAGGCTGAATTGATAGGAAAGTTGATACGCCAGGCTTTTTCCTTGGCTCGGGCCAGCGCCGGCAACAAGAGGGCGGCCAGGATCGCGATGATAGCGATAACCACCAGCAACTCAATCAGCGTAAACCCCGGCCTGCGGCGGAAGCACGGCTGCCGTCGCTGAGGGCGAAGCGCTTGCGTTGGCACCATATAACACACGCGTCTCAATTTGGGTAAGAAATACCACGCCGGCGGCGGTCAACCTATAGCCCTTTCGAGCTAGTTGTCGCACTTGGCGGAGTCTAACACATAGCTGCCGCCTTCCCGCTTTGGCAGCTCGAAGCGGATCGGAAACGATTCCTTGGCCATGCCATACGCAGCCGTATCGAACCCTGCCACGCGACCGATGACGATGTGGGGATTCCCGGCTTGCAGGGGCAAAAATCCACATCCATGAATGGCCAGCATGCGCAGTTTGGCCGGCGCTGGAGCAAACGCATCAGAGGTGATCACCGCGCACTCCCAGTGCGTTCCCCTCGGCGCCCCGACCTCCATACCGGGAAGAAACGATGGATACTCCAAATACAGTCGCAGTTTCTTCCTGGCAGCCTTGTCGAAAAGCGCGGCATCGACCGCCGTGGTTCTTGCCGGATACCCATTGGCCAGCAGAAGTGCGCCATCGCCCTCGCCCGCCGCCTCAACTTCAGATCATGCCGCCGACAAGGTCTGTTACGCTTTTTTCGAAGCGGTGTATGTAGCCCCTTATGTATTCGACGATATCGATCGAGTCGTTCTTGATAAGCGGCGTCATGTCAATATAGAGCGCAACCAATTCAGCTTTGTCAGAAGCATGAGATGAAATCATTGTGGCATTTAACTTGCGCCTGCCAGCGATGGCGGCATCGTATCTTTTCCCACCCTCAATCTGCGAATCAAACACGCCTGACAACGATGCCAGGATGTTGGGATGACTTGATATGTCCAGAATTACCTTTTCGTCATCGTTCACCCAGTCAAGGCTTCGCCAGGCTTCGCAGCCGTGGAGCTTTTCCGGCCTCAGATCCATGGGAAGAGCACGAATAGCCTTGATGGTCTTGACCGCGACTGCTACGTGTGTTGGGTGTTTGTCAGCCAGATTGTGTGTGCAGACGACCTTGGGACATGACATTCTGATAATTGCCGCGATATCCTCCACAGGCGCATGGTTGGAAGGATCCTTCGTCTCCGAGCTTGAATAGTCAAGAAGTGCCACAGCTCCGTATTCACCGATGAAAGCCGCCTTTTTTTGCTCGAGCCTGCGGACCTTTTGCATGTCTTCGTCCGTATAATCTGCATAAAGCCCGGTTCTGGAACTGCCAGCGCCGTTTGTGACAATAGCTGCGCTAAACCACCTGTCCTGTTTGCCAAAGCACTCGAGAATACCGGCAGGTGAATTGTACTCTGCATCATCCTGGTGCGCGACCACAGCAAGATAATCGGTTCTGGCAAAAGCCGCAATCGGCTCCATGCCATCAGGAACATACATTTCTGAATTGGGTTTGTGGAATTTCATAACAATCACCTCCTCTGCTGTTTAATCGCAAATTACTAGCTCCTGGCTGGGTTTTGGTTGATTTGCGGCAAACTGGCAGCCGCTATGGACTGCCCGACACGCCTGCTCTTTTCGTCCGGAAGTTGAATACGTATTGTTGCGGCCAGCTTAGGGAATTCAAGCTCCAGGGCTTCACGCGCATGCTTTACAATAAGGTCACCGCCTTTGCCAGAAACAACACGTCCCATAAGAAGAACATGCTTTATGTCGTAAAAATCCGCATAAAGGGCAACCGCATAGCCAAAATAGCAGCCAATACTCTCAAAAATGCCATCGATCCTGGGATCGCCGTCCTTGTGCATGTCCTGAATCATCTTTAGCTTTTCGGCAGGTGTCATGCCGGCGGGAAACTCTATCCCGGCAAAACCCGCAAGCTTGGCAACGCCGTCCTGCGAAAAATATTTCACGCCGCAACCGATATCACCTGACCACTCGTCACGCATCGCGCCTGGGTTGTAGTCAACGGGGCAGAAGGCGAGCTCGTTGAGCCAGCCGGTAATGTTGCCGCCGCCGTCAATATATCCGCAAGCCTGGCTTGTCCCCATGGCAATTCCGAGAACATTGGTATCATCCAGGCTCATGGCGCCTGCGAGAGCAGTCACATCACCATCATTGGCGACTTCGATAGGAACGCCCCCGAATTCCTTGTTGGCAATATCGATGAATATATTCTGAACATGAGTTGCCAGAAGAGTCTCCGGGACCTTTATAAAAAGCGACGATGACATAAGCTTGTTGTTTATAACAATACCTGCCGTGCTGACCCCGATGCCGTCTACCCTGGGCAGGTGAGAAGCCGCCGTCTTCATGGCTGTGACAATTTCATTGTACTGATAAGAGGGGTCGGCGCTCTCCTTGGGATGCCAGATAACTTCCTCGCTATAAACCGCTTTGCCGTCAACAACCGCCGAAACCTTGCGGTCGCTGCCGCCGGCGTCAAAACCGATACGACAGCCGTCAAGATGACGGCCGACGGGGCTGGAGTACTCATTGTCCTTTGGCATATCCGCAAAGTCGACGGCAAGGATCTCAAGCGGCTTCCCAAATGCGCGAAGCATGATGTTGTAATCAAATTCACGTTCGCTGACGGGAGCATACATATGCTGAAGCCGACGGGTGATTTTGCTGCAGCCGGCTATATAAACCCTATAACCACCACGTCCCCAAAGAAGGAATTTCACCAGCCTCTCGATATATGTCAGGTTCATCTCGGAGCCGGATGTGCCTTCGGCAAAAACGCTGGCCTTATAAACTGAGATATGATCCGGTCCGCGCTCGAGCGCAATTGCTACAGGCGCTGAATTGCCTGACGCTGCAACCATCTTCTGAAAATCTCTGTTCGCAACCGACATCGGCACAAAATCCTTGTCAAGGGGCGGAGCCTTCTTTAGCGCTGCTCTTAAGAATGGGTGTGTCACTGTCACTGGGAAATCGCTTGTTCGCTGGCTTGGTAATTACTTCGTTTGAGCCCGCTCAATAAGCTGGCGTGGGAATGCGACGGCTCATGCTTTTTCCAGGAGCGCCCGGATGAGGCCCGGTCCTTCCTGAGCCGGCGAGCCCCATGCCGGTATCGATATTTCGTTGCGGCAGCTCCAAAAGAGATCCGTCGCTTCGACGGTCAAACTGTGTGAACACCGAATTCCAAATCTCGACGCCTTTGCCGGGTATCTCTCCCACATAGATTTCGGAGCAAGGGCCGCAAGGACCGTTGGGCACGTCAATCCGCGCATTGGACGGCCAAAAAGTGCTTTCTGGCGCGCCCGCTTGTAATTGACGCTGCGCGG
>CAIQQM010000053.1 GCA_903873945.1 uncultured Verrucomicrobiota bacterium
GGTCCTGCAGCGGCACTCCGTATTGCAGCGAGAGGCTGACCAGAGTAGCGATCGTGTCCATCAGGCCACCTATAGTCGAGCCCTCCTTGGCCATCGTGATGAAAAGTTCGCCCGGCTGGCCATCTTCGAACAGGCCAACCGTGAAGTACCCTTCGTGGCCGGCGATGCTGAATTTGTGGGTGAAGGACGCGCGCGTCTCAGGCATGCGGCGGCGTACCGGCTGGCCAACCTGCTGGCGGAGTTGTTCCACCTCTTGCTTAAGTGCAGCGACTTGGCTCGAGATGGCCTGTTCTTCGCCTGCCTGGTCCTGCTTCCTCGTGTTGAGCGGTTGCGAGCGTTTGGATCCATCGCGGTAGATGGCGACGCACTTCAGGCCCATTTTCCAGGCTTCCACGTAGATGTCGCGGATTTCCAGGATGGTGGCCGCGTTGGGCACGTTCACTGTCTTGGAGATGGCCCCCGAAAGGAAGGGCTGCGCGGCCCCCATGATCTTCAGGTGGGCCAGAGGGTGCAGGCTGCGTTTGCCTCGCGCGGGTTTGAAGGCGCAATCGAAGATCGGCAGGTGTTCCGGCTTGAGTCCGCTCTTGGCGATATCGCCCTCTTGCGATAGGCCCTGCTTGACAGCTTCGTCGCCCTTGTTCAGCGCGACGTCCTCGATGGTGTCGTGTTTTTCGATATGCGCGATGATGTGCTCAAGCTGTTCAGGTACGTAACCCAGGTTGCGAAGCGCTTCGCCCACCGTCCGGTTGACGATCTTCAGCATGCCGCCCCCAGCGAGCAGCTTGTATTTGACCAGCGCGATGTCCGGTTCGATGCCAGTGGTATCGCTGTCCATCAGGAAGGAGATGGTCCCCGTGGGGGCCAGCACGGTCACCTGCGCGTTGCGGTATCCGTGTTGTTTTCCCAGTTCAAGCGCCTCATCCCAGCAGTGCTCGGCCGCTTGCCGAATGTAATTGAATTTCTGGGAGGTTCGGATGTCCTTCACCGCCGCGCGGTGCAGTTCGACGACGCCGAGCATGGACCCCACGTTGTCCTTGGCCAGAGGTTCCGCCACGTCCACGCAGCGTGCATCTTCGTACCCATTGAACGGGCCGAGCTGCTGCGCCATGAGCGCCGATTGCTTGTAGGCCTCGCCGGTCATGACGGCCGTGATGGCCCCGGTCAGATCGCGGGCATCGTCCGAGTCATAGGCCAGCCCGTAGCTCATGATGAGCGAGCCGAGGTTGGCGTAACCCAGGCCGAGGGTGCGGAAGATGTGAGAGTTCTCGGCGATTTCCCGGATAGGATAGCTCGAGTTGTCCACCAGGATTTCCTGCGCCGTAATGAAGAGGCGCACCGCGGCCTTGAAACGGTCCACATCGAAGGTCCCGTCCTCGCCTTTGAATTTCATCAGGTTCAGGGACGCTAGGTTGCAGGCGGTGTTGTTGAGAAACACGTACTCGGAGCAGGGGTTGGTGGAATGGATCGGCTCCGTGCCCTTGCATGTGTGCCATTTCTGAATCGTGCTGTCGTACTGCAATCCTGGATCACCGCAGTTCCACGTGCTTTCCGCGATCTTCAGGAGCAGTTTGGCGGCGTCTTTCTTTTCCAACGGCTTGCCCGTGGTGACGGCCCGGGTCCACCACTCCCGGCCGGACACCGCGGCCTGCATGAATTCGTCGCTCACGCGCACGGAAAGGTTCTCATTCTGGAACCTTACGCTCCCATAAGCCTCCCCGTTGAACGACCCGTCGTAGCCTTGATCGATCAAGGCCCAGGCTTTCTTCTCTTCCAGGTGTTTGGCGTCGATGAACTCCTCGATGTCCCCGTGCCAGTCACGCAGGGTATTCATCTTGGCCGCGCGGCGGGTCTTGCCGCCCGACTTCACAATGGCGGCGACCCGGTCGTAAACCTGA
>CAIQQM010000054.1 GCA_903873945.1 uncultured Verrucomicrobiota bacterium
GACAGCGGAGTTGAGAGTTGGAAGGATTCAGCCGCTGGGATTGGGCTGCGGGCTTTTGGGAGCGAAGGTTTCCTTCCACCCTCTGGGCGTCAGGTGCCAGATGTCCTTGTTGGGATGGCTGGGCAACCGCCGCAGGACGTCGTGGAGGTAAGCGTAGGGTTCCACCCCCAGCCGCTTGCAAGTGATCATGAGCGAGAAGAGATTGGCGGCCTTTTCTCCCCCTGCCTCCTGGCCCACATGCAGCCAATTTCGTCGTCCCAGCACGATCCCTCGCAAAGCGTGTTCTGTCGAGTTATTGTCCAACTCAGCCGGAGCGACCTCCAAGTATCGAGCCATCGCCGGCCATTGGTTCTGCGCATAGCTCAGCGCCCGGCCCAAAGGGCTCTTGGGAAGCACGTCCGCGCGCAGCGTGACGATAAGCTGGCCCAAGTCCTCGAAGATTGGCATGGCTTCCCGCTGCCGTAATTGCAGACGGGCTTCCAGGCTCAGCCCCATCGCCTTGGCCCAGCTCTCGATTCGATAGAGTTTCTGGATGGCTGCCAGCAATAGATCCACGGCCAGGGGCGCGTCGGTTCGAGCCTCGAAGATGCCGCGACGAATATGCGCCATGCACGCCACATGCAACAGATACAGAGCCTTAAACACCGGCACATACGAACTGCCCCCATCGGTTTGTAAAAACCCGGCCCTGGTCCCTTGAAGGAACTCCTTGGGTCCCTTCTGGCTCTTGTCGGTTCGAAAATCAAAGACGATCTCCGCCCACGGCAATCCGTAGGCAAACAGTCGTGCCGTCTCCATCTGGCCATCGGCTAATTGCATTCGCACCGGGGTCTCGTCGGACTGGATCAGCGGCTGGGCACAGATATACTTGGCCATCGCCTGGACGATCGGATCCACCTCATCGCTGCACCAGCCCGTCCAGTCGCAGAGCGTCTGCCGGGAGATCGGTATGTGCAGCCGATCAAAGCCTTGTTGCTGGCGGTAAAGGGGTTGATGTTCCACGTGCTTCTTGACCACCACGTCGGCGATCACGCTCACATCGGCTTTGAGGCGGTTGTCCTGCCGCGGCGCACTGGTCACCCCCTCATGACACCGTTGGCAGGCCATCTGGGGATATACGTGGACGTGTACCTCATATTGAACCGGCAGCTTGACCAATTTCTCACAGGTATCCTCCCCCACCTTGATTAAGGGCGGATGATCCGGGCAACACGCGCAGCGGGCCTGCGCGGGATCGACCAGGTGCTCAATCCGTCGGCGCGGCAAATGCGCTGGAAAAGCTCCCCGGCCGTGCGGGCGAGCTTTGCGTTTCTTCTGGTTGGGCGGGTCGGCAGGTCGATCGGCTGGCAAGTCGGCTTTGTCGGTCAGAGGGTCCGCCTTCGCTTCAGGCTTTTCTTCCTCGGCTTCCGGCGGGGGATCCCCAGGGCGTTTCTCCTGGGCCAGTTGTTCCCGCGCTTGGGCGGCGGCTTTGGCAATCCGGGCTTCCAGTTCCTTGGGATCGATCTTTTCGGAGCGAGAACCAAAGAGGCACCGCTTGTAAAGGGCCACCGTGTGCTCCAGGTTACGTCGAATGGTTTCAAGCTCCTGGACTTGCGTTTGAAACGCTTGCTTTTCGGACTGCCAGGCTTGCGCTTGGGACTGCAACGCCTCGAGCTCCTGGCGCAATCGCCGGTTCTCCTGCGCCAACCTTTCCTCTGGGGTCGCACTCATCGACACAACCTTTGGCGAGCCTGGCCGCTCAACGGATAAACATACACGGCTTTCTGGGGAACATGGATCCGGTGTTGCCGATCCCCACGGCTGCGTCCTTGGGTGAGGCCCACCTTCACCCAGTTGCTGGCCGCGTAGCAACAGCCGCCAAATCGGCTGCCGTCCACGAAGGTTTCCACCAACTCAATCCCATGTCCGTACTTGGACTGCCAATCTTCCACCAGGCGGCGCCTGACCCGGCTCCAACCCCAGCTGGCCAGCCCACCGACTCGCACCCACCGGGGAATGAGAAAGCGGGTGTTGTTGGTCAGCCGATTGAGCCCGGCTGCCCGCTGGCGATCGTCCCACCCAATCCATTGATCTCTCACCCGACAGCGCCAAGCCGCAGCCCCAAAAAGCCACGCGGCCACCGGACGGTTCTGCTCGGCGCACAGCAGATACTTGAGGTTCTCCCCAATGGGACTGCGATAGCTCAGGTAATGCTCGGTGGACAGCAGCGTTTCAAAGACGGCGCGCCGGACCGGATCCCGGCTCACTTCGTGGAGATGGAGCGGCCCCAACTGGCTCAGCTCTCCTTCCACGGGATGGGAGTCCACCGTGACACACTCCAATCGCCGATGCTTCATCCGGTTAGGACTCGCCCGCCGGCAGGGCGGCAGTTGGATCAGGGCTCGCTCGTGGAGCTTGTTGAGGAAACTGCGCGCCGCCATGTCCGCCAACTGTCCGTTGGGCCGCACCCAGTTCCAACCCACACACAACTCTCGCGACAGCCGGTAGCGGCTCCAGGTCGGGTTTTGCTCCACCCACTGCCGGATTTGTTCCAGCTCGCAGGCCTGCCACGCACGCCCCTGAAGTTCGATCGTTTCGCTCATCTGGGAACCAGAAAAGCACAGATCGATTTCAGAGACCAGAAAAATAACTATCTATTTTTCTCCTCCCGCCGATACCACTTCCGGGCTCGGGTCTGCTCCAGATCGATCCCCCCGAGCAACAACAAAAGTTCCTCGCGTCGATAGCGGGCGCAGGCTCCTTCCTTTTGCGGCCACCGAAAAGTCCCTTCCTCAAGCCGACGGGCGCATAACCAATATCCCCCCTCTTCCCAGAAAAGGATCTTGATCCGATCGCGTCGCCGATTACAAAAAACGTACAAACTGCCGCTGAGCGGATCCTGGCCCAGACTCTGCCGGACCAGGACGGCCAACCCGTCGTAGGCTTTGCGCAAATCGGTGGGAGCCGTGGCCAAGAATATCGTGGTCGTAGGCAACAGGCCGATCATCTCAACCCCTCCTCCAACACCCTCAGCAATCGACGTAAAGAATCCGTTTCGAATTGCAGCGGGATCTTCAGTGAACGTCCTCCGGCCCAGCTCAGCACGTATTCCCCGTCCACCACATCACCCTCGATCATCACCGGAACGAACCGGGGATCGGCTTCGGTGTCAGCCGGCACCAGAACATTGGCTCCGTTGCCTTGCCGGCATCTCCAGCGCAGAAGGCTGTTGTAACACAGTCCATGCTTTCCGGCGAAGGCCAGCAGCGAGAGCCCGCTGCGCCGGTGTTCTCGGAGAATCTCAGCTTTCTCTTTGGAGGTGAGGTGGCATCGGGTTGGGCGGGTTTGAGATGATTGTCGTTTCAC
>CAIQQM010000055.1 GCA_903873945.1 uncultured Verrucomicrobiota bacterium
AGGCGGCGGCGCCAATCCAGCGGCCGGAGATGTCGCCGCTGTATTCGGCGAACTTGCGGTGCTGCTTCAGGGCGACGTCGTCGAGGATGAAATCGGTCTTATCCAGCGGGGCCACCCCCATCCGCTCCGCGTTGAGGGCCTGGGCCGCCGCCCACGGACCGGCGAGGCGTGCCGCCTCCGGCGCGGCCAACGTCGGCGCGTCCCACGCATGCGCGTCCGCCAGCGTAAAGCCGACCACGGCAACGACAAGAATCGGCAAGGGGCGGCTGGTCCGGTTGAGCGTCCGCAGGAGACGTGGCAGGATAGGTTGTCGTCTGACGCGGCTGGAGTCGTGTGCGGTCAGGACGTGTCGGCGGTCGTTGTAGTTAGCGTGCATTGGTGACCAATGTAAGCCTCAGAGCAGGAGGCTGTCGAGGTCTGCCGATGTTCGCAGGCGGGACGGAGTGCGCTTAAATGGTGAGGACATCCCGCAGAAGCGCAGGCTTCAGGCTGCAGGAGTCGGGAATGCAACCGTACCGCCCAGTACTTCCATCGCGAGAGCAAGGAGGCGGACGTCTGCAGCCTGAAGCCGAAACCGTGCAGTTGGCGAAAGCCCCGCTTTACCGCAGAGACGCGAAGGACACAGCGCGGCAAAGCCGCAACCGAATTTGTGGATGCGCGTTGGTATGATAAGCATAACGAAGCTGGAGGATGGAGGATGGAGCATGGCGGTCGCTGAACCTCGAACTTTGAACCTTGAACCCGGAACCTCGAACTGACAGGACGTGGTTCGTGGAGTAGAAGGGTTTCATGCAAAAGAAAACATCTGCTCCAACAAACCACGCCCTCAACCCATTTGTAGAGAAACACCAGAAGGATGTCATGGGGATTCTGCACTCCTTCGACCGCCTTCGGCTGCAAGGTTCGCTCCGCTCTCTTTATTGTGCCGAGATCTTTGAGGAATACCTGAGCAAGGCTAAAGTTCTGTGCAAGGACTTCAAGCAGCACGCCAAGGCAGTGACGGCCCAAATCTGTCGGAAGGCTGAAGAACTGGCTCAATCCCTGGGACGGCCCTACACCTATTTTGCCAGCAGCCGCCTCTCCAAAGAAGAGGAGGCGCAGAAACTTGTTGAGCAGGAGGGTCTTAAGGAGGGCCTGGTGGCGGTCTTTAGCTGTGTGGAGCCTTGCCGGACTTATAAAATGAGAGGCAACTACCAAACCAAAATGTTGGAGCCGCGCCTGGAATGGGGGAAGTGCCTGCACCTCTACTTCTATGTTCAGCACCCGCGCTTTGGTTTGCTGCATTTGCGGCTGCAAACCTGGTATCCCTTCCTCATCCATATCGGCCTCAATGGGCATGAATGGCTCGCCCGCCAGATGGAGGCGAAGGGCTTGAACTACCGCAAGTCGGATAACAAGTTTACCTGGATTGAGGATTTTGCAGTGGCCCAGGCTCTGGCCGACGAGCAATTGCGCACCGATTGGGTGGCTTTGTGTGAGGGGTTGCGGCAGACTTACCACCCGCTGCACGAGCAAATCGGTCGGCCTTTGAACGGGCTTTCCTATTACTGGACGGCGCCCCAGACCGAGTTTGCCAGCGACGTGATTTTTCGCGACCAAGCCAGCCTGGATCGGTTGTTCCCGCAGCTCATTCTCCACGGGATCCTCAACCTGGGTTGTGAGCAGGTAATGCGTTTTCTGGGCAAGCAACTCAATGGGCGGTTTGGCGGCGAGGTGGTGACGGATTTGCGGCGCCGTTCCGAAGGGGTGCGCCTCAAGCATTGGGTCAACGACAACTCGATCAAGCTTTACAACCATCTGAACGTGCTGCGGCCTGAGACCACGATTCATGACGCCGAAGACCTGAAGGTCTATCGCACGCCGGAAAGCCGCCCCGACGG
>CAIQQM010000056.1 GCA_903873945.1 uncultured Verrucomicrobiota bacterium
AATCAGAGTCAGCAGCAATCGGCTCGGCTGGCAGATGGGCCGGGTTTTCAGGAGTTGGGCGACTGCGATGCTGGCCGCCTCCGCTTGGTTGCTCAAGAAAGCTTCCAGGTAAAGAAGCCCGAGAGCTGCCGCCGGGGATCGCGAGATTCCAGCGTGGCAGCAGAGCAAAACGACTCGAGAGTTTTCCTGCTTGGCCGCGGACCAGGCCTGGCGGAGTTGGCGGACGATTTCGGAATCCGGCGGTGTGTAGCCGTCGAGCGGGGCCTGCAGATCGTCACAGACGATTTCAGTGTAGTTCTTGGCGAGGCTGGCGTTGGCCGGTCCTTTGTCCCGGGAGCCGCGGAAACAGATCACGGTTGCTCGATGATGGCTCGCAGCGAGGACGTCTTCGACTTCCCTGATGCTCCCGACGTGGACGGTTGGCACCGTTTTTACTTGGCTGGCCAGTGTGGTTGACATCTCAGATAGTTTACTACGCCATTGGGTGCCATTGGGGCAGAAGCAGAATGTGTCGGTTTGAGGAGTTCGCCGCCCTGGGGGGTTAAACCAGGGTTACTTGATGCTTGGTCAGCCAGTCGAGCGCCGGGTTGTATGCGCTTAGCGGACCCAGTGCTGCTTCTTTAAGTTGGGCGCCGATTCCGGGAAGATCGAAAATCGCCAGGCAGGCTTTATCAGTGAAGCGGCTCTTGAACTTTATGGCCGGCACTTGCGACGGGTGATTTTGAATTGCCAAGCCCCATTGTTGGGGGACGCTGAGATCGGCATTCATCAGCGCGGTAAGGTCCACGGTGAGGGCGCTTCGCGTTGTCGTTTTGGAAAGATCGCAGAGGTGAAGCGGGGGCGCGTCTATTCTTGAGATCACGGTGCTATCCCAGATGGTTTGCGGCAACTGGCGTGCATTGTCGTAGAGGTAGTCTCCGAATCGCTCCAGGAGGCAGGTTTCCGGGTCTATGGCCACGTAAAGAATTGGGTTGGGGCACTTGGGATGCGAATACCGGTGGCCGGGGTTGAGGCTGAAGCAAATGGCATTGAGCCCCTTGGGGTGGACCCGAAACCAGGCCCGCGCTATCTGCCGGGTCCTGGGCAACTGTTGGGTTGCCAAGTCGGGTGGAGGAAGTCTTACGGGGCGTGAGGTGGGGCTACTCGACATAGCCCTGGGCAGCTTGGAGCACCTTGGTCACCTTGCCTCCACGCAGGCAATCGATAGGCCGTTTCCCGCCGAGGAATCCGTGATTGGAGAGGAAGAAAAGCATCCGGCCGAAATCGTCGAGGCGGTTGCCGGCGTTCAAGACCTGGAGGGTTCCCTCAATTCCCTCGAGGACTTTCCGGTCGCTGAACTGCCAGACGGGGAACTTTACGGCATTTTGCCGTTCCTCGCGCCAAGCGATGAGCTGGCCCTTTTGGTAGCGTTTTAGAATGGCCTGTTTGGATATTCCCAAGGCCTGGGCCGCCTGCTCTGCCGATAAGCTGCCGCCTTCGGCCTCGGCGAGTTTCCGCCGGGCGGGGATGCCCCGAGCGATGGCGCTGGCCAGGCGGTTATCGGGTTTTTCGGCGGGGAACTCCTGCCGGAAGGCTTTGTCCGTCAGTCGCGCGAGGTTCGCGGGTTCGGTGGCCGTGGAAAGGAGGCGTGACGCGGCGAGCTTCCGCAGGACGGTGCGGATGTCGCTCACGATCTTCCGCTCGGCTTCGACGGCTTCAAGTACTGGTGTTGCCATGCGGTTTCAATATGCCGAGGTATG
>CAIQQM010000057.1 GCA_903873945.1 uncultured Verrucomicrobiota bacterium
ATTTCACGAAGGCCGGGGCGGCGGGACTTGCCGCCGAATATCAAGACGCCACGGAACGCAGCTTGACGCACGCGGTCAACAAGGCGCTCGCCAAGGATTTCCCGGAACTGCCCGACCGTGCCGTTGCCGGTGATGATCGTTGGCTTGAACTCCGCATAGCGGTGGTCGAGAATTTCGTGAATCATCGGGTATTCATCCCGGCCCCCGGAGCTTACACCGATCTCGTCCAATACGAACAAGTCCGCCCACTGACAGAGCGCGATAGGGTCGCCCGCGTCGGGATTGCCATAGGTTTGGCGAAGAGCGCGGAGCAAGGCGTTCTGGCGGAAGAGGACAGGGCGCTTGAATGCCCGCATGACGCCAACGGCGAGATGCGTTTTGCCGGTTCCAACTTCACCCAGCATCACGAGAAAGCCCCTGCGCGTCCGGGCGAAGTCGATCACTGCCGCAAGGTGCTCACTCTCGCTCGCATCCTCTGGTAGCCAGTTCTCAAGCGTCGCGTGCAAGAGGTTGGACGGCACGCCAGCCCGGTGAAGCTGGCAGTTCTGCTCGGCAAGTTGGCGGGCCTGTTGGCAGGCTATGGCGCTCAGTTAAATTGACCCGCCTCTGCTCAGGAAAATTGACCCACCCCGTCACCGCGTAGAGCCGAGGTTTTCTTTTCCAAGTAGTCGGCGGAGGCTGCCGCGGCAAGAAATCCTCGTCCCACTTCCTCGACACTGGCGTGCCGGTTCGGTAAGACGAGGACGTTCAATATTTCATTAGCATCCTAAGCGAGAGCTTTGGTTTTTTGCAATCAGGATCCAGGAGCATTTTGAGTTCCGGGCGGACTGGTATCGTGGGGGCACGGCAGCCGCTTTGGTGCTGGAGTATTATTTGCTGCTGCGATCGGTTCTGCGCGCCAAGCCCCGCCTGCGAGCCTGCCTGACCCGGTGCAGACATTGCCGCATTTTTTTCCTGACTCATCCACGCAACGCCAACCGCCGCCACAACCTGCGCTGTCCCTTTGGTTGTCGACAAGCCCATCGCCAGCAACGGTCCACGCGCCGGAGCGTTGAGTATTACCGGGATCCCCGAGGCAAGACCAAGAAGAGCGCCCTCAACCAGAAACGGCGAGCGCCAGTCTCGCCCGGGAAGCTGCCGGAGGTTCCCAAAGCCAGGGGGTTGGAACCGGAGCCGGTTCTCGCCCAAAGGAATGAGCCCATGATCGAGTATGTGCGGATGGTGGTCAGCCTGATCGAAGGCCGGCGGGTGGGCCGTCGGGAGGTTCTGGAGATGCTGGAGAGAGTTTTGAGACAACACCGCTTAGGTCGGCGCAGAAAGATCGATCATACTCTCGCCTGGTTAAATGAACATCCTCCTTAAAGCTGACCATGGGCCGCGAAATTGAACTTTCGAGTTTGGATCTGCGTTACGAGGGCTTTCGGCTGAAAGCGTCGGCTCTCGAGGAGCGGCTCTTGGGCTCGATTGCGCAGCGCGGCATCGAAGAGCCGCTGGAAGGTGTGGAAACCAAGGAAAGCAACGTGTTGCTCAACGGGTTCAAGCGGTTTCGCTGTGCGCGCAAGTTGCGTCTAGCCACGGTGCCCTATAGCTCGCTGGGGCCAGATGAAGCCGTGGGCATCCTGAACCTGCTGCGGACGGCCAATAACCGGGCGCTGGGCATTCTGGAGCAGGCCGCCTTTATTGCTGAGCTCAAGAACACGCGCCAGATGAGCGTGGCGCAGATCGCCCTGGAGCTTTCCCGGAGCAAATCCTGGGTGAGCATGCGCCTGGGACTCATGGCCGAGATGAGCGCCCCGGTGCGCCGCCAACTCTTCGCCGGGGCCTTCCCGGTTTATTCATACATGTATGCGTTGCGCCAGTTCATGCGCATGAACGGGGTAAAGCCAGCGCAGATCGAGGAGTTTGTGTTGGCGGTCAGCGGCAAAGGTTTGAGCGTTCGGGAGGTGGAGCAATTAGCCCACGGCTGCTTCCGGGGACCGGAGTCCTTTCGTCGGGAAATCCTCAAAGGCAACCTGGCCCTGCCACTGGAAAGGATGCGGCAGGTGCCGCAGAGCTCCGACGGGTGCAACGAGTTTGAGCGGGTCTTGCTCGGCGACCTGGAATTGACCCAGAAGTATATGCAGCGGGTGATGGGCAAAAGCCAGGACCGGCGGCTGGTGAGCCGCGCGTTTCATGCGCAGTCCCATTTGTTGAGCGCGGGGATTTTGAGCCGGTCGCGGGCCTTTTTCCACACCTTGAGGCAACTTCATGATCGTAACGGACAAGCGTAAGGCCGTTTTCCTGTTGCACCAGGAAGGGATGGCGGTGCGGGAGATTGCCCGCCGGCTGGCCCTGAGCCGCAACACGGTTCGCGCCATCATCCGGCAAGAGGGCACGACGCCCCAGCCAGTGCGCACTACTAAACAGCGGCTCGATGAAGAGTTGCTGCGGCGGCTTTATCAAGAGTGCCAAGGTCGGATGGTGCGCGTGTATGAAAAGCTGGTGGAGGAAGAAGGCGTCGCGGTGACTTATTCCACCCTGACGCGGAGGCTGCGCGAGTTGGGCATTAGCCAACCCCAAAGGCAGCGCTGCCACCGAGTGCCTGATGAGCCGGGTTTGGAGATGCAGCATGACACCAGTCTCTACCAGGTCGAGTTGGCGGGCCGGCGCGTCCCGCTGATCGCCAGCCTGATCTACCTGCGCTATTGCAAGCGGCGTTATCTCAAGTTTTACCGCGCCTTTGATCGCTTCAAAATGAAGTGCTTCTTTCACCAGGGGCTGATGTTCTGGGGCTACGCCGCTGGCCAGTGCATCATCGATAACACCAACCTGGCACGACTGCGGGGCACCGGAGCCCACGCGTTGATCGTCCCGGAGATGGAGGCCTTCGCCAAACAGTATGGCTTTGTCTTCCGCTGCCACGAAATCAAGCATTGCAACCGCAAGGCCGGCGAAGAGAGGAGCTTCTGGACGGTGGAAACCAACTTCCTGCCCGGCCGCACTTTCCAGAGTCTGGAGGACATCAATGCCCAGGCGTTGGCGTGGTCCACGGTGCGAATGGATAACAAACCCCAAGGCAAGACGGGGTTGATTCCCGCTAAAGCCTTCGAGCATGAACGCACCCACCTGACCCAGTTGCCGCCCCATCTGCCCGCGCCCTATCGGGACCATAGTCGAGGCACTGACCAATACGGTTACCTGGCCTTTGGCGCCAATTATTATTGGGTGCCGGGAACCAAACGCGACGAAGTCAAAGTCCTGGAATACAGCGACCGGTTGAAAATCTACCAGGCGGGGCAGTGCCTGGCCGAGTATCCATTGCCGGCTGATGGCGTCAAAAACGGCCAGTTCAGCCCGCAGGGACAGCCGCCACCGCCCGGCCACCGTGCCCGTAATTGCAAGCATCCGACCCAAGCCGAGGAAAAGCACCTGCGCGCCCTGGCCCCAGCGGTCAACGCATACCTGGATTTTGCCCTGCCGGCCAAGGGCATCCAACGCCACGAGTTTATCCGCCGGCTCTTGGACTATAGCCGCCGGATGAGCGTCGAGTTGCTCAGCCAGAGCCTGGAGCGCGCTCGCAAATACCGAATTACCGAACTGGAGACCGTCGAACGCATTGCCCGGTTGTATCTCCAGCAGGGCGCCGGAGAACTGCCGCTGGCGCAAGTCGATGAAGCCTTCCGAGAGCGAGAGGCTTATCAGGAAGGTTCGCGGACCGAGCCGCCCGACCTGTCCATTTACCAAGACCCACCCGAAACCCAATCATGAATAAAGAACTCATCGAAACCTTGAAGTATTTGCGCCTGGGCGGACTTTTGGTCCATTGGGATGAGTATCTCAAGCTGGCCGCCGAAGGACGCTTCTCTCACGCGCGGCTGCTCACCCACGTGCTGGAAGAAGAATGCCGCATCAAACGCGAGAACGCTCGCCAACTCCGACTCAAACGCGCCCGTATTCCCGACCCTCTGGTCATCGAGACCTTTCCCTTCGAGCGGCAGCCCAAGCTCAACAAAAAGAAGATCATGGCCCTCTACGACTCCCTGGGCTACATGCACCAGAGCCAGAACCTGCTCTGGCTGGGCGCCACCGGCTGCGGCAAGACCGGCCTGGCCACCAGCTTTCTCATCCACGCCATCGACCAGGGCCATAGCGGTCGCTACGTGCTCTTTGCCGACCTCATCGCCGAGCTCTACCGCTCGGTGGCCGATCACTCCGAAGACAAGGTCCTTAAGAAATACCTCGCCTTCGATTGTTTGCAGATCGACGAGATTGGCTATGTCGAGGTCGAGCCGGTTCAGGTCGGCCTGTTCTTCACTCTGATGCACCAGCGACACAAGAAAAAGCCCACCCTCATCACCTCCAACCTGGGCTTTGCCGAATGGGGTTCCTTTCTTAAAAACGACCATCTGACCGCCGCCCTCATCGATCGGCTCACCGAGAACAGCCACGTTATCAACATGAAAGGCTGCATCAGCCTCCGCCCCAAAATCAGCCCCGAGCCATGACCTTCTGGCAGCGCAAGGAACTGGCTCAGCACCTGCGGGCCATCCCCTTGGAAACGGTGCTGCCTCTGTGCGGTGCCCAG
>CAIQQM010000058.1 GCA_903873945.1 uncultured Verrucomicrobiota bacterium
GTGCATCCACAGCTTCTTGCCCGAAACGGCTCTGGTAGTCCAGCCCAATTCACCGCCAACCGGCAGATGCGCCCCGTGCAGAGGTCTAACGGTATGGCCAGCCGAGGATTCTCAACCCTGCGGGGCGCTTGGCAGCAAGCCAGGCGGTATGGTGCTGCTATGGGGGCGGTATGGGGGCGCAACGCGGTTGGGCGGGAGGGCTTTCCACGTCTTGGCCCAGGTCATTGCTGGGCGAGGACTCAGCTTTCCTGTGCGACCTGATGGAGTCGAGGGGCACTTTGTAGAAGTGGGCCACCCAGCCGAAGCGGCCCTTGGCAATGCGGACGCGCCAGCGATAGCCCGGCGGTGCGGGCGACGAACGGGCCAACTGGCTTTGGAGCTGTTTTCGGTGCTTCTCGTCTGTGGGGGCTTGTATTTTCATAGTCGGTTCTGCTGGGTTTCTCATTCCTGAGAGGTTCCTTCCAGCACAAAGTTATCCCCGGTCGCACGCGCCTTTTTGTTTGCGGGTCAAACCGTTTGAACCAGGTTTCTTCTCGGGGTAGTTGATTAGAATCTCGATTTACGGACTGGGCGGAGGCGTAGCTTCTCCTGTTTTGATATGACTAACGAATTATGGCACTATAAGCCTGATATGCGGCCAGGGGTGTCAGTATCAGAGATTAGGAGTGCCCTATTCTAATAGACACTCCGGCTCCATTCCCCTATCTTTGCCCCATGAACTCTACTCTTCAGTTCAACCCTGCCGCCCACCAGCTCACCGGCCCTGCCGGCTCCCTCGCCATCGCTCCCGGCGATAAATTGGCCCGCCGTTTCCTCATGCTCCTTGAAGGCCAATGCCTCCAGGAGAATATTGTCACCGTGGTCCAAAAATATGGCTACTGCCGCCAGCGCTATTATCAATTGCTGGCGGCCTTCCAACACGACGGCCTGGCCGCCCTGCAGCCCAAGAAAACCGGACCCAAATCCAACTACCGCCGCACCGAGCAGGTGGTGCGGCAGGTCTTACGCTATATCTTCTTGGATACCGATGCTTCGGCCCAGGTCGTGGCGCAGAAGCTGCGACAAACCCACTTCTCCATCAGCCTTCGCTCCGTTCGCCGTATCATCGCCGATTACGGCCTGCAAAAAAAAACTCTACGCCTTCAACCCGACCCGGAAAGAGCCCGTTCCCAAACTATCCGTTCAAAGCACCCGAAAGCACGAGCGCCTGGCTCACGGCGACCCGCTCAGCGTCGAGCGGGGGGTTCGTCAACTGCTGGCCGATAAGGTCTCCGGCACCTTGCTGGGGATTTTTCTCCTGGTGCCGGAACACCTGCGCCTGGGCACATGGGATCTGCTGCGCACCTGGTCGGGTGATCTGACGGGCCAGACGCTGGCTCCGCGTTTGGGTTTGCACTTGGTTCACGAAGCGGCCCTCTGCCGCCCCTCTCTGCGCTATAGCCGCTCCCTGCGGCATAAGGGCTTTGAGTTGGCGACCGGGCTGCCGTTTCTGCCGACCGACCGCGCCATTCACGAGCTGCTGCAAGCCCATACGATGGAGCAAGCCCATCAATTGCAAATCCGCTTGGGCCAATTGCGCCGCGCCAGCGGCGCTTTCCCCGCTCAAGTGCTGGCGTTGGATCCCCATCGTCAAATCAGCTATTCCAAACGCGAAATGGTGGCCCGACGCCCCTCGGCCAGCCAGCCGGCCAGTAAACAAGCGCAGAGCTTTTTCCTGCTGGACGCCCAAACCTCTCAGCCGCTTTGCCTAACCCACGCCAGCAGCGCTCAAACCATTGCCACGGCCACCGCGCAACTGCTGCAAATGGCGCAAGCCATCCTCGGCTCCACCGCTGGCTCCGCCCCGCTCATCGTCGCCGATGTCGAGCACTTTAGCACCGAACTGCTGGACCTGGTTCGCCGCGACACTCCTTTTGATTTGTTGGTTCCTCTGCGCTCCACAAAAGCTCTCCGCCAGCATTACGGCAAGATTGCGCCCGAGCTTTTTACCCGGCACTGGGCCGGTTTTGCTACGACCGTTGAAACCTTCCAACCCGTAGGCAGCACGCTCGCTGAGCCTTGTTACCGTTTCGTGCAACGCACGGGCGAAGACCCTGACCATTATCATTTCAAAGGGTTCGCTTGCACGGCCCAACGCGCCGAAGTGCCCGCCTTGACCTGCGACTTTCCAGATCGCTGGCATATTGAAGAGTTCTTCCGGTTCGACCAAGACCTGGGCTGGAAACGCGCCGGCACGCTCAACCTCCACATCCGTTTGGCTCAGATGAGCCTGGCCTTGCTTGCCCAGGCCCTCATCCACCAATTACGCCAGCGCTTGGGCGCACCCTGCCAGCAATGGGATTCGCCCCATTTTGCCCGCGATTTCTTTGCCGGCTTGGAAGGCGACCTCCGAGTCGAGGCCGACACAATCATCGTAACCTACTATAACGCTCCCGGGGCTGCCGAGTGGAAGCGGCATTTCGAAAACCTGCCCAAGCAACTCGAACAGGAGAAGGTCGATCCGCGGATTCCCTGGCTCTACAATTTCAAATTGGATTTCCGCTTCCGGTAGCGTTTGAGTGTCTAATCAACTACCCCGAGAAGAAACCTGTTGAAACGGTTGGACCGCAGCGGGGGCGTGGTTCACCCAACTGAAGTTGGGTGTTAATGATAGGAAGACTCGGACTACGGGTTTCGGATTCGGGAACCGGGCTTAACGCAGAGACGCAGAGGAACGCGGAGAAACGCAGAGACAGACTACTCTCTGCGAACCTCTGCGAATCTCTGCACTGCCTCTGCGTTAAAGGGTGAGCTGGCGGAATCGGCTTTCGGATCTCGGATTTCCTTCGGGTTTCGGATTTCGGGTTTCGGATTTCGGGTTTCGGATTTGGGCTGACAGGGCCATAATGAGAATTGCTAGTTCAGCGAGCCGCCGGGCCCGTGGAGCGTGTGCTCGGCAAACTGCTCTTCAGACTGCTTGCGCATTGGCACTTCGCGAACAGGGGGGCGTAGATTTGTCCCAAGAGGGGCTGGTGCTTGGGCGGAGTTTGGCGCGTTCGGGGTTGTTGCCTGCGTTCAAGAAGTAGCGGGCACGCTGGGCGATGCGCCCGAAAGGCTGAAGGCTGAAGGCTAAAGGCTAAA
>CAIQQM010000059.1 GCA_903873945.1 uncultured Verrucomicrobiota bacterium
CCCAGTCGCTCTACGGCATTCTCCACGAAGCCGGCCACGGGCTTTACGAACAAGGCCTCCCGACCGAACATTACGGCACCCCCCTAGGAACAGCCGCGTCCCTCGGCGTTCATGAATCCCAATCACGCCTCTGGGAGAATCATGTCGGGCGCGGCCCAACATTCTGGGAGCACTGGCATCCGATCGCTTGCCGGCATTTTCCCGGGCTCGCAAAGTTCACCCCGGCACAAATGACCGCAGCGGTGAACCGGGTTTCGCCATCATTTATCCGGGTCGAAGCGGATCAAGTCACTTACGACCTGCACATCCTTCTCCGGTTTGAGATCGAGGTGAAGCTGATTGAAGGGCAACTGGCCGTTGCCGACGTGCCGGCTTACTGGAACGAGGAGTTCAAGAAGATGGTCGGACTGGAAGTTACCAAAGATGCCGACGGTTGTTTGCAGGACATTCATTGGAGCCTGGGCTCATTTGGATATTTTCCCACTTACACTTTGGGGAACCTCAATGCCGCACAACTCATGCGCCGGGCCACGCTCGACCAACCAAGCCTCGAAGCGGAGCTTGCCCGCGGCGAATATAAGACACTGCTGACGTGGTTGCGCGGGAAGATCCACCACCATGGCCTTCGCCACATGCCACAGGAGCTGATGCGGCAGGCCACGGGCGAGCCGACTCGCAGCGCGTACCATCTCGAATACCTGAGAAGGAAATTTGCCGGGAGCTGAAGGTTTTTTGGCTTTTGAAGGTGCTTGACGCAGCTTGAGCCATTCACTAGATTTTCCGCCGAATGTTAGGAAATAACCGACAAGTCGTTCTGGCCGTCGTCCTGGTTGACGCCGCCGTCGGCGCTTGTCGATAGTGATTGAGTTTCGACAAGAACCCACGGCTGGAAAACGGTCGTGGGGTTTTTTATGCACCCGCGGCGGCCAGTCGCAAGCGAAAGAGCATATATGATCAAGACAAGCAAGAAAACCACGGCGAAAAGGGCCGGAGAACGCGGTCCCGCAATGTCCGGCAGTGAAATCCTGGTGGCCTGCCTCGAGCGGGAGGGTGTGGATACAATCTTCGCTTATCCCGGCGGCGCGAGCATGGAAATCCACCAGGCGCTAACGCGGTCGAAGAAGATACGCACCGTCCTGCCGCGGCACGAGCAAGGGGGAGCCTTCGCGGCGGGCGGATATGGACGAGCCACCGGACGAGCCGGCGTGTGCATGGCGACCAGCGGCCCGGGGGCGACCAACCTCGTCTCGGGCATTGCCGACGCTTACATGGATTCCGTGCCCCTCATTGCCATCACCGGCCAAGTGCCGCAGGCGATGATCGGCAAAGGCGCATTTCAAGAGACCGACATTTACGGCATGACTTTGCCGATCGTGAAGCACAGTTACCTGATCACTGATGTCAACGAAATCCCCCGCATCGTCAAGGAAGCCTTCCATCTCGCCCAGACCGGGCGGCCCGGCCCCGTACTGATTGACCTCCCAAAAAACGTTCAACAGGCACGTACCCAGCCGATTTTTCCAAAGGAAGTCCATCTGCGCGGTTATAATCCCAACAAACGGGCGAGCGACCTGGAGCTGAACGAGATTATCGGTCTAATCGAGAAATCCGAACGGCCCCTCCTCTACGTGGGTGGCGGCATCATCACGGGCAACGCGAGCGAGGAATTGCGCCAGTTCGCATTGGCAACGCAAATCCCGGTTACGACCTCCATCATGGGTTGCGGGGCATTTCCAGAGACTCATTCGCTTTCGCTGCGCTGGCTGGGCATGCATGGGGCCGCTTTTGCAAACTGGGCGGTGAGCGGTGAATTTGCGCCTCGAAAAAACCCAGCCGATCCGCCGAAGAAAATCGCGCCAGGCGCGGATCTATTGCTGGCATTCGGCGTGCGGTTCGACGACCGGGTCACCGGCAAAGTGGACAAATTCTGTGAAGGCGGAACAATCGTTCATATCGACATTGACGCATCCGAAATCAATAAAAACCGGAAAGTCAATCTGCCGATTGTGAGCGACGTGAAATATGCGCTGGGCCGGCTGGTAAAGATGCTCGACGAACGGCCGATAGAGAAGAAGTTCACCGCCTGGCACCGGCAAGTGGCAGCCTGGAAAGCAAAAGCGCCGTTCGGTTATGTTGTGAGCGAGGAGGTCATGAAGTCGCATCACATGCGCGATCATCTCAAGGGCCGGGAGAAGGAGGTTATCCTGCCGCAGATGGCGATCGAGGCTTTGTACGAGCTGAGCAAAGGCGAGGCCATTATCACGACCGGGGTGGGGCAGCACCAAATGTGGAGCGCGCAGTTTTACAAGTTCAAGCACCCGCGCCAACTGCTGACGAGCGCCGGTCTAGGGGCAATGGGTTACGGTTACCCGGCCGCGCTCGGCGCGAAAGTTGCCTTCCCTGACAAACAAGTTGTCGACATCGACGGCGACGGCTCGTTTCTGATGAACGTGCAGGAACTGGCAACGGCGCATATCGAGAAGATTGCGGCCAAGGCCATCATCCTCAACAACCAGCACCTGGGAATGGTGATGCAGTGGGAAGACCGCTTTTACGCCGGCAACCGCGGCAACACGTACCTCGGCGATCCGAAGAATCGAAAGCAGATCTATCCGGATTACGTCGCCGTCTGCAAGAGCTTCAACGTGCCGTGCGAACGGGTCATGTACCAGAAAGACCTGCGGCCCGCAATTCAGCGAATGCTTGACGCTAATGGGCCTTATGTGCTTGATATCATCGTGCCTTACACTGAACACGTGTTGCCGTTCATTCCCGCGAACCGTCCGGTTGCGGACATGATCTGGCACGTGTAACCGGCATCGAAACGGCTCGTTACGTGCGCATCTCGGTTATTACGCCCAGCTTCCGCAGCAGCAACTGGCTTAAGTTGTGCATCGCCTCAGTGGCCGACCAAGGCGTCGAGGTCGAGCACATTGTTCAGGACGCGGAATCTGATGATGGAACGCTAGACTGGCTTCCAAACGACCCGCGGGTAAGGGCCTTCGTCGAGAAAGACCGCGGCATGTACGACGCGGTCAACCGTGGCCTGAAGCGCTCCAGCGGCGAAATTCTTGCCTATTTGAATTGCGACGAGCAGTACCTGCCCGGCGCGCTACGGGCGGTTGAGCAATTCTTCCACGAAAATTCAGAAGTCGATATTCTCTTCGGCAACGTGGTGATGGTCGATGCCGAAGGTGACTACCTCAGTCACCGGAAAATGCAAACGCCCTTAAAGTATCACACCTGGGTATGCCATCTATCGACACTGACGTGCGCGACGTTTTTTCGCCGACGCGTGATCTTCGATCATGGATTCCTTTTTGACCCTGGCCTGCGGGATGTGGGTGACGGCGAATGGATGGTGCGGATGCTGCGGAAAGGGATAAAGATGGCCGCCCTCGGTCAATTCACGTCGGCTTTCACTCGCACGGGCGTAAACATGAGCATCGGCCCAAATGCCCAGCGCGAAAACCGCAAGTTATTCGAGACGGCACCCCTACTGGCGCGGAAATTACGGCCCTTGATCATCCTGCACCACAGATTTCGCCGGTTGTTGGGAGGCATGTATTTGCAGAAACCGTTCAGCTACTCCATTTATATTCGAAGAAGGCCCGAATCCCGCCAGATGATCGAGGTGCCAAAACCCACTTTTCGGCTGCGGGAGTAAAACTCGGCATGATAAGCGCGCATGCCAGAGCTTGTCTCGAAACTGGCTGACATCTGCTATTGCCCGGAAAGCGACTTTCGCTTCCTCGACAGAGCGTGATTGAATTTCCTGTAAGGCCGCCTTATCGGAAAAACAGCCAATCTCCTCCGTGTCAATTTCAGTTGCGACAATTACTCCAGACTGCCCTTTTCTGCAGAAGCGCCTGGTTCCTCGACCAATCCAAGCTTCCTCTCAACCTCTTTGAACCGGCGCAGCAAATCCGGGAGCTGCTGCATAACGATCAACTGGCGTTTGGTCTGCCGATCCGGTTGCGCCGGGCAGCCCAGCCATTTTTCGCCGTCGGGAATATTGTGCATAACGCCGGACTGGGCGGCGACGGAAACACGGCTGCCGATCCTGAGATGGCCAGCCAGACCGACTTGGCCGGCGAGTGTCACATAATCCCCGAGCTTGGTGCTCCCAGCGATACCTACCTGCGACACGATCAGGCAATGCTCACCCAGCGTCACATTGTGCGCGATCTGGACGAGATTGTCGATTTTGGTCCCTTTGCCAACCACCGTCGGACCAAGCGCTCCGCGGTCAATCGTCACGTTCGCGCCAATTTCCACATCGTCCCGAATAATCACATTGCCTATTTGCGGCACTTTGCGATGGATACCCCCGTCGAACACATAACCGAACCCATCAGCGCCTATAACCGAACCGGAGTGAATCCGCACGCGTTGGCCAATCTCGGTGCCCGGATACAGGGTGACCTGAGGAAAAAGATTGACGTCCGCACCAATTTGACAATTCGCGCCAACAAAGTTGCTGCCCTGCAGAACAGAGCGGGAGCCGATCCGAACATTTTCACCAAGAACGCAGTACGGCCCGATGTGAGCCGCTAGATCCACCTGAGCTGACGCCGGCACGATGGCGGTCGGATGGATGCCGGATGAGAAGGTGGGTTCGGGGAAGAACAACCCGAGAATCCTGGCAAAAGCAATCCGCGCCTTGGGCACACGAATCAAGACTTTGCGGCTAGACGTGAACGATCCGTCAATAATAATTGCCGAAGCGGCACTTTGCTCGGCCCGAACGAAGTGGATTTCGTTCTCCGCGAAAGTAAGGTCACCCGACTGGGCGCGGTCAGCGGGAGCGAGCCCTGCGAGCACCACCGAGGCGTCCCCCACCACTTCTCCCCCAACATGTTTTGCAATTTCAGCAGCAGTAAAAGGCATAGTTCAATTTCTCTTCGGATGGTTTCTGATCTGGAGCGGGGCATCATCCCAGCACAAGAGATAGCATACCAACGCAAAACACCGCTGTGCCACGCTTCAACCCAGCCTAGCTGCACCTTCCGGCAACAGTCTGGCTTATAAGTCAACCATTGACTTGACCAGCAGGGGTCACTATAAAGGCCATGGAAGCTAATTCAACCCCAACTTTGCGTATGGCCAAAACACTTCGCGTTGGCATGGTCGGTTACGGTTTCATGGGAAAAGCCCACTCTAATGCCTGGCGGCAGGCGCCGCACTTTTTCCCACTCAAAGCGAAAATTGAACTACACACCATTTGCGGACGAAATCAGGCCGCCGTCCAAGCCGCCCGCGCTCAGATGGGCTGGCAGTTCGCGGCCACGGATTGGCACGAGGTCGTCGAGTCACCATTGATTGATATCATCGACATCAACACCCCGAACGTTTCCCATGCCGAAATTGCTATCGCGGCGGCCAAAGCCGGCAAGCATGTCTTATGCGAAAAGCCGTTGGCTCTTAATGTCAAACAGGCCGAAGCCATGTTCACGACTGTGCAGAAAGCCAAAGTCGTGCACATGGTTTGCCACAATTACCGCCGCGTGCCGGCAATCGTGCAAGCCAAAAAAATGATCGCCGAAGGCGCCCTCGGCGCTATCTATCATTACCACGCGCGTTATGCCCAGGACTGGCTCGTTGACCCGGAGGCTCCTCTGAAATGGAAGCTGCAAAAGGACATCAGCGGCAGCGGCGTCCACGGTGATATAAATGTTCACATCATCGATCTTGCACGCTATCTCGTCGGTGAATTCAAGGAAGTTTGCGGTCTGATGCACACCTTCGTAACTGAACGCCCCATCCCTGATGCCTCGGGCAACGGCCCCGCTTCGCCGACCAAAGCCGTTCAAAAGCTCGGCAAGGTGAATGTGGATGACGCGGTTCTCGCAATCGGCCGGCTCGATTGCGGCGCCCTAGCAAACCTCGAAGCGACCCGTTATGCCCCCGGCCGCAAGAACCAAATGACGCTGGAAATTAACGGAGCCAAAGGTTCGATCTGTTTCAACCTCGAGGACATGAATCGGCTCAGGTTCTACGACACCGCCAGTCCGCCGGACCGCCAAGGGTTCCGAGACATCCTTGTCCTGCAACCCGGCGGGGTCCATCCATATGCGAACCAATGGTGGCGAGCCGGCCATCTTCTTGGCTATGAACACACCTTCGTGCATGCTATCGCTGATTTCGTGAATGCCTGCATCGAAGGCAAACCCATCCAACCCACTTTTGAAGACGGCCTTAAAAATCAGCGTGTATTACAGGCCGTGGAAGACTCCATCAAAGCGCGCAAGTGGATAAAAATGTGAATTGGGAGTGGGCGCGGCGTTATGTCGCCACGCCTCGCACCACAAGCGAGACCCAATAGAATCGCTGGAGCAAACCAAGCCTAGTGTTGCCCCCCCCCCACGACACCGGATTTTCCTTTGATGTACGCCAGAGCTTTAGCAAGCTCCTTTGCTTTTTTCGCGCGCATGAATGTTACCGGCCCGGCTTTATTAACCGCCAACGACCTCGCCCTAGCTTATGGCTACCAGCGATTACTCGAAGCGGTTACTCTATCAGTTGTCCCCGGAGAAAAGGTTGGGCTGCTGGGCAGAAATGGCTGCGGCAAGACCAGCCTGCTGCGCATTCTGGCCGGCCATCAAAGTGCGGACGCCGGCGAGGTGGCGCAGCGTCGCGGATTACGCATCGGTTATCTGCCGCAGGAATTTGAACTGGCGGACAATCTCACCGTGCGACAAAACATCGAGGCGGGCGCGGCGGACCTGATGGAGTGGTTGCAGCGCTACGGATCCGGGCACGGCACGGACGCCGAAATGGCAACATTGCTGAACCAAATCGACAGCGCGGACGGCTGGAAGCTGCAGGCCCGCATCAATGCGACCGCCTCCGCCCTTGCAACACCGCCACTGGACGCCCGAGTGGGACCGCTTTCCGGAGGCGAAAAGCGACGCGTGGCTCTTTGCCGCGCTTTGGCGGCCCAGCCTGATTTGCTCCTCTTGGACGAGCCCACGAACCATCTGGATACCGAATCCATTCTGTGGCTGGAAGATTTTCTGCACGAGTTCCCCGGCGCCGTCATTTTTGTCACGCACGACCGCTATTTCCTCGATGTAATCGCAACGCGAATCATTGAGCTGGCCGAGGGCCGATGTTTTTCGCATCCGGGTAATTACACCGCCTACTTGGAATCCAAGGCCATCCGGCAGCAGATAACCGAGCAGACCGAGCGGCGGCGGCAGAGGTTTTTGCGCGAGGAACTGGACTGGGTGCGCGCGGGCGTCCGCGCACAACGGTCCAAACCCCGGCATCGCCTCGAATCCTTTTACCAGGTCAAGGGTCTCGAAGCGCCGCCCGAAGAACGGGAAATGGACCTGCTTATTCCACCCCCGCCGGCCCTAGGAAACCACGCCATCCAATTGGCCAACGCGGGAGCGAGGGTCGGTGAAGGCACCCACCAACGATGGCTCTTTCGCGGACTGACTCTTTCACTCAACCCAGCCCAATGCACGGGTATCGTTAGCCGCAACGGTGTCGGCAAAACCACGCTTCTTCGCCTCTGCCTTGGCGAACGTCCACCTGATGAAGGCACGGTGAAAATCGGGAAACGGGTACTTTTCAATTACATCGACCAGGCCCGGATGCAGCTCAATGGCGCCGGCACGGTGCTGGAAGAAATTTCGGACGGGAACGAAACGGTCCTTTTTGGCGAACAACGGTTGAGCGCGCGCTCTTATCTGCGCCGATTTCTGTTCTCGGATGAACGCGTGAATGAGCCGGTCGCCCGGCTCTCCGGCGGCGAGCGCGCGCGGCTGATGCTGGCGAAGGTGCTGCGGCGCGGCGGCAACGTACTGGTCCTAGATGAACCAACCAACGATTTGGATTTGCCCAGCCTGCGGATGCTGGAAGAAGCACTAGCGGACTTCGATGGCACCGTGCTGATCGTCAGTCATGATCGCTATTTCCTGGACCGCATCTGCGACCAAGTGGTTGCTTTCGAGGAGGGCGGCCTGTTCGTCCAACCGGGCAACTATTCGTACTACCTCGAGAAGAAGAAAAAGCGGGATGCGAGCAACCAGGCGACCTGGGCGAACCTCTCAAAAAGCGCCGCCCGAAAGCCGGAGACCGTCACCGCACCCAAACCGGTCCGTCCCCGAAAACTGACCTTCAAAGAACGGCACGAGCTGGAAGGGATGGAAGCGGCCATTTTGGCCGCCGAAACCCGTGTCCAAGAGTTGGAGGCTGCATTAAACGATCCTGCATTCCATGCCACCCGCTCGCGAGAGGCCAAGGGGCTCATCGCGGACTTGGAAGCAACCCGGACCGAGGTGACACGATTATACGAGCGCTGGCAGGAATTAGCTGCACGCTAAGCCAAAAGCTGGGCACGCAGTGGGGTTGATCGCTTGGTACAAGCGGCGGCTAGTGGTTGCGCCGTGCCGCCTCAGTGGGAATGTGCGGCGAGGCGTTTTACGATCTCAACGTACTGTTGCAAGGCTCGCGAATCGTTGTTCCGGTTCCAGGCAATGCAATAGTCGCTCTTGACCGCAGGCGCCAGGGGCCGGAAGGCCACCCCGGGGTGGGGCAATTTTTTGATGTGCTCACGCGCCAAGGTGACGCCCAAGCCTTCAGCGACAAAGGTCATCAAGGCGGGTTCCAACTCGGCGTCTTGCAGCACCCGCGGCGTAAAGCCCGCCTGCTGGCAGGTTCCGTTGAGCCAGTTGCGAAAGCCAGGATGCGTCTTTTCGGACATGCCAACAAAAAACACCGTTTCCAGCTCGCCAAGTTTTACGCGGCGTTTGCGGGCCAACGGATGTCTTGCGGGCAAGACGACGACGGTTCTGTGCCGGGCGATGCTTTCCCATTGCAGTCCACCGGCAGCTGCCGGAGGGGGAAGCCCCACAAAACCCAGGTCAATCTTGCGCGTCTCCAGCGCACGGAACTGCTCCGCCGGAGTCATATCGAAGAGATTAAGTGCGATGTGGGGGAAAGTCTGGCGGAAGGCCGCCAGTGTTTCAGGGAGCAACTCGAAATCGAAATTGGACAAATACGCGATGTTTAACTGGCCGGTTTCACCGCGGCTGAGACGCTGCACCGCCAGGATGCTTTCCGTGGCCAGGGCGAGTATTCGCCGGGCATCAACCAGGAAAGAGCGGCCTTCCTCGGTCAAGGCGACCTGGCTTTTGGACCGGTTCAGGAGGCGCACACCGATCTCCTCTTCTAAATTATGGATCTGCCGCGTGAGCGAGGGTTGGGCCAAATGCAGCTTCGCGGCGGCCTTGGTGAAATTCAAGTCATCCGCCACCGCCACGAAATAACGCAGGTGACGCAGTTCCATAAGGTATACAGCAGCTTAACATGTTCATCCGCGTTAGCAACCGGTCAATAGCCTAAAGGTATCACCAGGGCACTTTCTAAGTATTGGCGCGGGCCGAGCAACGGATCGAAGTTGTGGGCGTAATGAAACCATACGCCCGGAAAGCTTCAGTCCTTTGGTTGGGGACGCGTCAGCGCGGCAACGGCACCATCAGCACTCCGAGCGCGGTCCTAAAAATGACACCTTACGCCTCCGGCAGTGATGTGAGGCGAAGTGGGACGAATCCGTCCGAATTAATGGCGGCCGCTCACGCCGGAAGCTTTGCGATAACCCTAGCCAATGAACTGGGAGCGGCGGGCTATCGTCCGCGCCAGATTGACACCACCGCGACGGTCACGATGGAGAATATCGCGACCGGATGGACGATGACACAGATTCATCTGGATGTGATTGCCGCAGTGCCCCGGGTGGCGCAGTGCGACTTTGTTGATGCGGCGCTGCGGGCCAAAGCGAATTGCCCCATCTCGCGCTCACTGAATGCGAACATTTCAATGCGTGCGGAGTTGAGCCCTCGAGACACGGTGGCACGGCAACGACTCCACAGGAGTGCGGACACACCCGCGCGCAGGACTGTTCAAAAAAACCGGACAAAACGAAATAGCGTCACAAATTAAGTGTGGTTTGTCCGCGGGAAGAGTTTCCCTCCAACTGATTTAAAAAACTATGAATGCAATTCTTGTTAAACAGGCCCTCGAACAAGTCCCCAATGCCAATGTCCTGGTCAACCTGGTATCACAACGCGTCCGCCAATTAAACTCCGGCGGCGGAGGCGCAAACAGGCCGCTCGTGGCGGACGTTGGAGCCCTCAGCGTCACGGACATTGCGTTGCGCGAGATCATCGAGGGGAAAATGGGCTTCGAGATGCCTGAGATTATCAAACTAACTCGTCCGACAGGAAGGAACCGAAAGCGGCCTCAGCACTGGACAAAAACTTAACCGCTCACCGAACATGACTGGCGCCACCTTTGAAAAACGCAAACGAATAAAACTCGTATTCGCTGTGCTGGCGGTCGGCATTATTATGAGCGCCATCGTCGGGGCTGCGCTCTTTTACATGGGACAGTCGCACCCTCACTTTTGATTGCAGTGTGACTGCGACGATAAGCTTCGTTGCCGAAGACGCAGATTAATTGGAGCCCCCTGAGGACGACTGGGGATTAGCGCCGCCAGCGATGTTCGCGACCAGCCGGGGCAGAGCGGAAACCGTGGCTCCTTCCAGAACCACCGCCGTTGGAGCGTCCCACTGCCGGCTGTCGATGGGCCTGGCTGGAAATGGCGGGCCGATCTCTTTGCCCACTTGGGACACCTGCGGGCGCGCTCGCGGCATAGTTGAAGCCTTCAGAGCGTTTGCGCACGATGCCCCGACCGATAAATCGTTCGAGCGAGCGCAAGGCGCTGTGATCTTCGGGCGTTACGAAGCTGATGGCGTCGCCCACCGCGTGGGCGCGGCCCGTGCGACCAATGCGGTGGACGTAATCCTCGGGGTGCATCGGGAAGTCGTAATTTACCACGTGTGAAATGCCGTCCACATCGATCCCACGGGCGGCGATGTCGGTCGCAACCAACACCCGCACGGCGCCGGACTTGAAATCCTTCAAGGCGCGCAGACGCTGGTTTTGCGAACGGTTCGAGTGGAGGGTAGCGGTCCGTATCCCGCTGGCTTCCAAGCTGCGCGCGATCCGATCGGCGCCATGCTTCATGCGCGAGAAGACCAACACCATATTGAGGCTCGGCTCGCGCAACAGGTGCACGAGCAGGGCGGACTTGAGATGCTTCGGAACCTCATAGACAAATTGGGTAACAGACTCCGCGGGGTTGGCGCGGCGCCCAATCTGGATAGTCTTCGGCGCGCGGAGAAACTCGTGGGTAATCGCCTCAATTTCTCGCGACAAGGTGGCGGAGAAGAGGAGAGTCTGCCGCTTCATCGGCAGCGCCTTAACAATGCGCCGAATGTCCGGCAGGAAGCCCATGTCAAGCATTCGCTCGGCTTCGTCGAGAACGAGGAAGTTGAGCCCGGAGAAGTCACAAAGGCGCCGGCCCATCAGGTCGAGCAACCGGCCCGGCGTCGCTACCAACAGGTCGACCCCCGAGCGAAGCGCGTCAATCTGCGGCCGTTCGCTCACGCCGCCGTAGACAGTGGCGGCGCGCAGAGAAAGGTGCTTGCCGTAAGCGCGGACGTTTTCCTCGATCTGGGCCACCAATTCACGCGTCGGGGCAACGATGAGAGCGCGAATGCTCCGCGACCCACCGCCGCGGTTTGTCCCTGCGAGCTTCGCGAGGATCGGCAGCACAAACGCGGCGGTCTTGCCCGTGCCGGTCTGGGCGATGCCGATAAGGTCGTGTCCGGCGAGGATCTGCGGGATGGCGGCCGATTGAATGGGCGTAGGCTCGGTGTAACCAGCCTCCTGGATGGCTTTGAGGATACTGGCTTCGAGGCCAAAGGCACGAAAAGGCATATAATTGGACGGGTTAAAGCTGAAGGGTCTTGGGAACGGGATGGCACGCTTTTGAAGCATGCCTGGAAAAGAAGAGCATATCAGCGCAGGCGCCAGGTGATGCGGCCTTTATCCAAATCGTAAGGGGACATTTCCATTTTGACACGGTCGCCGGCGGTGAGGCGCACCCAGCGTTTTCGCATCTTGCCGCAAATCGTCGCCAGCACCACGTGTTTATTCGCCAGTTCCACGCGAAACATCGTTCCCGCGAGCACCGAGGCGATCACGCCTTCGACTTCAATATGTTCTTCTTTCATTGTTTGTCTTTGCTGAACCCGGTCTGTTGAAAGCCGCGACATCCGACAGACCGCCAGAGGACGTAGCGAAAGCAAAAGAGAGGTTTGGACCGACCGAACCTCGAGCACGACTGCTTTTCCCAGGGTGTACCCGACGAACGGGTCTCAAATCATCACTGAAGAAAATTCATTGAGGATTTTCCTGCCTCGAAATCGGCAAGTTGGCTAAATGCGAGATGATCATATGGGAATCGAAGGGGGAAAGCAACTGCTGTTCGCATCTATTTCACAGACGCGGAAGCTGGCCCATTTGCGCCGCCACTCATCCCAAGGGCGGAACGTCAATAACTTGAAGCTGGAGAACAACGTCACCGGTTTCATCGTCTGAAACACCGCCTTCGCCTGTGTCGCCGTCATTTCTCCGACAGGTGGCTGGCCCCCACACCCAGCAAGTCATCGAGCCCACCGCCGCAAGAGGCTAAAGCACTTCGACCGGGCACCCCGGCAGAGCATCAATAAATGCCTGGCCGTATTGTTTGGTGAGGATTCGGTTGTCGAGAACGACAATAATGCCCGTGTCGCTCTTCGTGCGGATTAGCCGGCCTGCCCCCTGGCGAAATTTAAGGATCGCCTCCGGCAACGAAAACTCGCGAAACGCATCCCCGCCGCTCGCTTCAATAGCCTCGATCCGCGCTTCAATCAACGGGTGGTCGGGGACGGCAAACGGGAGGCGTGTGATGATCACGCTCGACAACGCCTCGCCGGGCACATCAACGCCCTGCCAGAAACTCTCGGTTCCGAAAAGCACCGAATCGACGTCTTCCTTGAATTTTTCCAACATCAGTGACCGCGGCGTGCCGGTACCTTGCACGAAGCAGGCCAACCCCATTTTATCGAAGAAGGGCTCCATCAATTCCCCAACCTCCTGCATCAGTTTAAAATTCGTGAAGAGCACGAAGGCCTTGCCGTGGGTCAGCTGCACGAAATGCTCGATCCAATGCACGAGCGCATCGCGGTAGCCGTCCTCACGCGGGTCGGGCATCTTACGCACCACGAACAACTTCATTTGCCGATCGTAATCGAAAGGGGTCCCAACCTGGAGCAAGGCAGCCGCTTCCGCGCCAATGCGATGAGCGAAATAGCTCATTGCTGATTGTGAGTTGTGTTTTGGCGGGGCTGATTCCGTTTCTCTTCCCGAACTCCGGGCCGCCGCTCCTGTCCCTCGTTTCTTCTGTTCCGGATTCTTTGTGGCCAGCGTGGCGCTGGTCATAATGACCGATGTGTCGCTCGTGAACAAACGGCGCCGCAGGAATTCGGCTACATCGATCGGCGCCGCTTTGAGGGAAAGGTTCCTCTGCGATTTACCGCTCCGTTCGACCCAGTAAACATGATCGTCTGCGCTTTGGCTGAGAAACAGTGAAACCTCCTCTCGCAACTCAGCCAGCCGGCGGTTGCACTCCATCAACTCCAGGCCGATATCCTTATCCTCGCTAAGCTTAATCAGCTCGCTCACGGCTTCACGAAGTCGCTGGATGGGCAGAGTAATGTTGTCTCTTGCCAGTTCCGCCCGGCGAATCCGCAGTTCAGTCCAATCGCGTCGCCGGATCGCAGCGGCTTCGCCGCCACCAAAGCTGCGTTTTTTGGCGGCCTTTTGGATTTCATCGCAAGCGGCTTCGACGTTGACAAAAAATTCGTCGCCTTCTCTCAAGAGTTCCGCGACCAGTTTGACCGCTCCGCCCCGGCGCAAAGTGGCCAGCAGGCCTTTTTCAGTGCGTGGATTCCAAAGCCGCTGCAAGGCGTAGCGGACCTGTCCGCTGGAGACGCTCAGGCCAATATGTTTGGAAGCGACATTCTCCATTTGGTGCGCCTCATCGAAAATCACGAAATCATTGCGGAAGAGAATGCCGCCCTCGTTTTCCTCATCCACGCCGCCGAGCAGAGTGAAGAAAAGCGTGTGGTTCAACACAAGCACGTCCGAGGAAAGAACGCGGCTCCGCGCCCGCTGGAAGAAACAGACCGGCTGCTCTTTGGCGAAATCCGACTGGAACCCGCAAATTTTTGGAGAGCACAACCCGCGCTCGGAGCAGACCTGGGCCCAGACCTTCGCGTCCGGCTCGACTTCGAAATCGGAGAGGCTGCCATCCGTGGTTGTTTTGGACCATTCGCAAATGCGTTGAAGTTCTTCAGCCTCGGAAGAAGTGAACAGATTGCCGGACTGCTGTAAGGCCCTTTGAAGGCGGCGCGTGCAAAGATAATTGGCCCGGCCCTTGAGCATCGTGAAGTCGAACTTAACGGGCAGGATTTTTTCGAGCATCGGCAAGTCCTTCTGCGCGAGTTGTTCCTGCAAATTAATGGTGTGCGTCGATACGACCGCCTTTTTCTTCTTCGCCACCCCAAACAGAATGGCGGGCACCAGGTAAGCCAAGCTCTTGCCGACACCCGTGCCAGCCTCAACCGCGAGGTGTTCGCGATTCTCGAGCGCCCGCGCCACTGCAACGGCCATTTGCTGCTGCTGCGGCCGGAATTCGAAGTTCCTGGAACGCGACAGGATGCCCGAAGGCGAAAAGATCTCCTCAACCTGTTTCACAAGGTCAAGGCTGGCCCCCGCGGGTTGGGATTCCATCACGCTAATCATGTCCATGCCGGCAAACCAACAAAATGCGGGCTGAGCCGTTTGACCTGACCGATTGCCAAAGGCAGGAGGCCTAGTCTAGTCAGGTTTGCGCGCAACCATCTCCTGCGCCGCTTTGTTTTTCACGATCATATTCGCCGGCAGAACGCCGCGCCAGGATACGCCCGGATAAACCACCGCGCCGCGCCCCACGATGCTGCCCGGATTCAGAACCGAGTTGCATCCCACCTCCGCACCATCGCCAAGCAGCGCGCCAAACTTTCGCAAGCCGGTGTCGTACCGCACCCCGTTGATCTCCACGAACACGTTCCCGGGCAGTGATTTCACGTTGGATAATATCACCCCCGCGCCCAAATGCGCCCGGCATCCCAGAATCGAGTCGCCGACGTAGTTAAAATGCGGTGCGGCCGCATGGTTGAACAAAATCGAGTTCTTCACTTCGCAGGAATTACCCACGACGCAGTTGTCACCGATGATCACCTGCTCGCGAATGTAGGCGTTATGACGGATTTGACAGTTGCGCCCAATGATTGCCGGACCTTTAATCATTGCGCCAACCTCAACCAGGGTACCTTCGCCGATAAAAACTTGTTTGCCAACGAACGCCACCCCTTCATAGCGGTTGTGGAGCGAAAGCCGGAGATTCGCCAGCAAGTACGCCTCAATCCGTTTTAGCGCATCCCAGGCATGCTCGCAGCCGTCGAAAATCGCGGCGTGGCTGGTCTGGTTGAGATCAAACAGCTCGGCTGGCTTAAACATAGCGAAACACTAGGGGAAAGGAGGTCGTCGGCAAAACACTTTTTTCAACACTACTCGCATGCTGGCAAGACGCGCCAACCTGCTGTAACCTTCATCGTTCTCATGTAAAGCGTCGGCATAAGATGCGCACGGTATATTTTGATTATAACGCCACGACGCCCCTGGATCCGCAGGTGCGCGCGGCGATGCTGCCGTTCCTGAACGAAGTTTGGGGAAATCCATCGAGTGTGCATCACGTCGGAAGGCGGGCGCGGGCGATTCTTGATGACGCACGTGACCGGACAGCGAAAGTACTGGGCTGCCGACCAAGCGAGGTGGTTTTCACCAGCGGAGGCACAGAAAGCGCAAATCTCGCGATCCTTGGCACCGCGCGCCTCCTGAAAGCCAAGGGCCGGCACATCATCACTTCGCAGGTCGAACATCATGCGGTGCTGCACTGTTGCAAGTACCTTGCAAAAAAGGAGGGTTTCGACCTCACCTGTCTGCCGGTGGATCGCGATGGACTGGTGGCGGTTGAATCGCTGGAAAAGGCGATTCGGCCCGACACAATTCTGGTCTCCGTCATGGCCGCCAATAACGAAATCGGAACCATCCAACCGGTAGCTGAGTTGGGCGCGGTTTGCCGGGCACGCGGAGTGTTGTTCCATACGGACGCCGTGCAGTGGTTTGGCAAGGAACCGTTTCAGGACATCCGCCAATTCAATGCGGACCTTGTCTCCATCTGCGCGCACAAGGTTTACGGGCCAAAAGGCGCCGGAGCGCTCTTTATGGCCTCCCCGCTGTTGCCGGACCCAATTCTATTCGGCGGCGGGCATGAGAATGAACGCCGTGCCGGGACTGAGAATTTGGCTGGAATCATCGGATTCGTGGAGACATTGGAGCTGTTTGTGCGCAAACCTGTTTTCGCCAGAGACAAGCTCCAACCGTTAACAGACCGCCTCATCCACTTGCTTAACGGGCTTGACGGTGTTTATTTCACCGGATCACGCAAACACCGCTTGATTAACACAGTTTCATTTCTGGTAGCCGGCTCAGACAGCATCGCATTGTTAGCCAGCCTGGATATGGAAGGCATTTGTGCTTCAAGCGGCTCAGCCTGTTCGGTCGGCTCCCTGGAGCCCTCGCATGTGATCCGCGCATTGGGAACACAACCAGACCTAGCTAATTCACTTATACGCTTTTCGCTCGGTCGGGATTCTACACTTGCAGAAGTCGAATATGTGGAGAGTGTGTTGCCGAGGGTTGTGAGTCGTGTACAACGCTCCCAATAAGTGCTGAATTTAGTGTGAATGGATTGTTGGCAGAGTGGACAACTTGAACTTTTTTAGTTTTTCAGCTGGCTTTTTTTTTCTATTCTTACTTTTGTTCTATTGTAAGTCTCTGGTGGGGCCGTTACACTGTGGGTTGTTCACGTTATTCGCAGTTACTAATACGGATAAGATTTAAGATTAAAACCAGTACATATTAAGGGCGCATGAATCTGACCATCTCAAAGGAGCAAATCATAAATGGACTGCAAGCAGTGCAGAACGTGGTTGGCACGCGGACAACACTTCCCATCCTCTCAAATGTTTTACTGCGAGCGGAAGGCGACCGTTTGGAACTGACGGCCACGGATCTGGATGTCACAGTTGCATGTGCTGTGGAAGCGAAGGTGAAAAAGCCTGGTTCCGCGACAGTGCCGGTGAAGAAGCTTTTTGGGATCGTACGTGAACTGGCGAGCATGGACATTGACCTTGATGTTGACGAGAAAAACGTCTGCAGCATCCGTTCCGGCGCTTCATTTTATAAAATTAATGGTCTTAGCGCCGACGAATTTCCACCTCTCCCCAAGTTCAAGGATGAAAAGAAGGTTGCGTTGCCTCAGGCAACCCTAAAAGGCATGATGAAAAAGACCTCCTTTGCCATTTCGACGGATGAGTCGCGCTATGTGCTAAACGGGATTTTTATCAGCCTTAAAGACCACAAAATGACCATGGTAGCGACCGATGGACGGCGCCTGGCTCTGGTGGACGAGGAAATGGATGTTTCCGAAAAGAGCCAAGGCGAGTTCATTGTCCCCGCCAAAACCGTAAACGAGCTGAACCGGCTGCTCCAGGACAAAGGCGAGGTCGAGCTTCGCTATACCGACAACCAGGCTTCTTTTACTCTCAAGGATGAAAAAGGGTCCGGGATCCTGATTGTGACGAAGCTGATCGAGGGCAATTACCCGAATTATCGACAGGTTATCCCCGCGGAGACGAAAGAGCGCGTCGCCCTGATCCGAGAGGAATTCCTGCATGCTTTGCGTCGCGCCGAGATAATGACCAGCGAGAAATCGAATTCGGTCAAACTGAGCTTCGGAAAAAACAAGCTGGAAATCACAGCGAACTCGCCTGAAGTCGGGGAAGCAAAGGAAAGCCTGGCTATCAATTACAAAGGCGCCGAGATGGCCATCGCCTTCAATCCTAAATACGTTATCGACCCGCTCAACGCGCTTTCCAACGACGAAGTGTTCATCGAACTGATCGACGAACTCAGCCCCGGGGTGCTCAAAATCAACGGGCCCTTTTTGTACGTCGTGATGCCGATGCGACTCAGTTAGTTGGGAGTAGAAGAACGGCTGGCGCGTTCCGACAGCGCAACGTTGCAGCTTCTGAACAACATTAATGAAGGAGTGGCGCAGCAAGAACGAATTTCCTGTCAGTTTTTGGATTGTGCATTGTGAAGTACGCGCACGGAGGAAGTTATTATGGCAGCATTGAAGATTTCGGTAATTACGCCGACCTATAACAGTATTCACACTCTCCGGGAAACCCTCGACAGCGTTGCCCGGCAGGACTATCCCAACGTCGAACACATCGTTGCCGATGGCGGCTCAACCGACGGCACAATCGATCTTCTGAAGAAACAATCCCGTCTCACCTGGATCTCAGAAAAGGACGAAGGCCATTATCACGCGATGGACAAGGGCATCCGGATGGCCAGTGGAGATGTGTTCGCTGTTTTGAACGCGGACGACTGTTACCGGGACGGAGTTCTGACGAAAGTCGCCGCCGCGTTTGAGAGCCATCCCGAATGGGACGGCCTTTTTGGCGATTTGGTCTTTGTGGACGACCAAGGCAAGGAGATTTTCCGGAGGGAGGAGGCGCTCTTCGACCGGCAGGTAATCCGTTTTGGTCACGGCGGCTCCGTGAACCACCAGACGCTTTTTCTGCGAAGAGAGCTTTATTTGCGTCTGGGGAGCTTTCGCTACAAAGAGTTCAAGAATTGCTGCGACTACGAGTACCTCATGCGCCTCATCCGCGCCGGGTGTCGCATTGGCCACATCCCGGTGCTGATTGTCAATTATCGCTACCATCAGTACGGTCAATCCGCCGACGTGCGTATCCGGGCCAACATGGGCAAGGAATCGGCGCGGATCAAAAAGGAATACGGCATTCCGGGGGGAAGAGTTGGCAAGCTCTTGTACATCTACGCCCGGTTGAAGCGGCAGGTGGACAAGCTTTTGATTCGCGGCAAGTGCGATTTGATACCAGGCAACTTCCTGCTGAAACGCCACCTTCGACAACGGGCCTCGTTCTCCTCAAACATCGGGTTGGATAAGCTCTGAGCCAGCTTTCTGCCAATTTCTGCTGAACAGGGGAAACTACGGCCAGCGGACCTGAAGCACAGGTGAGCCTCGCTAAAGTTTCCAGGAGGCGACCACCTTGGTGCCAGGCGCAAATTTGACCGTGCGGTACTGAGGCCAGGGACAGCAAATCACGGCGACCGGGATATCGCCGCGTTTCTCCAAACTGGCCGGATCAGCAATATGCTCAAATTCGTGCAGGTTGGGAGAATTCGCCGGGGTCGCTCCGTAATCGTGCACCAGGACCCGGTAACCGTGGCGTTTGAGTTGCTGAGCCAGAAAAAGGCCGGCCGATTCTTCGGTTATGTAAGTGTCGGGCTTGTAAGCCAAACCCAAAACGGCCACGGTTCCATTCTTAGTGGCAAGTTTCCGGACTTTTTCAAAAAGATCGAGGTTGGCTTGCTGGTTGGTCCTGTCCGACGCTTCGGCGAGCGGCGCTTCCAGTCCGACTTGCCGGGCGACATAAGCCAGCAAGCGATTGTCGCGGGGGAAACAGGGGCCGCCGTAACTCAATCCCGCCCGCAGATACTTCTGACCGATCCGGCTGTCGCTGCCGATGGCCTCCAGGATGGTATGGATGTTTGCTTTGGGAAACTGTTCGGCGACCATGCGCAACTGATTGGTGAAGCTGATCTTCATGGTGATGTAGCTATTCACCGAGATCTTGGTCAGCTCAGCGCTGATAATTGACATACGGGCAATCCGCGGGGTGTTGCGGTTGTATTTCCGATAGAGCTGCTCCAGGGCCGCGCCGCTGCCCGGGTCCGATTCTCCGATGAGCACCATGTCCGGCTCCAGCAACCCATTGACGACGTTGCCCAAAGCGATGAATTCCGGGTTGTAACAAACGCTGAAGTCCTGCCCGCAAATACCGCCGATCTCACGCTCCAGCATGGGAATCAACACCTGGTCGATGGCCCCGGGCGTAGTCGTGGAGCTGCATACGAACAGATGACCCTTCTTGCCCTGGGCGCGCACGGCGGCCGCAACCGGCTGCATGGCGCGCAGCAAAAACTCGTTCGAGAAACTGCCATCGGGCAAACTGGGCGAGGGAGGGATGAAAAACGACACATCGGTCCCCACGGCCTCCTTGTGATCCTGGGTGGCACGCAACCGCGACCGGCCGGCGCTTATCGTTTCAGCGAGAAGCGGTTCTTCGACGGGGGGAAGGCCCGCATTGATCTTCCGGACTTTTTCGCCATCGATGTCGATGCCGACCACGTCAAAACCGCGTTGAGCCAGCGTCGCGGCGATGCACGCGCCAAGTTTTCCCAACCCGAATACGGAAACTTTCTCAATCGCCTTCATCGTTAATTTCCAGATGAAGGTAAGAAATAACCTCGAAAGGTCAAATGTTATTCCCCGGGTTTCATCTAAACTTCCCATCTTCCGGCGCTCCGGGTAAGTGGTGCCAACCCGCAGTCGATGGAATTCAGGCCTCACCCATGGTGCCATCAAGCGGTTTAACCTATTTTGTCTCCAGAAACGAAATTGAAATCAAGCGGTGGGGGCCTGGTCTGCTTTGGAATCGCGAGGACCCCCAAAAAGGAAGCGAAACAGGCTAGTGCCCAGGCTGCGCACAGCGAATGGGGGCCAGTACCAATAGTTGAAAAGGCTCCCAGCCAGTAAAGGCCCCAGAACCAAGGCCCCCAGACCCAGGGAGGTGAAGTGGATCAACGTCAACGAAAGGACCAGGCTTAGGGCGTTCGAGCCTACGGCGTACCAGAGATAAGGAAGCCGGTTCTGCAGGGACAGGAGAGTTGTCCACAGGTTGAACTGCATGAATAGGAACGCGTCGAGCGCCAACAAAGCCAGCCAGCCTCGTGGCAGCATTTGCTTGCCATGGCCAAACCATTGAACCAGCACCGGGCCGAACAGAATCACCCCCGAAGCCAGGACAATGACGGTCAGGGCTTGCAGCCACACTCGCGGCCGAAGAATCTGCCTCAACCCCGGGTTATCATGGCGAGCAAGGTATTGTCCCACCAACGGCCATTTAACACTGGTCCACACGGCTGACATTCCCACTGCCACGTTCATAAGCTGGACCGAAAGACCATATTGTGCGGTGAACCCCAGGCCCATCGTATAGTTGCAAATCTGCACGTTGGCGTTTGAGGTCATGTAGCCGCTGATGAACTGCACACCCAGCCGCCAACTGTTCGGCCAGAGGATCGCAAAAAGCTTTTTGTGATCAATTTTTTGGGGCGGGGGATGGCCAGCCAGAAGGCGAAGGCACTTATTTCGCGCCCAGGTTCTTTGGATCAGGCTCCCACAGAAGGCTCCTATTGGCATGCTTAACAAGCCGACACCGCTTGCCAGCAAGACACAGGTTAACGTCAAGCGCACGAAGTACGCTATGACACCAATCCGCACCGCGGGCAGCACCTGGTTCATGTTCGTGATGAAGGTGCCCCACCAGTTCGCGTAGATGTCGAACAAAGTGGAGAGCAAGGTGGCCGCCCAGGCCAGGCGGATCAGATTCGGGGCGGCGGTTTCATGAATGCGCAACTCGACCATGTAGGTCCCCCACGTGCCGAGCACGACCAGCAGCACGAGGGTCAGATACCGGTAGAGCTTTCGGGTGGTGAAGAGGAGTTGCCAAAGCAAATCATAGTTTGGGCTCCCGGATTTGCCTGGTTTGGCTACGCCCTGGGCCTGAATGCTTTCCGCGCCGCCCATCGCGTAGCTGATAAAGCGCCCGATGGTTGGACCGAACCCGAAATCCACCAACGGCACGATGGCGATCAATGTCCCAAAGACATAGTACATTCCAAACTCCGCTTCCGGCAGCTTATGCAACACCAGAGGCAGAAGGAGGACGCCGGAGGCCAGCCGCAAGCCGTTGAAAAACCACGACCACCCAACCGCTGAGTTATGCAGCCGCCTAAAAATGGCGCTCGGCTGGGTGAGTTGGTTCGGAAATGGCCAACGGATAATCATTCAAGGCCTCATAGCTTGGCGGGAAGGCGAGTTGGAGGTCAAGGCCCCATTCTTGACTGTAATAGTGCTGGCAATTCATTGCTACTGCGCTGCTGCGTGGACAAGGCAGAATTGGTTGGCAGTCGCGCGCATTTTTCAGCATATTGCGAAAAACGCATGAGGCGGTTGCGAATAGCTGTAGATGCTCATCGGTTGGTATGTCAGCCGCTCACTAGCGGGGCGACATATTTGGATGCCCTGGTCCGGGAGTGGCAAGCCTCCGAAAACGCGCCGGAATTGGATTTGCTGGTTCCTTACAGGCCTCCAGACGCCTTTGCGCAGCAGGCTCCTTATACAAACTCCGGTGTAAGATTGGTTTACCCGACCCAGCCGGGGAACCCGATCCTCCGCTATCGGGAACAGGCCCTTTGGCAGCAACGGTCGATTCCAGCCTTGCTTCGCCAGCACCGGCCCGACGTCTATTTTTCTCCCTTCCATTTTACTCCTCAACTGCCGTTGGGTTTAAGAATGGTGACAGCGATTCATGATCTCTGTTTTCTTGGGGAACCGTTCTTCTCTTTAGGACACATCATAAACCGCGTGGAAATGTATTCGGCGTGCATTCGATCCCGCCGGCTCATCTGTGTGTCGGAGTTTACCGCCGAGATGCTCGCGCGGTGGGCGCCGCGCGCGGCCCGGAGAAGCACGGTGGTCCACAACGGCTTGTCCGGCAAAACGCTGCCGATGGAGGAAGCGAAGGAACTCCTGCGCAGCCTGAGCCCCGACCTGGTTCCCCAGGAGTATCTCCTGTGGATTGGGCATCTGACCTTCCGCAAGAACCCCGAGCTGCTCTTTGATATTTTTGCAGCGTATCATCAGCGATTTCCAACGCACAAATTCGTTGTGGTTGCACTTCGAGCCGCGCACGACGAGCTTCAAAATCTGGCACGAGCGCGCGGCCTTGAGTCCGCGTTGCGCGTGTTCTCCGCGGTGGAGAACAAAACCCGCGACGCCATTTATCGGTGTGCGCTGGCGTTGGTATTCCCCAGCCGTTGTGAGGGATTTGGATTTCCCGTGCTGGAGGCCATGTACCAGGGCTGCCCCGCCTTTGCATCCCGCAAGGGGCCGGCGCGCGAGATGGTCGGAGGCCTATTGCCGATGGCCGCCGGGTTGACAGTGGAGGCTTTCATGACGGCCTTGGGCCGCTATCTGGCCATGTCCGGGTCTGAGCGCCAGGACCTCAGCGCGGCACTCATTGCCCGCGCCAGCAACTTTTCCTCAAAGGCAATGGCAGCAGGAACGCTGAAGGTTTTGCAAGCTGCTGCCGGACGAATAGCTTAGCGAAGGCAGATCTCAAATCCCGGGATCATTGATGTACTCTCCCGCGCCAGTCGCCAGAACCGCAACTTGCGTCGGGAAAGTCTTGAGCCGCGCCAGCGGCTACGTCTTTCGCCCCGCGAAGAGCAGCGTTCCGGAGTGATGCTCAGGCGCCCGGCCTTCCTCCCGTTTCAACACCTTTTGAATGATTGGGGTGAACTTTGGTTCCAAGTATGGAGCAAACCAATAGTTGTCCAGTCTGATAGGATGGCCAACTTCTCCGGGTTCATCTTTGACCGCGGTCACATCTTCTTCATTGGTCAGGTCCTGCCCGATGATCAAGATTCCACCAGGCTTAGTCACGCGCACGAGGTTTTCCATGCACCGGTTTGCGTCCTGCACGTGGTCGAGCACATTGATCATTACGACCAAGTCAAAGTAGTCCGAGGCGAACGGTAATTCCTCCAGCGAATGGTCGTCGAGTATGCAAGCGGCCTCGCGGTACATCTCTGCAACAAACGTCAGCTTAAACCGGACATAGGTGCGGATTAGGGGATCGGACAAATATAAGTGTTCAAATCGGCAACGGTCCAGCATCAACCGCACATTCGTATACGGGCCGCACCCGGCCTCTAACGCGTTTGACACGTTGGCAGGCACGAACTTGTAATCGTCAAATCGCTGCTTCCACCAGGCATTCCAATCGTCTCCCCGGTATTTCGAAACGGCGCCGAATGCAGTTAACAGCCTCCAAATCTGATTCTTGAAATACCTGGCGCGGAGGCGCTGGACGTTGACCCAATGATTCCGCTCCCAGGCTTGAGCCGCCTGCCAACGCTCGCGTGTCACCCGATCTGAAACCGAAGGACTTGCCATTCTGATTAGGATGGTGGCTAATACCCACTGGTCACGCAACTCTTTTTGACCTGGCGGAACCGCTTCGAAGCGCCTCATTTATTTCGATGCACGATGACTGTCCGGGGGCCAGCCTTCTCACACGAAAACGTCCGGGCGTTGTTCCGCAGCCGTGGCACTATCGCCCGCCGCGGGTCAGAACGTCCTGATAAATCCCGCAAAGCAATTCCGCCACCCGGTTCCACGAAACAGGTCGCGGGGCAGGCGGAAGTTCCGGGGCATCCTCAAAAAATCGCCGCAGAATACGCGCGTTTTCCTGTGGGCGGCGCGCATCGAAATAGCGTGCCGACGCTCCAAACCTTTCGCGTGCCCAGGGAAGATCAGTCAGCAGGAGAGGAAGGCCACAAGCCGTGGCTTCATCGGCTGCGATAGACCAATTCTCGAAGGTGCTGAACAGAACGCTGCCCCGGGCCTGTTGCAGCGATGCGACCAGTTCTTGCCGATCCCGAAGGTATCCTTTGTGACGGATGAGGTCGCTGGACGCTGCGAGTCGTTGGAAACGCAACCAGGCCGGATCGTCGTCGCTGTAGGGCTTGCCGATAAAAAGCATGGGCACGTTTGCGGCGATTGCCATTTCCGCGAGTTCCACCGTCCGTTTTTGCGCGCAGAGGGTGCCCACGCAGACCAGAAACCCGCCGGTCCGCGGGCTGGGCCTGGCATTGAGGAAATCCGATTCGCAGCCGATCGGAAGCAACCGTATTCGATCCTCGGGAATGCCATAAACCATCTGGAGCACGCGTTTTTCAGCCTGTAATCCAACAATGATGCAGTCGCTCCGGCGGTAGGACACCCAGGGCAATTGATTCTTGATCGTATGGCCGAAAGGCAGCGCCAGAAGGAAGCGGGTTACAGCTGCCTGCGCCAGCAGCCGTTTTCTGGAACGATTGCACGTTTCACTGAAGAACACGGTGGTTACCAGCGGGATGTTTTTCCGGCGGGCAACGCTTTGGTAAGCGGCTGGAGGGGCCTCGAAATAATGAACAAGATCGCCGCGTTGCTGATCATCCCACCATCGGAGGTAGTCGACCTCCACGCCCCGTTGCTCAAGCGCCACTTTGGTTTGTTCGATCTGAACTTGCATGCCGCCGTGTGCCAGCGAGAACGGCATCCCGTGATCGAAAAGGATTCTCACATGGCCCAATTGGGACCGAACGACCGGCTTGCGCAAGTCCAAAGTGAAGCACGTGTCTGGCGCCGATCTCTGGGATCCAGCTCTTCTTGCCGGGTCTTCCCCAAGTGGGCTGCCATTTATAAACACGCTCCCATCAAATCACGCCCGGCAGCAACTCCACCCGGAACAGGATCCCGAACGCTAACCGCCGGCCGTGGATTTCATTACCGACAGGTATACGTCTTTAAGCTGCCGCGCCACGTCAACCCACGAAAGCGGCTTTGGCGGCAGGGGCAGGAGGGGGGCCTTGTCATAGAAATCCCTTAGCACCGGTGCGGTGGCCTCAATGGACTTATTGGCCGGGCAATACGTTGCCTTGTCCTTGAAAAATTTCCTCGCCCAGGGAAGATCGCTTAACAAAAGAGGGCACTCGCAGGCGGAGGCTTCCAGGGCGGACAGGCTCAGGCTTTCCCATTTGCTCAACAGGATAAAGCCCCGCGCTTGGCGGTAGATGTCGGCCAGTTGTTGCCGGCCAGCCACCGGACCTTCGTAACGGATCAACGAGGCGTGTTGCCGGGCAAAATCGCGGAAACGCCCGGCATATTCGTCTGTCTCTAAATGCGGACGGCCGATGATCCAGAGCGGTGTTTTAGCTTGAACGGCTACCTGAGCGAGTTTGAGGACCTGCTTCAGTTCGATGATCGTTGCCGTGCACACCAGCCACTCCCCGCGTTTGGCCGGAGAGCTTTCCAGGAATACTTCTTCGACTCCATTGGGCACGACATGGATTCTGTCCAGAGGGACGCGAAACAGATAGTTGAGCAGGTGCGCTTCTCTGGCCGTCAGCGCGATGCAGGCATCCGCTTGGCGATGGGACGTCCAGTTGAGAGCCGTTGTAATGTAGGGGGGCAGTAATGGCTCTGCGGCTCGTTTGAACAGTCTCTGCAATTTGAGCCGCCAGGCCGGCCGCGCGCCTGCGCCTCCCAACAAATCGTTGTTAACAACCTTCAACCCTTTTCGATGCGCCAGCTCAATGATGCCAAGGGAGATTCTTCCAAAATAGTGCAGAATGTTTCCCTCCTGCTTTCCGTCCCACCAGCGAAGTGGTTCAACCGCCACACCGACCTTTTCCAGCGCCAGTTGAGTTTGTTCTATCTGAACCTGCATCCCCCCATGAGCAAACAAAAACGGCACGCTGCAATCAAATATCACTTTCATTCTGTCGGCGTGTAACGAACGCAAGGAATTATTAGCCTTTGCCGCATACCCCACCATCATAGAAAGCGACTTCGGTCCATAAAAGCGCAAAATAACTCGCTTGGCTGGCGAGCGTCCGAAAATCGGATTGCAACCCTTTCATCTATCAATCATCTTGAAGACCATAAGCTCCAGCATGAGGAAGACGGTCTGGCGGTAATGCGGGGCATCCACTTATGAAACTTGCGCACTTCCTTCCTTACTACCCGGCACCCTGCGGCACCACCAAATCCGTTGGGGGAATGGCCAACGGCGTAGCGCGAGCCGGCCACGACGTGGAGATTTGGACCTACCGCACCGAGAAACCCTCTGGTCCGAGGCATCTGGCCAAGGTGCGCTCATTCTCTCCACCCCGGCAGTTTCGCTGGCTGCCAAGCGCTGAGTTGCGGGCATTTATTGCGAGCCATGCCCGCGATTACGATTTGATCGGCATACACGGCATCTTCAATCCACTCCTGCCGCTGACAGCATGGCTGTTGAAACGGGCGGGAGCGCGGTTCATCGCTTGCCAGCACGGGTCATATCATCCGGCGTTAATGCGGAAGGACCACGGTCGGAAGCGGCTGTACATGCCGATTGAAAAGTACGCGCTGCGACGCTGCGCGGCGGTGCAGGTGCCCGCCACCAATGACGTAAATTTTCTGCGGGAGCGCAACATCCGGTGCCCGATTATCATTGTCCCCAATGGTTTCGATGCGGAGGACGCGCCGGCTCAGCCGCGGCGGGCACCTTCCAGTGGCGTCCCGCGCCTGCTCTTTCTCGGCCGGCTTGAGATGTATGTGAAAGGACTCGATCTGTTGCTGGAGGCGCTGGTGAAGTTGCGCGCGAACGGGGGGCGGCAAGTGACTCTTGATTGCGTCGGGCCTGACTGGCGGGGAGATTTGGCAAAGCTGCAGCGGCTGGCTGCGAAACTTGGGTTAAATTCGCAGGTGCGATTTCCCGGACCGGATTACCAGCATCCGCCTCACGAGATTATGAGCGCCTACGACCTGCTAGTGCTGCCTTCGCGGTCGGAGGGGTTTGGATTCGTGGTGCTCGAAGCCATGGTCAATGCGCTGCCGGTAATCGTTACCAGCGAAACGGGAGCGGCAGAGCATGTTCGGGCTTGCAATAGCGGCTGGGTGGTGCCGGCGAAGTCGGATGGCCTGGCTTCGGGTTTGGCAGCGGCGCTCAAGGCGGAGGATACCTGGCCGGAGATGGGACAACGAGGCCGGGATTACGCGTTTGCACATTTGCAATGGGATGAAATCGGCCGGCGCGCCGCGGCGAATTATGAGCGGCTGCTGAATAGGACAGCGCAGCCCGCGATGGTTTATGTATAATGAGTACTGTGCCCCCAATGTGATCAGCAATTCCCCGTGCGCCAAATTCGTTTTGCCTTGACCGCTGTTTTGCGGGCTGTTTCGCTTATCCTCGTCTTGGGCATCTCAACCATCATAAATTTCGTCTCGAGGACAAGATTCGCCCTCCAACGCAATCTTTGCGTGGCTCCAAGTGCCAGCCGCGCCAGTTTGCGCCTTGCGAGCGTTCCAACCTTCGACGGGCTTGGGTGTGTGACTCACCCGGCAGTGGTGGCCTTCGAGAAGAAATTCAGTGGCTATGAGTACTGGATGGCGTTTACGCCCTGGCCGGATTTGTCAAGAGAGCTCGTTTCCATTGTTGCTTCACATGACGGCGTTTCGTGGGAAGTGCCGCCGGGCCTTACGAACCCAGTCATTCCCGCTTCCGAGCACGTTTTCGGTTGCCGCTTCTGGTCTGATCCCGAACTCATCTTCCTGAGAAACGGAACGATGATCCTCTACGCGCGCACGTTCGACGGAGTGGGGTACGGTGGCCCAGGCAATGTCGAATCCATCGTCTATAAAACCTCAACGGACGGTGTGCGCTGGGGTCCGACCTCTTTACTGTTCACCATCCGCGACGGTTGCCTTGGAGCGGCTTTGTGCCCGCAGGTTGTTGTCGAGCCGGATGGGTCAACCCGGCTGTGGTACATTCGCAACAGCAACGGGAAAGACACCGCCATGCAGTTATTCCTTCGCCTCGGTGACTCCAGCGGAACCAGCTTCGGGCCTGAAATCCTTTGCGAGCTTCCGTCGTCCCGTTACTGGCACATGGACGTGCAGAAAGTCGGCTCAACTTATTATATGCTGGCCACCGTCATCAGAGCATGGACACGAGGAGACTCGCCCTTGCATTTCCTGACCAGCCCCGACGGCATCAACTGGACGGCAGTTTCCTCCGATGCCATCCCCCGAAGCGGGCTTAAATGGGATAAAATAGGTTATTACAAACCTTCCATGACTCCTGTTCCGGGTGACCTGCTCCGGTGGAATGTATGGGCCGGTTCGACTGCTGCCCGCCAGAATAAATGCGTTGCGGAGCAGTTTAGGATCGGATTCTTCAAGGATATCCAGCTTCCAACCAGCCCCGCATAGTGGCGCTTGGCCGCCAGGTGGTGTCACCGGAACGCCATCATACCCCAAGTTCGCGGCCACGCAACAGGCGGACCTGTCGGCGCAACTGAAACAGTACTCGGAAACCAAAGCGCATCAGTGCCGATCGGAAAAGAACCAGGTTGTTCTGGTGACAACGGAACCACCGAAGGACAACTTGAACTCGGCATTGCCAAGGACCAGCCCCACCTTCGCGATCCCGCCAAAGTCATAGTGGACATATCCAAGCCGTTTGTAGTGGAGGATTTCCTGCCAGTGAAGCCGGCGGTTTAGCGCTCCAAAGATGTTATAGCTCCGAGCTCCCCACGGTCCACAGTTGCGCTCAACAGCAAGCGGACACGTTTTGGCGGATCTCGCATGACCACAAGGGTCACGATGGTTCGACTATTGTGGCGAACGCTGAAGGCATTGTTAATCTCTCGGCACCCATTCCATTCCCCGGAGGTCAGGGGTCCCCGATAACCTTTTCGGCGGAAGGCCCCATCGAGGACAGCTTGTGCTTCCTCCAGATGTTCGTTCGTTGACGGGACTGCGGGCGCAGGATGTTGAAAAGCGGAGAAGCGGAGAAGCGGTCCGGTGTTGACATCCGGTGTGGTTTCCAAGGAAAGTAAACCGCTTTTACGCCGGTGTAGCTTAATAGCAAAGCGGCCGAACTGTAATCGGCAGATGGAGCGTTCAAATCCTCCCGCCGGCTCCAAGCCTGGGTCCGAGCGTCAGACCCCCGTCTCGCGGCCACGCAAGATCCGAACCTGCCGGCGCAACTGGAACACAACCTGAAAACCGAGGCGCAGCAACGCTGATTGGAAGAGAAACAGGCTGTTGTAGTTCACAACGTTGCCGCCAAACGACGACTTGAACTGGGCATTGCCCAACAACGGTCCTACCCTGGCGATGCCCCCAAAATCATAATACCGATATCCCAAGGCCTTGTAGTAAGTGATTTCATGCCAGGTAAGCCGGCGGTTTAACGCGCCAACGATCTTTTTGGATTCCGCGTCCGTTCGGTTTATGGTCGCAGCCACAACCTGGCGAGCGTGCTTTGGAGGGTCTCGTAAAACCACGCGTGTCGCCACGGTCCGTCCGTCATAACGAATGCTGAAGACATCATTGGTTCCGAGATAGCCTTTCCATTCCCGGAGTGTCAGGGGCCCTCGGAAATCTTTTCTCCGGAAAAAATCCGCGAGCAAAGCCTGGGCTTCATCCAGATGCTCATTGACGACGATTTCGTGTGGAATTTTCTCCGCCTTGCGAAGCACGTAGGCCCGCGTCGTCTGGTCCATGTCTGCGAGCAATTCGGATTCCGGTTGGCTGAGATCAATCAGAATCGTTTGCATCCGCTTACGCCGAGCGGCATAGCGAACCAGTTGTTCGGCCACACTATCTTCGCAGTACATAACCCAGACGAACGGTGCCTTCTCTAACAACCGGATTATCTCTTCTGCCGAGTCGGGCCAGAAAATCATCAGTTGTTTCAAAAAGAGATACTTGCCCTCAGAAACGACCATAGTTCATTTTTTTTGGAATAGGTAATATGGAAACAGCGAAAACAAGGTCACTAATGGCAGGCTTCTTATGCTTCCAGTGCGATTGGCGCATGATATGAACCGCATGTCGCCAAGGCCGGTCACCTGCTTGATAACCTGCCTTGGCCTTGCCTGGTGAATGAGCAGGCCGTTTGTGTCTTCAGCATAACAGCAACCGAAAACACCGTTCCGCAGCCGCACGAGCCGGAATCTCCACATCCTCAGGCTTCGCAAACCTCGGGGGGACAGAATCATTCCGATCGGGTTCTGTGATGAAAACAGAAAATAGCCGCCAGCTTTCAGAACTCGTTTGATTTCCGCCAGTGCTTTCAATCGCCCGGACTCGGGATGGATATAATCTACCCCGTTAAAAGCAAAGATCACCGCATCAAAAAAGCCTTTGGGGAAGGCAAGCGACCGGGCGTCGCCTTCCGAGATCACCAGGTTCGGCGAGGGTTTTACAGAAGCCCGAAATTTCTCCAACGCCCCGGCATTGGGATCAACCGCCCAAACTTGAACTTGGAGGTTGAGCAATGCTTTCGCCACCCGCCCCTCGCCGCAACCCAGATCCAGCACCCGCATTCCGGGCCTCACCAGCGCCTTGATGAATCTGGCCTCCGCACCGTACAGCTCGGAGTTTCCCGGATAGCTGTAGGAACGAACATTTGAGGCTGAAACATCATTTTCGTGCATATTTTTGCTCCAACTCTATTCTTTCAAAACTTCCTGTTCGCTTCCTTCGATATCCATAATCAGGGAGGCAAAGAGGGCGCAATCTGGCCCCATGGGACAACGGTCTGGGTTGGCAGCCGAACTGGCCGTTGGATTTTGCTCACAGAAGCAATTCTATCAGCCTGCGGCGCGAGGGCAACCCTGATCCAGGCGCCGCCTTGTGCCCGTGTCTGTCAGACGTAACGGTTTCGGTTGAGACGGAACCACTCCACTGTGCGGCGCAATCCATTCTGGATTTCCACAGCGGGCTCCCAATTCATTGCTTTGCGTAGCCGGCTGATATCGGCTTGCAGATGCATGATTTGATCCGGCCGATACGGCAGCTCCCCGAAACCGAGCGGCAAAGAGGGATCAATAAAGTCCCGGATCCGCTCCACAACCTCGCGCAGCGGGTTTGCCGCGCCGGAACCGAGGTTATATACCCCCTGGACGCCTGGGTGCGCAGCAGCCCGCCACAACGCCTCCACCACGTCATCAATGAATAAGTAGTCCCACTTTTGTTCTCCGGGTGTCAAAGCGGGGCGCTCGCCTTTCAACAAGGCGCCAATCAAGTACGGAATCATCCGCGCCGTGTCGTCGCCCGGGCCATAAGCCCAGAACAAACGAAACCATGCGGAACGAATGCCATATCCGGCGCAGAGCTTCTGCGCCAAAAGGCCAACTGCAAACTTCGCAGCCCCATAAAGCGTCACGGGCCGGGGCGCCTGTTCTTCTGTCACCGGCACCGGGTAGTTGCCATACTCAAGCACGGATCCCATCCCGATCCAGGCACGGCACCCGCACTCAGCCGCCAGCTGGACCAGCTCAAGGCTGCCTGGCAGATTCGCAAAAACTTGCGCCGGGTCGTTTTGAAACTGGTGACTGCTCGCGCCCTGCCAGCCCAGGTGATAAATCACCTCGGGTTTGGCCCGCTTGATCTCTCCAGCCAGGCTGGTCAGGGAAGACAGATCGCCCTGCAAGCAGTTCAAACGAGGCATTATATCGCGGAGCCTCCAGGGGTCCGCCGAGCTTCGCATCAGAACGCTGACCTGCGCCCCTTCGCGCACCAACCGGCGGACAAGATGCGAGCCGATAAATCCCGTTGCCCCTGTAACCAGTGCGTTCATTGCCGCGGGTCAGAAATTAATTCGTTCCTTCTCCACCACCAGCGGCCGCTTGCGCACCTGCGTGTGGATGGCCCCGATATATTCCCCAAGAATTCCTATGAAGAACAACTGGACCGACGCGAAAAAGAACAGCCCGATAACCATTGGCGCGATGCCGATGCTGAACTTGTACCAGAAGACGAGTTTATAGGCCAGGTAGAACGCGCTCGCCAACAGGCACAGCACAGAGCCGGCAAAGCCCAGCATCGCCGCCAGCCGCAGCGGAATCTTGGAAAACCCCGTGAAACCCAGCATCGCAAAATCATAGAGGCTGTACAGATTGTGCTTGCTCAAACCCCGCTTGCGGGCCGCTTGCACGTAGGGAATTTGCGCGATCGGGAAGCCCAGCTCGCAGATGATTCCCCTCAAATAAGGATCGGGATCGCCCAGTTTGCGAAGCAACTCCAGCACCTGCCGGTCGTAAAGCCCAAACCCAGTGGCATTCTTAATCAGCTCGATTTGGCTGAGGCGGGACACCAGTTCGTAATACGTCTTTCGCACCGTGAACATTAAACGCGACTCTTCGCTCTTGTCCTTTACCCCAAGCGCGATCTTGAACCCTTCTTCCCACTTGGCGATGAACTGAGGGATGAGTTCGGGCAACTCCTGCAAATCCGCGCCTATGAGGATGGCGGCATTACCCGAGGCCTGCAGCAGACCGTAATAGGGTGAGTGACTGTGCCCAAAATTGCGCATGTTAAAAATCAACTTTATTCTCTTATCAGCAGCCGCAAGTGTTCGAAGCAGTTGCTGAGTTCCGTCGGTTGAGTCGTTGTCGATCAGCAGGTATTCAAATCGATACTTGTCCTTTAGCGGCTCGACGGCCGCCCACACTCGATCCAGCAGGTCCCGTATGTTCTCCACCTCGTTGAATGTGGGCGTCAGGATCGTAATTGTTTTCATGGCGTTTGCCTTTCAAGCGGACGGTTGCCAATGGTGAGATACACAGCCCCCGGGAAATCCTGTTTGCTGAACAATCGGCGCGCGTCGAATAGGACCCGGCCGCGAAGTTCCTCTCTCAAAGGAGAGGTCCTGAGCTTCAAGTACTCACGCCAAGCAGTGACGACAACCACCGCGGCTGCCTGGGCCACGCACGGTTCCCATTCCGACACGTACTGCACCCCCAGCTCGGGCCATGACCGGCGGGCATTATCCGCCGCCATCGGGTCATGCGCCATGACCAGCGCGCCTTCGCCGGCCAGGTCCGCAAGCACTGTCCTGGAGGCTGATTCCCGCACATCATCCGTTTCGGGTTTAAAGGCCAGGCCGAGCACCAGCACGCGCCGGCCGCGCAATGGTCCGGTTGCCCGTTTCAAAATCGCCAGGATCTGGTGTGGCTGCTCGCGGTTGACCCGCAATACCGATGAAAGGATCGCCGCTTCCGCGCCCGCGTCCCGCGCTTTGGCAAGCAACGCCTGAACATCTTTGGGAAAACAGCTTCCACCAAAACCGCAGCCCGGCCAAAGATACGTGAGAATCCCGGGCCGGATCCGTTCACCGTCCGGAAGCAGGGGGCTCCAGCGCTTGTCCGCATGCACGCCCGCCATGACTTCATAGATGTCAATTCCCCCGATTGCCGCGGCTGCATTGGCCAGTTCGTTCGACGCCGAAATCACCGTTGCAAGGATCGCGTTGTTGGCGTACTTGATCATCTCCGCCGTGCGCGAGTTCACCCGCAGCTTCTCGCATGACCAGGCTTCATAGAGCTTCTCCAGCGCATCCCATGTCCCCGGGGTTTCGCCTCCCAGCACGATGCGGTCTGGTGTCATGAAGTCTTCCACTGCCTCGCCCTCGCGCAGAAATTCGGGATTCATTCCCAAACCAAAATCGCCCATTTTCCTGCCCGACTCCGCTTCCAGCCAACCGCGCACCGCCGCGTCCGTTGTCCCCGGCACCACGGTGCTCTTGACGATTACCGAACAGGGGGAGGTCTGGTTGCGCAAGTAACTCCCCGCAAGGCGGCTCGCCGCCTCCACCTGGCTCAAATCAATCCGGCCTTCGGTCGAGGGAGTCCCAACCGCAATCAAGATCACCTCGCAGCCTTTTAAAGCTTCCACCGATGCGATCTCCGCGCGGAAACGACCCGCCGCGAGCACGGAAGACAACAGTGATTCCAACCCCTTCTCGTAGATGTGCGGAATGCCCCGGTTAAGGCGTTCCACCACTTCACGGCGCACATCCAGACATTTGATTTCATGGCCCTTGGCGGCCAGGCACACGCCGCTGACCAAGCCGACATATCCTGTCCCGATGACGCCGACCTTCATCGCTGCCGCCCTTTCCCTTCGCGGCGGACATAGCACCCATTGTGATGGAACGGATAGCGCGGCGGCCGTTGCGGGCGTGCTGTGAAATCAACCCGCTCCAGCTCTCCGGCGGAAAGCCGCCAGCGCTCAAACCTGGAAATTTTCATAGGTTCCGGCATTGGTCACTCGTCGTGAAGATGGTCAAGGTAATAGTCCCTCATCCGTCCAAGGCCCTCTTTTAACGACACCCTGGGTTCGTAGCCAAGCCGTCGTTGCGCCTTGGCGATGCTGGGACAGCGCCGCTGAGGATTGTCAGAGAGGTAATGCTTGTCTTCACTCGGTTTCTCGACAACCCCGACCTCTTTGCCGCAAACGCGGATGACCTCCCGCGCCAGGTCGCCCATCGAGATTTCGGGTGACGCCGTGCCGATGTTGAACGGTTCGCCGTTTTCGTTGCTCAGCAACAGCCGCAGGTAGCCTTCCAGCGCGTCGCTCACGTAACAAAACGTCCGCGTGGCCCGCCCGTCGGACAGCAGCACAATGTCCCGGTTGTTCAGCGCGTCCCGGAAAAAATCCGGCAGCACGCGCCGGTCGCTGATGCGCAGGCCGGGGCCGTAGTTGTTAAAGGGGCGGGCGATCTTTACCGGCACGCGGTGAACATTCCAGAATGCAAGACAGAGCGTCTCGCCGAACCGTTTCGATTCGTCATAACACGCGCGCGGGCCCGTGCAACTCACGTACCCGCGATAATCTTCATCGGTGGGAATGTGGTCTATGTCCGGGTCTCCGTAGATTTCGCTTGAGGAAAAGAACAGCAGGCTTTGCGGGGCCGTCTCCCGGGCATGTTCCAGCAAGCGTCGCAGTCCCCACACATTCGCGTCCATGGTTTCAATCGGGTAGCGCCGGTAGAAGATGGGCGACGCCACCGACGCCCCATGGATGATAAAATCCGCCCTGGCGTACGCCTCGCATCGCACCACGTCCACGGACTGGATTTCCAGTTCCTTGCGCGTCTTCAATTCATCAAGCCATCCGGGAACACCGCGCAGAAAGCTGTCCAGCCCGATGACACGGCAGGGACGCGAGAGCGCTCGCGCGTCATTCAGAGCTAGAAAATAATGGGCAAACTGCGTGCCGAGAAACCCCGCGACCCCCGTAATCAAAACCGTCTTTCCAGCGAACCGCTCGTTCAGTTCGCCCAAGCCACCCATGATGCTGTTCGCATCCTTCAGATAATGTTTATCCATGACACAAGATGGTGTTGTTCAGAAACGGCCCGGCATTTGGCGGCAATGATGACGGAGGTGTTTCGGCTTTAGCCGAAGCCCCCGCTCAACCGCTCACTTTCCAGGGCGCTTTCCCCTGGTTCCATAGCTGGTTCAGATACTGCGTTTCAGGATACGTATCCATCGGTTGCCAGAACCCTTCGTGGCGGTAGGCGTGGAGCTGCCCTTCTCGCAGGAGCTGGTCAATCGGTTCCCGCTCGAACATCAAACCGGAGTCGTCGGGCAGATACTTGAATATCCGGTAGTCGCAGACCATGTACCCGCCATTTACGTACACTTCCTCAACTTGCGGCTTCTCCACGAAGGAGCGAATGGCGCCGTCCGCCTCGATTTTCAACGCCCCGAACCGGCCGGAGGGGTGGACCGCCGATATCGTGCAGATCCTGCCCGAACGCTCGTGCTCCCGGATTGCCGCGTTGATATCGATGTTGGACAAGCCGTCGCCGTATGTGAAAAGAAACGTCTCCCCTTCCGGAATATAACGCTGGACCAGTTTCAGGCGATAGCCCGTCATCGAGTCCTCCCCGGTATCCGCCAGTGTTACCTTCCAGTCCTCCTCCTGGTGCCGATCATGAAATTTTTCCTCCGGCCGGCGGCCGAGCGAGAGGGAAATATTACACGTGTTCCAAAGGTAATTCCGGAAATAATCCTTGATCATCTCACCTTTGTAGCCCAGGCACAAAACGAACTCCTTGTGGCCGAACCCCGCATAATACTTCATGATGTGCCAGAGGATCGGCTGTCTCCCGATCGGCACCATTGGTTTGGGCCGGAACTCCGTCTCCTCCCGGAGACGGGTGCCTTTGCCGCCGCACAATATTACAACTTTCATGGGACCGGAACTGCCTGGTTGCCGCTAATTCAGATTCAGTCTATAGCCCCCCTTCGCGCCTAATCAATCCCAAACCGCCTTTTCGTCCGGTCGCGGCGTTCATTTCCAAAAACCACGCCGATAAACGCGGCCCGGTTCAAACCAGCAGCTCGCGGGCGGATTCCACAACAGCCTCCACGCTCAGCCCGGAAGACGCGCGAAGAAATTCCTGCGAACCTACCAGCCCCGCGTTCTCTTCCCGCACGCTCAGTGACATGATGCGGCACGACCCCGGTTGCAGCGCTCGCAACAGCTCCCCAAAACCGCCTGCCCCGACGTGTTCCTCCAACGTGAGCAGGCAGGCATGCTCCCATAGCGGTTTGAAGAACTCTTGCGTCACGGGTTTCAACCACGGACAGGAGTACACCGCAATCTCCATCCCGAACCGGTTCTTGATCTCCCTGGCCGCGTCGAGGGCGACTGCTGCGATGGACCCGGTCGCCGCCAGCGCCAGCCGGCTGCGCGCCGGCTTTATCGCCAGCGGTCCACGCTCCACCCCGGTTGTGTCATGCAGGGGCCGCTCTCCCGCCTTTCCCAGCCGCAAATAGGATGGGCGCGGGCTTTCGCACAGGTTCCGCATGCAACCGATAGTTTCCCCGGGGTCGGCCGGCGAAAGAACGGTGATGTTGGGCAGGGTGCGCATCACGGCCAGGTCCTGGACCCCGTGGTGCGTGTAGCCGGCGTTGCCATAGGCCAATCCCGCCCCCACTGCGACAACCGTAACCGGAAGGTTGTGGTAGCAAACATCATTTCGAATTTGTTCCAGGCAGCGAAGCGTCGGGAAATTCGCGATTGAATACGTAAACACATGATAACCCTCGGAAGCCAGGCCGGCGGCAACGCTCGTCATGTTCTGTTCCGCCACCCCCGCATTGAGATATCTTCCCGGAAACTCCTTCGCAAATGGCTCGACGACCGAAAACCCGAGGTCGCCCACGACGAGAAACAACCGCGGGTTCAGGCGCGCTTGCCGGATCAGTTCATTAATGAATGCCGTTCTCATCGATCACAACCCAATTGCGCCAGCGCGTTCCCAAGCTGCTCCGCATCCGGCGGCCGGTAATGCCACAACAATTGGTTCTCCATAAACCCGACTCCCTTGCCTTTGATCGTGTGCGCAATCAAACAGCTCGGTTTCCCGGGCTCCCACGGGGTTGCGCCCAGCGCCTGCTTGAGGGCGCCATGATCGTGCCCATCCACCTCCCGGACGGACCATCGAAACGCACGAAACTTCTCTGCCAGCGGCTGCAGTTCCAGCACTTCGCTCACCACTCCAAAACTTTGGATCTTATTGAAGTCAACTATCGCCACCAGGTTGTCCAGGCGATGTTGCGGCGCGAACAGAATCGCCTCCCAGTTTGAGCCTTCGTCCAGTTCCCCATCGCTCAGGATCACATAAACCCGCCAGCGCCCGTTCTGCCGTTTCGCCGCCAAAGCCTTTCCGCAGCCGATGCCCAGACCGTGTCCCAGCGACCCCGTGGAGACTTCCACGCCGGGCACTTTGTGGCTGGTATGGCTCATCAGCCTTGCCGCATCCCGTCCAAACTGTTCGAGCTCCTCCATCGGGAAAAAGCCCTTAATCGCCAAAGCCGAATAAAATGCCGCGCAAGCATGTCCTTTGCTCAGAATGACCCGGTCGCGCTCAGGGTGAAGAGGCGTCCCGGGAAAAACGCGCAGGATTTCCCCATACAACACCGCCAGCAGGTCCGCCATACTGAGTCCCCCACCCACGTGCGATGTCCTGGCGCGATTCACCATCCGCAGCGTGTTCGCCCGGATGCTTGTCGCAAGCGCCTGTGTGCCCGAAGTCATCTAAAAACTATGACTGCCGGGCGCCAAACCCGTCAAGCATTGTCGTCTGACAGAAACTTGACCGGCAGGGAGAATTCTTTAATCTGGGCGCGGCCACTTATGAACCTCGCTAAACCTGTCCTTCTCTTTGTTCTGATGACGCTTGTCGTCCTAGCTGCCAGCACCGCCATCCGCTATTCCGTCGATAGAAATATCGCGGCTGGAACCTGGAACACTGTCATCAGAAACTGGGAGCAGTTCGGGCTGCTGACCTTGCACGGAAGGCTTGTGGACAATCCGGGCGGCTTCGAGGCGCTCGACAAACCAGAGGTTTATCCGGGTCATCGGGCCACTTGCGTCTATCTTGCCTTCTTTGTTAAGCGGCTCTTCGCTTGGACGGGGGCGGGCATCCTTGCGTTTAGCGTCGCCATGAGCCTCATAGTGTTTCTCTCAACCTGGTTCCTCCTTGGAAAAAGCCACGCGGCATGGCTCGTGGCCGCCGCCACGCTGTTGAGCCCCGGCTACGTGCTTTGGGATGCGCATCTCGACCCCAACGCCATCTCCGTTCTTCTCGGGTTGCCATTCGCTCTCTGGCTCATCTCGCGCCTTAGCCAACCCCGGCTGTCGGCCACGGCAGTAACGCTGCTCTTCGCCATCATTCTTGCTTTCACTTCACTCAACTGGACAACCGTTTTCGTGCATGGGGCTCTTTTCGGCTGCCTGTTGGCCCAACGAACCCTGCCACGGCGCCGATTACTGCTCTTTGTCGCTCTCGCCGGCCTTAGCACGTTAGTGGTAGCCGGCGTGTCTGTGCTGGGCAAACTCTCCTATGCGTCTGCTTCCGGGCAGAGCAGCAACCTTAAAGACTTTCTTGCAGCATACACTTTGGGCGGAACCGGTTATGGGATCGGCATGACAATGGCCAAAGCGATGGTGCGCCTTGGCTTTGTCAACGCCATGGGACTCTTGCCCTTGCTGCTTGTCCTTGGATATGTCCTGGCAAAACATCCCAGGCGCGACGGCGCAAACCTCTGGTGGGCTTCACTCCCCTTTTGCATGAGTCTCCTGGGACTCGCCGCGATGCGGAACTATTACGCCCATCATCCTTGGATGGCCGCCCCTGTGCTCATAGTGGGTTTGATTCTCTCACTCCGGTTAGTTCTACCTCGGCCTGCGCCCCCGCGGCAAACGCAGTCGGAGCCCGCCCGCGGCAACAAGCTTCTTGGACCAGCGGGGTTCCTTGCCGCATCGGCCGCTTACGCCACGGCGGTTATCATGATGTCCCGCCTCCATAATGCGGACTCCCTGGCCATGTTTGCCCTGGTGCATGACCACACACTGCGCTCGGACACGCTCGTCCTGGTGAAAACCCTCGATCCGGTGCTGGCCGGCGAGGCGGTTGGATTTGCCGAAGGCGCCGACCGGCGAGTCGTCGTGCTTAATGATCTCGCTGACCACAGTGATTTGGGACGGCAAGCCTTCGTGATTTCAAGCACACACCTGGATGGACTGCCACTGGTGGCGAGGTCGTCCGAAGACACGATTGCTTCCTGGCCGATAGTCCAGGAGTCGCTCGCCTGGTATTCGCGAAGAATCGCGCGTCGTAACATGCAGGACAAGCCGATAGGGTCGGCGGGGCCTTGTTATCTCTACCTCTTGAAAAGCAGCCAGCCGCCAAAGGCGGACTGACGCCGGCCCCGACCGTAAATTTTATCCGGGTTTTTCTGCTGAACAGCCTGACAACTCTGGTCTTGCCGCTTGCCTTGGGAAGGCGGTTGGCGGAGCATCCTCTGACATTGATTGGACCGCCTGAGAATGGCGCGCGCTGAGAATGAGTGACCAGATTAGATCGACTATTGCGGCAAATCCCGGCGAGGCTTGCGAGCGGATGTGTGAGCAACGTTCTCCACTCACGCGCGGGGAGATTCTGCTTCGGCTAACCGCTGCTTTTGAGAAGGAACAGATCCCTTACTGCCTGGTGGGCGACACGCGCGGCTTGCCGGACACAATTCCCGGAGATATCGATATCGTAGTGGCACAGAGTTCTCTCGGAGAAGTGCCGGGTCTGTTGCTGCGCTTTTGTGAGGAACATCAAGCGCGCCTCGTGCAGGTAATGCAGCATGAGTTGACCGCGTTCTATTTTACTTTGGCCTGGACCGGGCCGGGGGGCCGGCCCCAATTCCTGAACCCGGACATTTGCGGCGATTACTATCGCACCGGCAGGCTGTATTTGAATTCGAGCGAGTTGCTGGCAAACCGGGCATTGGGACCGGATGGGGCAAAGAGCGCCAGGGGCTTCCATGTGGCGGGAGCGGCAGCCAATTTCATCTATTATCTCATCAAGAAAATCGACAAGCAGGACCTGTCAAATCGAAGCGGCGCTTACCTTAGCGAGCAATGGCGCAGCGCCCCTCATAAGAATTCAGAAAGCATCCGGCGCTTTTGGTCCGAGCCGGAAGCGACTTTGCTGGCGCAGGCGGCGCAGAGTAACGCCTGGGATTCAATTATCGCGCGGCTGCCGGAGTTTCGGCGCGCTTTGCGGAAGCAGCGGTCATTTTCCACAAGAGTTGCTTTCCCTGATCTGGCGCGCAAGCTGCGGCGCGCCCTGCAGCCAACCGGATTGATGGTGGCGGTAATGGGGCCCGATGGCGCGGGAAAGAGCAGCGTTATTGATGCGGTCCAGGCTTCGCTGGCGCCCGCTTTTCGCCGAACTATACGAGCTCACCTGCGGCCGCACCTGGGAAGAAGAACAGACCTTTCCATGACGATTGAGGCCAATCCGCACGGAAAGAAGGCTTATGGCGAGCTAATCTCAATGTTGAAGCTGGTGTACCTGTGGGTTGACTACACTATTGGCTATTGGCTGAAGATTTACCCCCGGGTGGCCCGTTCGACGCTGGTCATGTTTGATCGATATTACCACGATCTATTGGTGGACCCCAGGCGCTACCGTTTCGGAGGCTCGCGGTTATTGGCCGGGTTTTTCGGAAAGATATTGCCGCAGCCACAATTGTGGATTTTTCTGGATGCGCCCGCCAAAGTGCTGCAAGAACGAAAGCGCGAAGTCTCTCCGCAGGAGACCGCCCGCCAGTGCGAAGCCTACCGGAGGCTCGCTGCCACGTTGCCGGGCGCCCTCACCGTCGATGCCTCGCAAGACCTGGAGCGGGTGGTGGCACAAGTGGACGAGGCAATCCTGGGTTTGCTGGCGGCCCGCGCCCGGCAAAGACTGTCCTCATCTCGGTGCCCGGGCTGATTGCCCGGGTGGAGTAAATGATTTGTTTCGAACGATGGCTTTCGTCAGCATTTCAAGCATTGGATTATGATGAATGAACTGAAAGTGTCTTTGAGCCGCTACGTGGATCGCCGCGCCGAAATCCTTGACCGTTGTCGTGGCCGACGGGTCTTGCACCTGGGATGCGTGGGCTTCACGGACTCGGCGGTTGCTGAAAAAATAGCGAGTGCCAAGAAGAGTCTCCACCAGCAGGTGACGGCGATTGCCGATTGTGTCGGGGTTGACATCGACGCGCGGACGGTTGGGGAGCTAAACCAGGCCGGGGTGTTCAAAAATGTAATCGTGGGTGACGTCGAAAAACTGGAGGCCCTGCCTGGTGTGCTGCCGCCGTTTGATGTGGTCCTCGCCGGGGATATTATCGAGCATTTGTCGAACCCGGGCAGAATGTTGGAGGGAGTGAAGCGTCATCTGAAGCCGGATGGCAGGTTGATTGTTTCCACGCCGAACGCGATGGGTTTGCCGGCATATTTGCGCTACACGGCTGGCAGTTTTCGTGAAGGGCTTCAGCACGTGCTGTGCTTCAACGCGATTACGTTGGCACAAATGTTGGCACGCCACGGCTTTGTGGTTGAGGAGGGTTTCAGTTGCTACCAGACATTCACACAGGAATCCTCCGGGCGGGCATTTGCCATCGGGCGGGCTTTTTTCAGGCGGTTCCCGAAATTTGGCGGCACGCTGCTTTTCGTCGTCAGGCTAAGTTGCCAGGGATGACCCGGTCAGGATTCCAATCCGGCCAAGCAGTATCGAGTACAACTTCATGCCGCGGTGCACGTTGCGCGGGTCAATGTGACAGCGTGGACATTCCCATCGCCACACGCGAACTGTGTGAACGCATTAGCCACAGATGGGGGAAAGGGGATTTAGCCACGGGCCGAACGTCGGCCTCGCATAAAAACAGTTCAAGACCTAGCCACGGATTGAACACGGATGGGAAAAGACGAACTTCGAACTTCCAACGTCCAACTTTCAACGCTGAAAGGATCTTGGGGGGAAGAAGAGGAAAAGCCACGGATTGCCCTCACCCCTGACCCCTCTCCCATCTGATGGGCGAGGGGAACCTCCGGCGGAGGGATGGCTGTTGTAGGAACATGATGGTGCAATTTCGAACTGGGAAGGGTACTACCCCGTCAGGCGGCGCACGTGGCGCGCCCAACTGCTCCAAGCATCACGGCGATAATGTCCAAGCGGGGGTGGAGCAACGAGGCACGCAACTAAATCAGCCGGAGACGGGCGAGGGGTATCGTTTGCAGGAGGGATATCGCCAGAGGGTGCCGCAGGCACAGCTTGGACCGGTCTGAAGCCGGGAGCGGGGCTCGATTCCCGGGCCGCAGGCGCGGGCGGCGAGGCGGGGCGAGGTGGGGCCGAATCGCACCGGTGACCGTAAGCCCGTTTCAGATCAGCCCAAGCGGTGTCTGTATTGGCGGGTTCGGAATTCGGGAGAGCGGGATCAAAGCCAGTCGCCATCCGCTTGAAATCGATTGCGATTTCGAGCAAGCGAGCCAGCCGGCCGAAAGCGACCAACTCATGGGGGCGCCGTTGCTGATAACGCCGGAGCGCCTCCCGTCCGAGGTTAAACCACAAATCCCAGCAGGCCAGTTGGCGCTCCACCGTCTGTTGCGTGCTGAGCGGAGGCAGCGGGGGCAGGTCATCCTCCGGTTTGTACGGAGGGGGCGAACAGCCATAGGCCCGGGCCAAGGCGGGTTCCCAGAGAGCCATCCAGCGGCGGCGTTCCTCGCGCTGTCGGCGTTCGCGCTCGATGACGACGGAATCGAAGAAGCGGGGCGCCAGCCGGGCGAGGCGGCGCTGGGCGTGGAGGGCGCGGCCGTAGGCCGTGAGGGCCGCGCCCAAGTCGTCCGGGGAGCGCCAGCGCACGCGGAAAGCGGCGCGGGACGCGCAACGGACGGTTGAGCGCGCGGTGAAGCGGCAGGTATGGCGAATTCGGAACACAGCGTGGCCGCAGGTCAGGAACTTTACCATTTCTTTACCATTTCTTTACCAAGATCGCGTTTGGGGTTAGTAAACCCACCGGGTCACCCCTGCCAGTCCTGAACCTGATCGTGGTATTCGTCGCCGGGAATCCCGGCGACCGGACTGGTGAACTGCACCGGGCCGGCGGCTTGCTCGATCTGGCGGCGCAAACCGCGAGCCAGGCAATAGAGCTGAGCGGTGGAGAGGTCTTTCACATCGCGTCCGGCGATTTCGGCCTCGACCTTGCGGAGCTGCGCGCCGAGCGCGTTGACGCGGTCGGCAACGGAGGCCAGCCACTGGTCGGCCAAGGCCTCCAGCTCGATGGCCCGGAGGTTGCGGATATCGAACTGGTGTTTGCGGCTCCAGCCAATGAGGGTGGGTTTGGAAACATTCAACTCCGTCATGAGGCGGGCATAGGTCCACCCATGGGAGCGGAGCTCGATGAAACGCTGAACGGTCTTCTCCAGACCGGTCACCTGAACCCGGGGACCGCCTGAAAGCGGAACTCCACAGCCCAGCACCGGCCAATGTTTGTGGTCCACCGAATCCCTCGGCGGACCTGATGGTTACAGGTCAC
>CAIQQM010000060.1 GCA_903873945.1 uncultured Verrucomicrobiota bacterium
CTGACGTATCACGGGCTTCTGCGAATTCCAACGCTGGCGGTGCTGGCCGCCCAACTGAACATCCCCATGCCCTCGCTGGCGGAGGGCGATGCCATCCAGCAAATGATCAACGCCAGCCTCGCGGCACCCAACCCAGCCATGCTGCAGATGCTCGCCAAAAACGGCGTCGATTACGCCGGCGTGATCGCGCAAATCGGCGCGCATTGGCGGAGACAACTCAACAAAACCGCCTATCGATGAAGCCAAAACGCAAAGCATTCACTTTGGTCGAAGTGGTCGTCGTCGTGGTCGTGGTCCTCATCCTGGTGGCGATTGTCATCGCGCGCTTTGGACGAGTCACCGAGAACGCGCGCAATGCGGTCATCCACAACTTCCTCAAGGACTGCCGCACGCTCTATGTGCGGCTGAGCTACGGGCAGGCCCCCGGCTACATCACGGTCACCAATGCGGTGGCGCTGAAGGATTATGTCGCCGCCACCACGCTGGGCGACGTGCAGGCACAGTTAAACGGGAATACCCTGACGGTCAGCGGCGTGCCCGACAACATCTTCAAAGACAAACGCACCACGTTCACCGTCGATTACCAGCACAACTCTTATGACGGCGATAGTGAGGACATGTTTCTGGGGAAGGTTCTCTGGTAGCGTAGCGGCGAGGCAACCCCGCGCTGACGGGCCAAACCAGCGGCGACTCACCCACCAACGCACCCGGATCCTCAGGGCGTCCAACCCGCGCGCGGCCCGTCGAAGCGTGCCTGCGCAGAACATCGATCACGAGATTTCGACCAGGGCTGGGAAAGCCGCCGGGGATTTCTCGCTGGGTAGAAGCTCGGTCTGCTGGAGAAAGAACATCTGGCAAGAGGTGGAGAAATGGACGCCGGCTTTGCCGTTGCCATCATCCAGTTTTTGCGCGCAGTCCAGGTTCTCCGCCAGGGACTCCGGCGAAGCGATCGCGCTGAAGGGCACCGCCCGCAAATCGCGGTTGCCGTTGGTTTGCCGCAGAATCGTCACCCGCTTGATCTCCGCCGCGTTGAGTGTAGGAAAGCGGTTCACAAAGGCCAGCGTGTCCGCCACGAGCTTTTCGCGATCGGGCGCCTGTTTGGGGATGTTGGCATTGACAATTTGCGCCTTCAGTTGCGCCTGGACCTTGACTGCGGCTGCCTTTTTCTGCTCGCGCTGGGCCAAAAGAGTTTCCGGATTTCGCAGCAGAGCCTTGGCTTGCTCCAGCGAAGGAGCCTCGACTTCCTCCAGACGAGAAAGCAATTGGCCGTACAGCGCGTTGAACTCCATTCCCGGCTTCAGGCTCGCCCGGACTTCGGCCACCAGACCCTGGCGGAGCTGAAGGGGAACACGGCTTTGTTTCTGCTGTAGTTTCACACCCCATTATAGGGTTCGCCGGGTGCCTACAGGGCAATTGGCAGGAAATCCGAAAGAAGGCAGCCAATCACAATCCCGCAAATTACAATGCAAGTGTGAGCGAAACCGCCGCCCAAGTTAAAGTCATGGATATCCGCCAACTGCGCGAGGAGAAGCCCAAGCTGGGGTGGCTCGCCGAGGTTCGCTTCAACATCTTCCACAATCACAGGAAGCTCGAGGAGCTGGAGCCCCCTGTGAGCGCCCACCTGAATGCCAATGGGCCGGTCAAAGTTGTCACGCGCGCAAACCTCTTCGAGTTCACCCCGGACGGCGACAGGGTTAACCTGGTCATCAGGGAAGGGCGGAAACTCGATGGATTGCCCTACCAAACGGCGCCCGAAGCCGTGCAGCTCTTTTGCAATGAGGCCATTACCTTGCACAAAAACCAGCACCTGTTCTGGCATTTGACGGAGGACGAGGTCCGCCAGGTGGCGACTGAATTTC
>CAIQQM010000061.1 GCA_903873945.1 uncultured Verrucomicrobiota bacterium
TCATCGAGTTGTCCCGCGCGCGCAAATGGCAGCGCACCGGCATCCTGTGGTGGAACTTGCGGGACGGCTGGCCGATCATCTCCGACGCGGTGGTGGATTACTATAACCGAAAGAAGCTGGCCTACCATTACATCAAACGCGCGCAGACCGATGTGTGCGCGATGGTGGGCGAACCCGAGGGTAACCGTCATCCGCTGGTAATCGTGAACGACACGCTGGGCGAAGCCCGCGGGCATATCGTCGTGCGCTCTTTGGACAGCAAGCAAACCGTGTTCGAGTCGGATTACCACGTGGGGCGAAATGGCCGCAAAGCGGTCGGTTCCATTCCTCACGCAGGCCAGCCGACAATGTGGCTGATTGACTGGACGGTGGCCGGACAACACTTTTTCAACCAGTATCTGGCGGGCCCGCGGCCCTTCAAGTTGGAGGACTATAAGCGGTGGCTGAAAGCTTTAGACGTGGCCAAAGGAACGAATTGACAACATCAGGATGGCCGCCATAGCCTAATTGCCTTGGGACCGCAGCCGAATAAGGGCTGGGGTGCCGACATTATGGATCGTCCACCGAAAACCATGCCTTAACAGTCGAAATCCTATGAAACAACACACTTCCAAGAATACAGCTCCGAAGCAGACCCAAGACCGGATTTTGGGTTTTGACGTCGGAGGGACCAAGTCTGCCGTGATCGTCGGCACCACGGGCGGCCAGGTCGTCGCCCGCTCGCAATTCTCGTCACAGGCGCAACGCGGCGCCACGGGCATGATCGAAGACATGATGGCGCACGCCAAGACGTTGCTCACGCAGCATGGCCCGGTAAAGTGCGCCGGCGTTTCCATCGGCGGTCCGCTTATTCCGGACCAAGGGCTGATCCTTTCCCCGCCGAACCTCCCCGGCTGGGACCGCATTCCGCTTGGCAAGCTGCTTCACGAGGGGTTGGGCGTTCCCGTCCACGTCGAGCATGACGGTGCGGCTTGTGCCATGGCGGAGTATCTCTGGGGTGGACATGCCCATGTGCCACGGATGGCCTATGTCACGTGCGGCACCGGTTTTGGCGCCGGCATTCTCATCGAAGGTCGCCCGTTGCGCGGTCTGGGAGGAATGCCGCCCGAGATCGGCCATCTTCGTTACGAGGACGACGGTCCGACGGCCTTTGGCAAGCGGGGTTCATTGGAGGCTTTTGCCGCGGCTTCCGCGCTGGGTCCCATCGCGGCCTGGAAGTATCCCCAGCGTTGGCCCAAGGAGCGGCCCACCTCCGAACAGATCGTGCAACTGGCTCAATCGGGCGATGCAGACGCCCGCGAGGTGTTGCGCATCAACGCCCGCGCTGTCGCGGACGCCTGCAATATTCTGGCGGAGGTTTTTGGGGTGGAAATGATTGTGCTAGGCAGTTCCGCCCGCTACTTTGGCCCCGAATGGATTCGCCAGGTGCAGGAGTTGTTCCGGGCGGAACTCCTGGAGTTGTGGCATCCTTATGCCCGTATCGTCCCGGCGGCCCTCGGCGCAACTTTGCAGGACCAATCGCCGCTGGCCGCCGCCGTCCTCGGAATGCAGTCGTAATTGAACATATATGAATAACAGCAAAGAGAATTCTGCGCGAACCCTGCCGGTATTCCTGGTTTTCCTGGCCATGGGTTTTGGCGATGTTGTTGGGCCAATGGTGGGGCTGGCCAAAGACGCTTTTGGCATCTCCCACTTCAAGGCGCAACTGCTGGCTTCCGCGGGTCTGATTATGTTCGGCGTGCTGTCGGTCCCGATGGGCGTCCTGCAGGACCGGAAGGGGAAGAAGCCGCTTTTGGTTGCGGGCCTCCTCATCGCCCTGGTGGGGCTTCTGATTCCCATGTTTGCAGGCATGTACGGCCCCAAACCGCAGATCGCGGCGGTGGCGGTCAGGGTCGGCGACCTAGCCGGTGGGGAGGGCATAGGGGGACGAGGAACTGTTGACAGCGTAAATGAAGCGGAAAGAAGCATAACCATCCTCACGGAAGGGGAGGGCGTTAAGAAACATATCGTCCTGGCTCCTGACGCGGCTGTGTCCATCAACGGGCAGAGTTCCACCCTGTCAAACGTAAAGGTTAATGATCGCGTTGTGGTGACGTTCGCGGCGACGAAGTTCTTTGTGCTGCTCGGCTCCATTTTTCTGTTAGGTACGGGCGCGCCGATACTACAGGTGGTTGGCAATCCCTTGATCCGCCTGGTCTCGGCGCCAGGCATTTACTCCAGGAACCTTACTTTCGCGCAAGCAATCAAGGCTATAGGATCTTCGCTCGGGTTCTTGCTGCCCCCCGCGGCGGTGTGGGCATTTGGCCTGGACTGGCCCCTGTTGTTTCCCATCTACTCAGCCATTCTCGTCCTGACATTGGCCTTGAACCTGCCCCTCTCGTTCCCCGAACCGAGGGATACCGGTTTCAAACCCGCAACATTTGGGTCATGCTTTTCGCTGCTGTTGCGCGACCGATTCGTTCTGATGATGGTCCTGGGCATTTTTGTGTATGTGGGCGCCGAGATTTGCTTTAACGCAGGCGTTCCCTTGCTTGTTAAAGAGAAGTTCGAGATCCAAAGTTTCGGCCTCCTGGTGAGCTGGTCGTTATTCTTTCTGCCTATTTTGGTTGGACGATTTGCCGGGGCCGCAGTGCTAAAGAAGATGGCCGCCCGAAATTTCCTGGTTCTTACCACGATCCTTTCCTGCTGCGGCATCCTTCTCATTTTTACCGGGATCAAGGTCCTGGCTTTCACCGGCATCGTTATCGCGGGTCTGGGCTTTGCTAACATATTCCCCCTCATATTCTCGATCACGATTGATGCCATGCCGCAGAGGTCCAACGAAGTCTCGGGCCTGATGGTCAGCGCCATAGTTGGCGGCGCCGTCCTGCCGCCCATCATGGGCCTTGTGGCCGACAAGAGTTCCCTTCAGTGGAGTTTTGTGGTGCCGCTTGTCGCCGTGGCCTACATCGTGTTCCTGGCGGTGAGCAACCTGAGAAATCAAAAGGTAGGCGCTCCGGCAATATGATCGAACCCTTAAGGCCGGTGAGGAGCCGACCCTGGCTGCTTTGCCGCTCCATCTGAGGTTGTTCGTAGCGCTGAGCCGCTACTTGATATTGGCGCCAGTCCCGTGCTTGGGCAAGATTCAGCAAATGCCTGAAGGAGTGGAGCGCGTCCGCCAGCATTCGTGCCAGCTATCAGTCACAAGCAAGAGGAGTGAATCATGAAGAGAATACAGAAACTGGTCTTGTTCCTCACGGCAGCCTGTGGCGTCGCCGCTTCGGGTTTTTGTGATCCGCACGAAGGCGTCGAGCGGCAGAGCCTTTCCCTGGATGGAGCCTGGCAGCTGAGCTATGGCGCGCAA
>CAIQQM010000062.1 GCA_903873945.1 uncultured Verrucomicrobiota bacterium
CGGTCGGTTGCTTGGTTTTTGCTGGCTCTCGGCTATGGAATTTGCATCGGCCATTACTGGATTCATTGAGCTTTGCTCATGGCGCAGTCGCGCTGGCAAGGACGCGCGCGAATCCGATTTGATTTTGGGTTGCCGTTCTGTTTGTCAAGGTTGTCCGCCCATTTCCCCTGCGGCTCCGCCTCTGACAAATCGTCCGGCTCGCCGCACTTGGTGTCACCACCTTGTGCTCGATTTTCTCGCCGTTCGCTCCGGTCTGTCGTTTACGAACCAGGCGATTCGGGACTTGGCACAGGCATCCTCTTCGGCCTTGCGAGCTTGGCCGGACTCGCTTGGCATGGAAATGATTTGGGGCGAAGCCACAGCCAGTTCCGCGCCTCTTTATGAAAAGGTGCTGCAAGCCGGGCCAATTCATGACTTGTTCATCAACCGTCGGAGTGCGACCCACAATCGAACCACGATTCACGCGCCCAACTTCAGCGCGACTGCGGCCCGTTAAGTTGAAGGGCGGTCGGTGCGGCTGGACGGAGCGGCGGGCGAGACGAACGCATAGTAGTCACCGCCAAGCGTGACGGGAAGGTGCGTTGGGCATGGTGATGAGCTAGAGGGTGAAAGACCCTTGTGGGGCCTTCGGAAGGCAACCACGAGTCGAAGGCAACTGCATGAGCCGTGAGGCCGTGTGGGGAGGAAGCCGGATGACGAAGCGGAGTCCTGAACGAAAGTGAAGCCTCGTAAGGCAGGTCGGGCGGGTGAGTGTGCCTTAGAACATGATACCCGGTATTCCGAGCAGCCCGACACGTAGTGAGGACAGGATGACGTGAAAGTTCATCACCTTACCCCAAGAGATCTCTGCCGATCCTGGGTGACAAGGTAACGCTGACTGAAGGCAACGACAGCGGCGTGAAGTTGGCAGAGAAGTCGGATGGTCCCGTAGTAGCGACGAAGCGGCTAATCACCGTGGAGCCAAGGGGACCATGAAGATGAGAACATGAAACACGAACAACTGAACTGGGTGTTCGCCGAAGCCCCACAAGGGAGCGGCGACAAGGAGATGCCCGATTTATGGGCTCCGCCTTCGTCGCGGCTGCACAAAGCCGAGGTCAAGGAGTTCGAGCGTTTCGTGACCGGAACGACTGACGCAAGTCAGTTGATGGAAGCAGCGGCCTCGGAGTTCAACCTCTGGGTGTCGCTGTATAAAGTAGTTCAGAACAAGGGAGCGCCCGGCGTGGACGGCCAGAGCGTGGAAACCGTTTTAGCGCACAGCAAAGAACTGTTGTCGCGACTGCGCCGCCGACTGCTGGACGGGAGTTACCGCCCCGGCGACATCCGGCGGGTCTGGATACCCAAGCCCGGCGGTGGCGAACGAGGATTAGGGATTCCCAATGTGATAGACCGGTGGGTGCAACAAGCGGTTCTGCAGGTGCTGGAACCGATTTTCGAGCCGACCTTTCACGACAGCAGCCACGGTTTTCGCCGTGGACGCGGAGCGCAAACCGCGATAGCGCAAGCACGGAAGCATCTGGAAAGCGGCCACACAACCATTGTGGACATTGATCTGGCGAAGTTTTTCGACCGGGTCAATCACCAGCGGTTGCTGGCGCGGCTGGCCCAACGGGTGAAGGACAAACGAGTCCTGCAACTCATTGGGCGGATGCTCAAAGCCAGAGTGGTGCTGCCGGATGGAACGTGCGTGGCGACGGAGGAGGGCACGCCGCAAGGCGGGCCGCTTTCGCCGTTGCTGTCGAACATTGTTCTGGACGAACTGGATTGGGAGTTGAACCGGCGGGGGCTGCGGTTCGTGCGGTATGCCGACGACGCCAACATATTTGTTGGCAGTCGGAGTGCCGGCAAGCGGGTGATGGCCAGCGTGCAACGCTTTCTCGAAAAGCGGCTGCGGCTGTACATCAACGCGGAAAAGAGCGCGGTCAGACGACCGCAAGAAGTCCACTTCCTCGGGTTCCGGTTCTGCCGGAACAAAGAGGAAGCGTGGGCCGTCCATCTCTCGCATAAAACGGTGGAGCGAGTGGAAACCCGGTTGAAGGAGATGACTCCGCGCAACTGGGGCCAATCGCTGCTGGCCTGTATCAAGGAACTCAACCGCTACATCAAGGGATGGGTGGCCTACTACCGGCAATGCAGCGAGGAAGCGGTGCGAAACTGGAAGCAGATGGACGCGCATGTCCGGCGACGGCTGCGCGCCATCGTGATCCGCCAGAAGAAACGCCCCCGCTATCTCTACCGGCATCTGCTCAGTCGCGGCGTGTCCGAACGCAAGGCGGCGCGAACGGCGTGGAGCAGTCGCGGGATATGGCATCGCAGCGCCAGATCAGGAATGCACCTTGGGTATCGTATTGACTGGTTCACGGAACATCTGGTTTCGCTGACCACCGAATGGTATCGGCACAACCTCCCCAAACTAACCCAACCGGTCTTGGAGCCGCAGCTTGCGCTGTTTGCTTCTGAGATGCCATCCAAAGAGCCGGATGCGTGACACGCCAGTCCGGTTCTGAGAGAGGGGCGGCCGTGTAAACGGCTGCCCCTACTCGACC
>CAIQQM010000063.1 GCA_903873945.1 uncultured Verrucomicrobiota bacterium
CCCGAAGTCGGCGCGGGTGAGGAGTTCTGTCGGCGTGGTTGCAATGAGGCGATCGACCTCGTCCGCAGGGAGGAGCCCCTTCGCCAGAACGTATTCAGTGATACTGCCGGGCTTGGGGATGGCCCCGCGGCAGCCTTTGACCCCGCGTCGCCAGAGTCCTTCGCAAAGCGGGACACCTTGGCCCCGCGGCCAGCCTTTCGCCTCGGCATGGTCCAGGTGGCGCTGCCGGGCGCGTGCCTCCATTACGACGATGACCTGTAGCTCGTGCTGGCCGAGCGTGTCCACTTCAAACGGTTTCATCGCCGGGCAGAAGTAGCAGCTCGATTTGGGCGGCACGGGCAGCCCGGCGCGATGAATGGCCACCACGCAGTCCTCCCTGGTCCAGCGCCACTCCTGAAGCGGAAACCAGAGTCCATATTTGTCCTTCTCGTCGTTCTGGACGGCGAAAGTCTGGCAGCCGCGCTCGGCCCGCCGACGTTCATGCGGCGAATCATCAAAACCGATCGCCTTGAGTATCTTCCCGCCTTCGGCCCACCATTCCCTCGCCCAGGAAAGACCGGAGATGTAGGCGTTGATGGGGGCGATCTTCCATTTCGCGGAACAGGTGTGGTAACCGTAAGCAAGGCTGGGCAGCGTCGCATTGGTGAGGCAGTTTTCCAGCAGCGTGTAATAGGGCGGCCAATGTTTGTAATCCTGCGGTTGGTAGCGGACCGATACCGACCGCGGAAAGCCTACGGATTCCAGCCACTCATCGAAGATGGGCCTGAAGGCATAGGTCTCGGGCCGCTCCGAGCCCACGTCGGCGGTGATGACGAGTTGTGGTTTGATGCCGCGCTCCCACATGCCGACGAGCATGCCCGTGGAATCCTGTCCCATCCCCCAGCAGACAGCCAACGGTTGAGGGCTCATTTGCGGATCGTGACCAGCAAGGTGCGGATATTTGTGCCGCTGGACTTAAATGTGCCTTCGGGCAGGTCTTCCACCTCATGGTCCAACTCCTGCAACCAGGCACGGAACTCGGCATGTTTGCGATCGGTCCGATACTGCCAGGAGGGCGACATGACCGTGACGAGGACGCCGCTGGGTTTGAGCAGGTCATACATGTGGCGCACATGGTCAACGTCCTGCCCGTTGCGGAAGGGCGGGTTGGCGATGATCCGGTCGAAAGCGCCCAATTCCCCGTTGCACTGCAGGAAGTCCCCGTAGTGGACGCGCTGGGCATGGGCCGCGAGGTCGGCCATGGAGGAGTTCAATTCCACTGCGGTGCGGTGCACGGTTTGAGGGATTGCTTTGAGGATTCCCCCTCTGCCGGCGCTAGGCTCCAAAACCTTTTGGCCTTCACGCACGTCTGCCAGAGCGACCATGCGGCGGGCTAGCTCGGGCGGTGTTTCGTAGAACTGGTACAGTTTCTGGAAGTCGGTAACTTCGCCGGCCATGACCGCTTCATCCACGCGCTCGGCGCAGTCGCCTTCGAAAACGTGGGCGCCGAAGCTCCGGTTCCATTTCCCGCCCAGCAGTTCAATGATCTTGGCGGTTTGGACGTAGATATCCCGGGACAGTTGGCGTGGCAGATGCAGTTGGTTTCCCTCACATTGTGACTGTTTGAGCACGTCGAGGACTTCGCTGGGTATGACCTTTTTCATAGAGGTGTGTTTGGCGTATGAATCGCGGTCAGGGAATCGCTGTGGGTTGGGTCGAGGAGCCCCCCGCCCTGGCGGCACGCAATCAGTGATCGCAAGAAGAAGGGACCCCGGTATTCCGCAACCCGCCGCTTAACGGAGCTGTCCTGAGGGTGAACTTCCGGTTGCGAACCACGGGTCGCTTCAGTTGGTCTGCTTCATGAACAATGCGGGAGAGTTCCTCAAAGTGTTCCGGCTTGCAGGCCAACTCCAACACGTTGACTCCGCTCACTGTGTGCCCCTGTTGCAGGCCCCAACGGACCCCGCTATTGCTCGTGAAGGTTTCGTAGCGGAAGTTTTCCCGGACGAAAAACCGTCGCCCCTTGTGTTCGCATTCGGTGACCTGGAATTCCACGCCGGAGTTGTTGGCGCAGTTTCCCTGGAAACGCCGGAATTTCCCTTTGGCCAGGACGCGCAGCCGGGCGGGCATAGTCGCTAGTCCGCTTCGGGAAGCCCAGGGCGGTTGCTCAGGGGAGAGATGCGATTGCAGCGGGCCTTGGTTGGCGTTCCGGTGCGACTGGCGTGCAAATAGTAGGTTGAGTCCAGCCTTCGGCTACCGAGAATTCTGTAGCCGACCGAGCTTCTGATCACGTTAAACCCGGCCTGCTTCAAATAGAGGGCACGCCGATCCCGCGCCTTACGGGCTTTTTGTGCTCCTCCCCAACGGTAATCAGAATAGCTCTCGTGATACTCGGGTCTCATTTTCCAACGGCTTGTTTGGCGTCTTTTCTGATGACCTGCGCCGACTCCGTTGGATTGATCCTTTTGCACAGAACTTCTGGTTCAATCAGAAGAAGCGCCGGACAACCGCTGATCTGGGGGTGCGATGCTTCGCATCGCAGCAGGCTCAGGAATTCATGCAGAGTTGCGCGAGCCTAACGATGGCGTTCAACGCAGCCAGCGGCACATTGTAAATGAAGAACCCAAAAACGGCGGACACGATGGACACGAAAAGCACCAATCCGGACGCTGTATCGGTGGTGGAATTCGGGTCTTTGGCCCAGTGGTAAAACGGCAGCAACATCTGGATGGCAAAGAACCCGAAGAACAGGATGCGCAACGCGCCCAGACTGACCACCTGTGTGACGGAACATCCCGGCGCATACCAACTCGCGTACCGCTCGATCAGGAAGGTCAACAGCGTCAGTGCGGAAAAGAATGCGAAAAGTGGTCTGTTCATGCTCAATTCTGGGCCGTCTTTACCGTCGGCGTCATTTCCATCCGGCGCGGTTCGCGCTCGTTCTGCACCGTTTCCTGGATTTGCCGGAGAACCCCCTCATAGGCGGCTTCGTCCGTCTGGATATTTTCGAGCAGGCGTAAAATCACGTAGAGGCGCCAACCGGTCAGTCCGGCCTTCTCAGTGCGTTGAAGAACTGTCTCCCCTTTCGGCGTTACGGTGATCTTGGCGCCCTCTTGCTGCGCGTAACCGGAATAGTTGAGCTTGAGGATGGATGGAAAATCCAAGTCGAGCTGGCACTCATCCAGCCGGTCGAGGAAAGCCTCCAACGTGCTGCGAGGGAGCTGCGGGTCGATCGTGGCCTCCATTTGCGCCCTGGCGGGGAGAGGATTGATGGGGGCCTGTCCCTCAGGGTAGTAGCTCTGGCTGCGGAACAAGAGCCGGTCCTGCTGGTAGATCCTTATAACCTTTCGGCTGGGCTTGAGGGTCGCCAGACGCTGGAGCAAGCCGGTGGGCTGGGACAGGATTTGCACGGGTCTTTCACCGTAGGCGACGCCACCATAACTGAACGGCCAGCTGGCGATGCCGGAGAGGTAGGCCTGTTCCAAGTCCTCCCGACATTTCTCCGGCATCTCCTCGGTGTTTCGCAGCAGCTGATTCATCGGAAAGCGCGGGTCCGGCCATTGAGCCTGGGTCTCTTTGTGAATGACGGCGAACGCCCCTTTGACATGCCTCGGATAACGGCGGTGATAAACGTTCCCGCCGAAGGAGTCGATTTCTACCGCTACGCAGGTTCCGAAACGCAAGTGCCTTTTCCAGGAAGGCCTTGAAATCGCGCGTATCAGGTGCAGGTAGAACAAGCTTTGCCAGCCGGTGTAGGCCAACCCCGCTTCGCGGAGCACCGGGATCAAGTGCATTCCCAACAGCCTTTCAGTCATGCGGCGCGCTGCCACAGAGGTGAGGAACCAAGGGTTGATCGCTTCCGCGTGCTTGAGCGCCCTGGCGATGCCGTCCGGGCTGAGATCGTGCAGGGGGGCATATAAAAGGGCTGCGGGGCTGTGCTTGAGCGTGTATGCCAGGTGTAAGAGCAGGTTGCCACAGCTCAGGCCGGGCGGAATTGCGCAGATGACTTCGCCACGGAGCCCGCGTGCGACCTTCTCCATTTTGGGGTTCATGATGCGGAACTGCGGCTCAAAATTCACATTGAAGCCCGGTTCCGCCAGGTCGACGAACAAGGAGTCAATCTCGAGAACCTTGTTGGGAACACAAGCCCTGATGGCGTCCGCGATTTCCTTGCGCCCGGTAACGATGGTTGTGGCTGAATCCACGATGTTCCGGTTGGATTATCCCGACTTGCCCAATGGCCAAAAGGGGATCAGGGCGCGACTAACGCCCAGTGAAGGTGTCAAAACCGGCCGGTCCTGCCGCGATTCACTAAAGGCTGCTCTTTGTCTCGCCGGCTCGCTCTGTTTCGTGCCCATACTTCTCCATTTTAGGGCTTTTGGGGCTGGGGAGCTGCCACCTTTGGGCAACCAGCCGGGGGCCCCTGCAAGGCAACCTCATGCCCGATTCGCGGACCACGCAGACCAGAAACTTGCATTTTCCACTTCATGCGGCGCACGCGAACCGAGAACGGCCTTCCTCGTAGTCCGGCTCGTTTTGCGCCGCCAAGGCGTCGATGCAATCATTTTCGTTGTCTGAAACCCACTTCTCTGCGGCTGCTTCGATCAAGGTCCCAATTTGCAGCCGCAGCCGGCGGACGGCCTTTCTGAACTGCTTGCGGCTCAGATGCGGCTGGTGCCGGCGCAAGGCGGTGTTGATATCGCCCGGTTCGAAGAACACGCTGGACAGCTGGATGTCATCCCAGCCCCACTCGTGATGCACTCCTCGATCGCCCCAGTACTCGTAGGCGCCTATCCCGTGGTTCGCATATTCTCCGGAAAACTCGATCTGGACATCGAGTTCCAGCCCGGTGATTTCCACCGTCGTGGACACCGTTGCCAACATGTCTTTTGTTTGGCGATGTTGGCTTAGTGCTCGTCGAAACCGCCCGGCGTCCCCTCCTGGATAGTCGGGTCATATCCTCCTCCCCTGCGGCAAGGTGCCAGCAACCTTACAGCCGCAGCATCATAGTCTGGCTCTTTCATCAACAAACCCGGTGGCTTTTTACCGGTTCGTGTTCGACGGCTTCGGGGCGGACGGCTACTCTTTGCTAAGAACTGCGGGGTTAAAACTGCTGCCGGACGGACTCCTCTTGACCGACCTTCGTCTCGCGCCGGAAGGATGTGATAACCACAGGGCTGCAGAGGATCCATGTGATGATTATCTGGACCACCTTGTCGACAGAAGCGCGCAGGTCGTCGAGGTTATTGAACCGCACGGGAAGGATGTCCAAAAAAAGGCCGAGTGCTGGGTGTTCGTTCAACAACCCCTTTAGCGCCGCCTCATCCGGATAGTTGTGGAAGACGGTGCGACCTGGCCACACTTCGAAGGAGCGCGCCTTCCCTTCCTTAACGAGCTCAAAGAGTGGACTCGCCGGGCAGCAGTCAGCAACGGCCACAAACCGGCCCGATGATACGGGAAATCTGGCCGTAAAGCTGAATTTGACTTCAGTCTGGCAGTTTCGTTTCTTGCGCGCTACGGCTACTGTTTTTTCCATACAGTTTCATTTTAGGTTCAGGCGGGAACAAATGTGCATTGTTCTGGCGAAGAATGATGACTTTTTATCCTCGTTTGCTGGCGCTGGCGCGGGAGCGCAGGGCATCGCATGGAGTTGCCCTGTGTTCTCTCCGAGCTTCGGTCGGATCATAACTCAATCTTCCAGCGCGTGGACTTCGGAAAACGAAGCTCTTCCCTCAAGCCACAGATGAAGAGCGTGCTCGATGACCGTCTTGAACCCGCCCTCCTTGGCCTTTCGAATGATGTCGAGGATGGAGCAGTCCGTTCCCATCAATTCACGAACCTCGTTGCTCGGACTGAAAAAACTGTAAACCGCGGTGCGCCCGACGGTGCCAACCCCATTGCAACGGGAGCAGCCGCGCTTTTCGTAAACGATATGTCCGGGCTGGCAGGGGATTTCGAGTTTTGCGAGCAGCTCCAACTCATGCGGCTTGACCTCCCGCTTGGTCTTGCACGAGGGGCAAAGGACCCCCACCAGCCGCTGGGCTATGACCAGCCGGATGAGCGTCTGTAATTGGTAACGATCCACCCCCAGCCGGTCGAGGCGGTTCAAGGTCTCAATGGCGTTGTTGGTGTGGAGGGTGGTGAAGACCAAATGTCCGGTTTCAGCGGCCGCCACCGCAAGCTTGGCCGTCTCGTCGTCGCGGACCTCACCGACCAGCATTATGTCTGGGTCCTGGCGAAGGCACGAGCGGATCGCATTTGGAAACGTGACGCCTTTCTCAGGTTCGATCTGGATTTGGGAGAAGCCGCGAATCCGGTACTCCACGGGATCCTCGATGGTTATTATCTTCGAGTCCTTCACGTTGAGATGCTGGAGGACGGTGTAGAGAGTTGTGGTTTTGCCGGAGCCGGTGGGCCCCGTGACGATGATGAGGCCGCTCGCTTTACCGACGCTCTCCAGCAATTGTTGATAGTATGCCGGCGGCAGGTTCAGTTGCTCCAGCGTGCGATCGATGCTCTTGAAGTCCAGCAGGCGCATGACCACGGATTCTCCGTCCACCGTGGGCGAGACTTCCACGCGCAGGTC
>CAIQQM010000064.1 GCA_903873945.1 uncultured Verrucomicrobiota bacterium
CTTTTCTCGCCACGGTCCGCCTCTCGCAGTACCCGGATCTTGTCTTCCGTCGTATATCGTTTGCCTTTCATTGTCTGGTCCTTTCGTCCGGCCCAGACTAACACTGCAAGTGGCCCGAAAAAGCGAAGTCACGTCACCCTTGCATCAACAGTGGAAACAATTCTTACGTTACCGACACAACCGACCTGGATGGCAATCCCCGTATCGTCGGCGGCACCGTGGACATCGGAGCGTATGAGTTTCAAGCGCCCAGTTCGGTTCTTTCTTATGCCTGGGCACAACAATACGGTTTACCCACAGATGGGACGGCGGACTACACGGATGCAGATAATGACGGGATGAACAACTGGCAGGAGTGGATCTGCGGCACAAATCCCACAAATGCCTTGTCTGTCCTGAGCATGTTGGCCCTCAATCCAACCAACAACCCTCCAGGATTAACAATGTCCTGGCAAAGTGTGACTAACCGAACCTATTTTCTCCAACGCAGCACCAACCTTTTGTCGCTACCTGCGTTTCTTTCAATTCAAAGCAACATCGTCGGGCAGATCGGGACGACAAGTTACAACGACACCAATGCCACAGGCTCCGATCCATACTTTTACCGTGTCGGGGTGCAATAACCGCCCAGCTTCAATGAATCTGAGAAATACTGGAAAACATTGGCTCATCATTTTTACGGCTTCATGAACGTCGTCCCAAAGAGGAAGAGTGAACCCAAGTGAAAACCAAGCCCCCCTCTTACGAGAAAATTGGTTAGAACGGAGGCCTTTTTGACGCTCTGTCTGGTCAGTCTTGAATTCTTTAAGCCTTTTAATTTCAGGCGGCTCCGTTAGATTCCGTGGGAGACAATGGTCCTCGTCATCGATAACTACGATTCGTTCACGTACAACCTGGTGCAATACCTTGGCGAGATGCGCGCCGAGATCCAGGTCCGTCGCAACGATGAAATTTCAATTGAACAACTCCGCGCGCTCAGGCCGGAGCGGATTTTGATTTCGCCGGGGCCATGCTCTCCGCGCGAATCAGGCCTGTCGAACGAGATTATCCGCACTTTCGGCCCGCAAATCCCAACGCTCGGTGTCTGCCTCGGGCACCAGTGCATCGGGCATGTGTTCGGAGCCAATGTCATCATCAACTACCGTATAATGCATGGCAAAACCTCCCCGATCAGGCACAACGGCAAGGATTTATTCGAAGGGATGCCCAGTCCGTTTGCAGCAACCCGCTACCATTCGCTGGTTATCGAGCGTGATACCCTGCCGGACTGTTTGGAAATCACGGCGGAGACCGATGAGGGGGAGATCATGGGCGTCAGGCACAAGCGGTTTCCCATCCGGGGCGTCCAATTCCATCCCGAAAGCATTTTGACCGAAAACGGCCGCCAGATTCTGAAGAATTTTCTGAAGTTGAAATAACCCTCGTCCGTGTTTTTGCGGCGACGACAAGTTGGAGATCAAAAAAAAGCGCGGGACTCTTTCGAATCCCGCGCCTGAAGAATTTGCGTTCGCAGGAACGCAGCTAAAATGTTTAGCGGCTATACTCGCGACGACCACCCCGGCCGCCACCGTATCCACCACCACCACCGCCGCCACCGCCGCCGCTCGAACGCGGACGTTCTTCACGCGGGCGCGCTTCATTCACCGTCAATGCCCGACCGTCCATTTCCTTGCCATTCAAGGCTTGGACAGCGGCATCGGCGCCTTCCTTGGTATCCATGGATACAAAAGCGAAACCGCGAGGGCGGCCGCTGAATTTGTCCATGATGACATCGACTTCGAGGACAGTGCCATGGGCCGCGAAGAGGTCCTGGAGCTGGTTTTGGGTTGTGTTGAAGGAAAGGTTTCCAACAAACAATTTCGTACTCATGATGACTTTGCTTTTCGATTCACTGCCCTTTCGCGACCGTTCCCGACCATCGGGTTTCAAATCATCACTGAAACGGGTTCAACTGAGGATTTACCTGGTTTCGAAATTGGCAACTTATCTATTGGCCCCAAGACTAGCCAGGTTCCGGACCGGATGCAATCATAATTTTCCGGCATCCGACCGCCCTCCCTGCCAGCGGCTTGACCGGATGGGCTAAACGAATACCATCCAACCCACCGAACTATGGCTAAGAAAACAATCATCAAACCCGCCCGGTCAGCCCCTGCGGTCGGCCCTTACAATCATGCGGTGCGTGCCGGAGACCTTCTCTTTTGCGCCGGTCAGATTCCTATCGACCCCGCCACCGGAGGCCTCGTCCCGGGCGACATCAAGGCCCAGACCGAGCGCGTCCTCGCCAACGTCAAGGCTATCCTTGAAGACCAGAAACTGACGTTCGCCAACGTCGTCAAGAGCACGGTCTTCCTGACGAACCTCGCCGATTTTGCTGCAATGAACGAGGTTTATGCGAAGCACTTCACCACTGATTTCCCGGCGCGCTCCACCATCCAGGTCGCCGCGCTCCCGAAAGGGGCGAGCGTGGAGATTGAGGTCATCGCGCATTATTGACGCCAGATCCGGTAATTCGTGATTGGCAAAGGGGCGATTAGCCCGTTTATTGTGTTCGTATGCCAGCAGGGATGTATTTGCTGATAGGATTTCTCGCGGGCGGAGCGCTGGGACTGCTCGCCGGCTGGATGCTGGGCCGCAACCGCGCCGCGCCGGATGACCGGCTGGCAAATGAATTGCGCCAGCAATTAGCCCAGCGCGAAACGGAACTGTCCCACATCCGCGACCAACTCGCCGACAGCAGCAACGCCCGAGCGGCGGCCGAGGCCAATCAGGCGGCTGCGGAAAAACTGCTGGCCGATCAGCGCGCGCTGCATGAACGCGCATTGCAGGAAGCCAAGGAAACACAGGCCAAAGCCATTGCTGATCTCCGCGACACCTTCAAAGCCTTGAGCGCGGACGCTCTCAGGCAGAACCAGCCGGAGTTCCTGAGGCTGGCCAATGAGACATTTGGAAAGCTCCAGGAAACGGCTAAAGGCGATCTGGCAAACCGCCAGGAAGCGATCAAGGGATTAGTCGAACCGCTCAAGCAGCAATTGGAGTCTTACCAAAAACAACTGCAGCGGAGCGAAGCGTCCCAGTCATCCACGCTCGGCGAGGTGAAGAAGCAATTGGAATTGCTATCGCAGCAGAGCCAATCGCTCGCGAACGAAACGCAGCAGTTTCGCATGGTCCTCAAATCGAACCAGGCGCGCGGGCGCTGGGGTGAAGAGACGCTGCGCAGAGTGGTCGAGGCGGCGGGCATGAGCGCGCATTGCGATTTCAGCGAACAAACACAGGCAGGAGATTCGAAGCCGGACCTGGTTGTGCGGCTGCCCGGCGAGCGGTTCATCATCGTGGATGCGAAGGTGCCAGACCTTGACTTCCTCACCGCGCTGGAGACCGCGGACCCGCTAAACCGCGCCGAGTCCCTGGCAGCCCATGCGACCAAGCTCAAAACGACCATCCGAACGCTGGCAGACCGGGATTATCCGCGCCAGTTTCCCAATGCGCTGGATTACGTGGTACTGTTCCTGCCCGCCGAATCGCTCTTCAGCGCCGCGCTGGAAGGCGACCATGATTTGATCGTCTGGGCAGCCGGCAAACGAATCCTGCTCGCCACGCCGGCATCGCTCATCGCCCTGCTCCGATCCGTCAGCGTGAGCTGGCAACAGCACGCCCAGACCGAAAACGCCCAGAAGATCGCCGAGGCCGCGCAAGAACTGTATTCACGGGTCGTCAAGTTCACCGAGCACTTCGAAAAAATCCGGGGCGGCCTGGAGAAAGCGAACTCGGCATTCAACGATGCCGCCTCGAGTTTCCAGACGCGCGTTCGGCCGGCAGGGGAGCGTTTAGCGGAATTGGGAGGCGGAACGGCGGGGAAAGAACTGGTGGAGCTCAAGCCGCTGGACGGGACATTGCGACTCCCGACAGTTTAAGGATGCGCGACCAGTCCCGACCGGCCAGGATACCGTTGCGTTGCCGCCGATTCACACGGTTCTACCGTTGCAATGCCACGCAATGCTCCCTAAGATTCCCCGTCCCGCCGCGAGGCAAAACGACGGGTCACAATGGCTGAATATAAGGTAAAATTCGAGGTCTTTGAAGGCCCGCTCGATCTGCTTCTTTATCTAATCAAGAAAGAGGAGGTGGACATCTATGAGGTCAACCTGACCAGCCTGGCCACTCAGTTCATCGCATACATCGAAACGATGCGGTTGCTTGATTTGGAAGTCGCCGGCGAATTCCTCGTCATGGCCTCAACGCTCATGTATATCAAGAGCCGCGAGCTGTTGCCCGTGGACCAACAGGTGCAGGTTGAAGGGGAAGAAGACGGTGAAGATCCCCGATGGGAACTCATCCGCCAGCTGGTTGAATACAAAAAGTTCAAGGATGCCGCGACACAGCTCCAGGTTCTTGAAACCCGCCAGGAAGACGTTTTCCCGCGTGTCCCCGCCAAACTCGAATTCGCCCAGGAAGCCATACGGCGAACCGACGTTTCTATTTTCGACCTCATCGGCGCCGTCAACAACGTCCTTCAGCGCTTCCAGAAACGTGAAGATCTCCGGGATATCTTTGAAGACAAATGGTCGGTCAGTGAAAAAATCCAACACCTCATCAATGCCCTCAGCGAGCGCCTGAGCCTGAAATTCTCCGATTTATTCGAGGGTATTACCAGCCGGTCCGAGATCGTGGTGACCTTTCTGGCCCTGCTTGAGTTAATCCGGCTCAAGCAGGTGATGGCCATCCAACGCGAGCCTTTCGGCGAAATTGAACTCTGCCGGACGGAACCGCCGGCCGGCGCCCCGTCACACTCCGAAGCTGCTCAGGGCTCCCAAGCGCCGGCGATTACAAAGCCGCCCACGCCCGCCTCCCCTGACACCGAGCCGGCCCCAACTCTTGACACTCCACACTCAGCATAGCATGGAACTGAAATTCATTTTGGAAGCAATCCTGTTCTCGGCGCAAAAGCCGCTCAGCCTCAAGGAAATTCGCGACTTGTTCGCCGCCGCACCTGAATATGCCGAGGGCGATGAAACCGCCCGGGCACTCAAGAAGGTCAGAGAAGAAGAATTGACCGCAGCGCTCGCCCAATTGGCGCGAGACCACGAGGAAGCAAAGCGAAGCTACCGCCTCGTCTGCGTGGCAGGCTCGTGGCAATTTGTCACCGAGCCGCTGTATGCGCCCTGGCTTAAGGCTTTGGTCGGCCACAAAGTCCGTCCGCCCCGTCTTTCCCAGCCCGCCCTGGAGACACTTGCGATCATCGCTTATCGGCAGCCGATTACGCGCGCGGAGATCGAGCAGGTCAGAGGCGTCTCCGTGGACGGCGTTATGCAAACCCTGCTGGAACGCGGGCTGGTTGAGCAAGCCGGGCGAGCCGAGGCTGCCGGCCGGCCCATGACCTATGTAACCACGACGCTGTTTCTTGAATATTTCGGCCTGCGCAGCGTGGAAGATTTGCCTGCCGCCGACGAACTGCGCCGCATCGTAATCCAAAAGCCCGAGTCGCTTGCCACCGTTGATCCCGGCCTGGCAACCGCGCCTCCCGAGCAACTGGCTCTGGCGACCGACGAGCCGAAACCAACCGGCCTCGCTCAAAGTGCCGAACCCGCCGTTGCCTCGCCGCCTCCCGCCGCGGCAGACTCCGAAGCAACCGTCGGATCCCCAGCGTAAGAACCGGCGGGTTAAGGCCTTTCCCGGAGAAAACGACAGACCGAGGGCAGGCGGATTGGGGCGCATGGATCGTCGTTGCTCTTTGACGGCACACCGCACATGGAATTACTATAGACTTTTGCTATGAATATTCCCGAACACCGCCAGGCCATCGACAAATACGACACTCAGATCGTCAAGCTCATCAACGAACGCACCCGGCACGTTCTCGCGATCGGGGAGATCAAAGTCAAGGCAGGCGATGAGATTTACGCGCCCCACCGTGAACGGACGGTATTGCAGCGAATTTGCCGCCGGAACCAAGGCCCCATCGCGAATGACTCATTGCGAGCGATCTATCGTGAAATCATGTCCGGCGCTCTTGCGCTGGAAAAGTCGCTCACAGTTGCGTATCTGGGTCCGGAAGCGACTTTCACGCACCAGGCAGCCATCCAGCGCTTCGGCTCGAGCCTGCGCTATTCGCCCCAGAAAACCATCGCCGACGTCTTCATCGAAGTCAGCAAGAACCGCGCGGATTACGGAGTGGTGCCCGTGGAAAACTCGACCGAAGGGGCGGTCACGCACACTCTCGACATGTTCGTTGACAGCGACTTGAAAATCGTTGCCCAGATCGTCCTGCCCGTCCAGCATTGCCTGCTTTCCAAGTGCCGGCGGTCCCAGATCAAAAAGCTCTTCGCCCATCCCCAATCGCTCGGCCAGTGCCGCGAATGGGTGCAGGCCAACCTGCCGCGTGTGGAAATTATCGAAACCTCCTCAAATGCCCGTTCGGCGGAACTGGCTGCCGCTCAAAAAAACTCGGCTGCCATTGCCGGCGTACTGGCCGCTGAAACATACCGCGTGCCCGTTCTGGATTTTGACATTCAGGACAACGTCGCCAACGCGACCCGTTTTCTCGTCCTCGGCCGCCAATGCAGCCCGCCGACCGGCAAAGACCGCACGAGCCTGATGTTCAGTCTCACGGATCGCGTTGGGGCTCTCTATAGCGCCCTGGCGCCATTCCGCCGCTTCCGCATCAACATGACCAAGATCGAGTCGCGCCCGAGCAAGCGCAAGGCCTGGGAATACTTCTTCTTCGTCGACTGCGACGGCCACATGGAAGACCGCAAGCTGACTAAAGCCATCTCGCTACTCGGAGAACACTGCAGCTATGTGAAAGTGCTCGGGTCTTTTCCGGATTCAGAGTGATCCCGATTGCACACGGCAGCAGCCGGCATGAGCAGGATCGCTTCATGTCTGTTTTCATTCGTGATTGAAAAGCATGGCTGTTCCGGGCATCTTCCGCTTGTGAATCATTTGGCTCAGGCTCGTAAAGTCTTCGACATTGAACTGGCGGCACTTAAAGCCGTGCGCGCCCAGATCGACGGCGCTTTCGCCAAAGCCGTCGATCTGACCGTCGAAACACTCCGGCAGCGCGGGAAAGTCATTGTCGTTGGCATCGGCAAGTCGGGAATCGTCGGACACAAAATCTCCGCCACGCTGACCAGCACCGGCTCAACCAGCGTGGTGCTAAATAGTGTTGATGCCCTGCACGGCGACCTGGGGATCGTCAACGACGGCGACGTGGTCCTGGCTTTGAGCTATTCCGGCGAATCGGAAGAGTTGCTGAACCTCCTGCCGGCGCTGAAGCGCTTCCTGGTGAAAATTATCGCCTTTACCGGCGCGCCCAAATCCTCTCTGTCCCGCTACAGCGACATCGTGCTCAATGTGCGCGTCCCCAAAGAAGCCTGCCCGTTCAACCTCGCACCGACGGCGAGCACGACGGCGATGCTGGTGATGGGTGACGCCCTGGCAATGGCCGTGTTGCAAGCGCGCGGCTTCAAGCAACATGATTTCGCCAGGTTCCATCCCTCGGGCGCCATTGGCCGGGCAATGCTGCTTCGTGTCGGGGAAATTATGCGCACAGGCCAGCGCAACGCTGTGGCCCCGCAGAACCTGGCCGTCAAGGAAGCGCTGCTGGTGATGACCCATGCGAAATCGGGCAGCTTGAGTGTCGTCAACGAACGCGGCAAACTCGTCGGCGTTTTCACCGATGGCGATTTTCGCCGGCACATGGCGGCAGAAGCCAATCTGCTCACAAAGCCGCTGAAAGACGTCATGACGCACAACCCAATTTTCATTCGTGACAACGCCCTGGCAGTCGAGGCCTTGCGGATTTTTAACGAGCGGAATATTGACGATCTCGTTGTAGTGAATGCGAAGCGCGAACCGGTAGGCCTGGTAGATTCCCAGGATTTGCCGAAACTGAAATTGATGTAACATTAACTCTTGCGTTGACCGTAGCGCACGCGTATGGGTGAGGGAAAGCTGCCGCACAGAAAGGCATTTACGAGCAATAACGAAAGCCCCTGTGCCAGGAATCATCCGCGTTAGCGATGCGACAGGTCAGATGTAATTTGTGCGGGGCGGACGACTACAGGGTGGTTTTTCCCGCTGGCTACGCCCAGTTGCACCAAATCGTCCGCTGCCGCCGCTGTGGGCTGATGTATGCCAACCCCCAACAGCATGTGGACTGTGAGGACTTCGCGTCGCGGCAGCCGGCCGAAGCGTACGACCCGGCGTCGGAACTCCATCGCCAATACTACCAAAAGCAAGTGACCCAGTTACCGGACAATCTCCGGGTACTGGCGGCGCTGGACGCAGTTTTGCCCAGACCCGGCAAATTGCTCGAGATTGGCAGCTTTCTGGGATTGTTTCTGGACCGAATCCGCGCCGCCGGGTGGCAGGTGGTTGGGTTGGAGCCGTACCGACCGGCCGCCAACTACGCACGGGCAAAATATGGGCTAGAAATCATCGAAGGTGTGCTGCCTAACGCAGCCTTGCCGACGGCCTACTTCGACGCCGTGATGATGCTGCACGTCATCGAGCACCTGCCCGATCCGGCGGAGAACCTGCGCGACTTGCGGCGCGTGATCAAACCCGGCGGC
>CAIQQM010000065.1 GCA_903873945.1 uncultured Verrucomicrobiota bacterium
CTTTTCTCGCCACGGTCCGCCTCTCGCAGTACCCGGATCTTGTCTTCCGTCGTATATCGTTTGCCTTTCATTGTCTGGTCCTTTCGTCCGGCCCAGACTAACACTGCAAGTGGCCCGAAAAAGCGAAGTCACGTCACCCTTCCTAGGGGGGCTAGCCTCGACAGCCAAAAGCGAGGCGGTGCTGCCGGCGTATTTGCTGGGACTGGTGGTGGCCGGTGTATTTCTGCGGGACAAGACGCTGGTGCACCGGATGCGTAGCATCGCGTTTGCGATTTTCACGCCGTTTTACTTTATCAAGGCGGGGTTGTTTGTGTCGCTGCCGACGCTGGCGGCAACAGTGGGGGTCATTGCCCTGCTGCTGGCGCTGAAGATGGCGACCAAGTTTGTCGGGGTATGGCCGCTGGCGCGGATGTTTTACATGCGATCGGGCGATGCGACCTACACGGCGCTGCTGATGTCAACGGGGCTGACGTTCGGGACAATCTCGGCGTTGTTCGGGTTGCAGAACAAAATCATTGATCAGCAGCAGTATTCGGTGCTGGTGACGGTGGTCATTTTGAGCGCGTTCGTGCCGACGCTGATCGCACAAAAGTTTTTCCAACCGACGGTGCGGACGATGATTGCCTGGGGCCGGTTTTACAAACGACGGATCAACGGCGGGGCGGTGTCGCTGCCGCCAGCAAATAGAAAGTGAGGAAACCAAGGTGCCTATGTTTCAAAAAATTCTGGTGGGTTACGACGGGTCGAAGGGAGGGAAAGCCGCCCTCGAACGCGCCGCCGTGGCGGCAAAGAATTACAACGCACAACTGACGGTGCTGTGGGTGAGGGAGCCGCTGCCGCGGCACTCGGATTTGCCGGGGGAATTCGAGGGCGAACAGGAAGGGGCGAATGAGTATTTCACAGAGCGACAAAAAGAAGTCGCGGAGGTGGCGGCGCGGCATGGCGTTGGCATCGGGTGCGAGACGCGGCGGGGACATCCGGCCAAGACGATTGTGAGTTTTGCCAAGGATGGGAATTACGATTTGATTGTAGTTGGGCACAGCGACCACTCGGAGCTGTGGGGACGACTGCTGGGGGACACGGCGGACCGAGTAAGCGACCATGCGCATTGCAGCGTGCTGATTGTAAAGCAATGAAGCAAAATACAGCCATTCAACGGGGCGAGCGCAATTCTTAACTCCGAAAGCATTTATGACCAGAATTCAAACCATCACAGCACAAGAAATCCTCGATTCACGCGGCAACCCGACCGTCATGGTCAACATCGCGCTTAATAATGGCATCAACGCCTCGGCCTGCGTGCCTTCGGGGGCGTCCACGGGCATTCGCGAAGCGGTGGAGCTGCGCGATGGGGACGCCAAACGCTACGGCGGCAAGGGGGTGCTCAAAGCAGTGGCGAACGTGAACAAGAGCATCGCGCCGAGGCTCAAGGGCAAGTCGCCCCTTGCGCAGGGGGAGATTGACGACCTGATGCGCAAGTTAGACGGGACAGAGACAAAAGCCAAGCTGGGCGCGAATGCGATTCTCGGCGTTTCGATGGCAGTTTGCCGGGCAGCTGCGCTGGATGCGGGCGTACCGCTCTACGCTTACATTCGCAAGCTGCACGGCGGAAAAGCCAGCGCGCCTTACGTACTGCCCGCGCCGCAAATGAACGTGCTGAACGGCGGAGCCCATGCGACCAACAACGTGGATTTCCAGGAATTCATGCTGTTTCCCACCGGTGCACCGACATTTGCCGAAGCGTTACGATATGGGGCCGAGACGTTTCACACGTTGAAGAAGCTTCTGCAAAAACGCGGGTTGGTGACCTCGGTGGGCGATGAAGGCGGTTTTGCTCCCAACCTCAAGACAAATGACGAAGCGGTGGAAGTGATTGTCGAAGCCATCAAAGCCGCCGGATACAAGCCCGGCAAGGACATCACCATCGCTCTCGACCCGGCCGCCAGCGAGTTTTACGACAACGGCAGCTATGTGATGAAGAAATCGGATCGCTCACGCAAAACGCCGGCTGAGATGGTGAAGATCTATGGCGAGTGGGCAAAGAAGTATCCCATCGTGTCGCTGGAAGACGGCATGGGCGAAGAGGACCGCGAAGGCTGGCTGTCTGTGACAAAGGCGCTGGGGAAGAAACTGCAGCTCGTCGGCGACGACAATTTTGTCACCAATCCGAAAATTTTTGCCGAAGGCATCCGCAATGGTATTGCCAACGCAATTCTGATCAAGCTGAACCAAATCGGCACGGTGTCCGAAACGCTGGAAACGGTGGCGATGGCACAGAAAGCGGGTTATGGGGCGGTGATTTCGCATCGGTCGGGCGAGACGGAGGACGCGTTCATTGCGGACTTCGCGGTCGGGACGGATACGGGGCAGATCAAGACCGGGTCGGCATGCCGCTCCGAACGCATTGCCAAATACAACCGGCTGCTGGTTATCGAGCGGGAACTGGGGAGGAAGGCCCGGTATGGCGGGGCATTGTTTGGGAAATGCCGGTAATTGCCATCGGACGCGAGACGAATGGTTATTGCCGCGGCAAGTACTGACGGAACTACGACCAGGCAACAACCACCCGTGCGCCACCGATAAATCATCAAGCGTGTTGTGCAGAACCGTGCTGGACCAGGACTACTTTAGTCGTCCAGCAACGCTACGGGATGGAGGATGTTGGCGCAGTTTTGGCGCGAAATACGCATGCGCGCCGACCGCGAAAACCAGAAGCAAAAAATGAAGGGCCAGCAGCACGGCAACAATTGCAACCAAAGTCCGGCTTTCCTCAAATCGGCGCAACGGTTCAGCCCAGCGACCAGTGACGCCAAGGCGACGCCAGAAGGTCGCCTCCACTTCGAGAATCCGGTGCCAGCGTGACCGCCAGACCGTCAGGAACAGGAGCAAGAGGCCAAGGCCAACGCACGTGATGCCAGACATGAGCATCACTTCCCGAAAGCGTTGCAAAGGGTCGTCCATAGTCTATTGCACATCAAAGAGTTCAGACGCCAGCTTTAATTTCCTGGATAGCCTTATCGTAACAGTCGGGACAATAGCTGTGGGTGAACTTGGCATCCGTACGCTTTGAGATATAGGATTCGACCTGTTGCCAGTAGTTTTTGTCATCGCGGACTTTTTTGCACACGCAGCAAATGGGAAGCAGACCGGAAAGTTGATTTACCTGGGACTGCAAATTAAGAATGCGCTCGGCAACGACCAAACGCGCAGCCAGTTGTTCCTCATCGAACGGTTTGTTAATGAAATCATCTGCCCCGGCCCGCATGCCCACCAGGTAACCACTTTTCCCACCCACAGATGTGAGCAGGATGATGTAAGTGTACTTGGGCCGGTTGGCGGCGCGGATGCGGGCGCACAAGTCCAATCCATTCAGCTGCGGCATCACCATGTCAGAAATGAGCAACTGGACGTCGCCGTTTTCAAACACGGTCCAAGCCTCGGCGCCGTCTTTTACGGCCGTGACCTGATGGCCCAGTTTTTTCAGCGTGGCGCCGAGAACGATGCGTGAAGTGGAATCGTCATCGGCAATTAAAATATTCATATGACTGCTTCCTTATTGGTCTGGTTTTCGATTTCAATTTTGACCTGCTCAAATTCCAACCTCAATTGCTCCAGACACTTGATGGCACCATCAACCCGTCCTGTCTCGCCGAGCGCTTCCAATTGCCCGCAAAGTTCCGCCAACTTTTGCGCGCCAATATTGGCCCCCGCCCCTTTGAACGCGTGCGCTGCCTGCCGCAAAGCCTCAGCATCATTTGCCGCCGCCCCTTCGCGGATCGCGGCGAGATAATCAACAGCGCTCGACAGAAACGCCTCGTAGATTTCCTGCAGGACAGAAGGGTCGGTGGCCGCCGCCAACTTGCGCAAGCGCGCCGTCGCGGCGGGATCGAGAGCCGGGGCGCTGGCTTCGGGCGCAGCAGCCGGCAGCGCGCTCTTCTGCCCGGATACAATGACGTTTCCGTCGCCGGGAACCCACCGAGCGAGCGCCGCCTCAAGGTCTTCCAGCCGCACCGGTTTGCTGATGTAATCATCCATGCCAGCTTCCAGGCAACGCTCCCGGTCGCCCTGAATGGCCTTGGCCGTCATAGCGACGATTGGAACATGCCGGTCGCCGGCGTAGCGACGACGGATTTCAGCCGTAGTTTCGTAGCCATCCATCTCCGGCATTTCACAATCCATGAAGACCACATCGTAGGGCAGCAACTCCAGCATCTCAAGGGCTTCCTTGCCGCTGGCAGACACGTCCACGCGACAACCGAAATTCTCGAGCATCATGCGGGCGACCTTTTGGTTGGTGGTGTTATCATCAACGACGAGAACGCGGGCGTGAACCTTCCGGTCGGTCTTTCCGGCGGGAACGGGTCTGGCCGGCACCGGACGCATCGGCAACTGAGCGGGAGATTGCCTGGTATGCGTGCCCCAAGCCTCCACAAGGACATCCCAAAGTTTAGATTGGCGGACCGGTTTCAGCAAGCAGGCGAAAATACCGGCTTCCTTGAAGCGCTTTGTGGCGTCAGGATGTCCCAGGGAACTGAGCATGATGAGCAAGGTCGCCCGCAACTGTGGATCCGCTTTGATGGCACGCGCCAACATTTCCCCATCCATGCCCGGCATTTGGTAATCGAGAATGGCAATGTGATATGGATCGCCAGCGACCCGGGCCTCACGCAGCTTCGTCAGGGCCTCTTCGCCGGACGCATAACCGCCGTTGCGCATCCGCCAACTGGAGATTTGCTCGTGCAAGACACGGCGGTTCACCTCGTTATCGTCCACAATCAACACCCGCACACCCTCAAGCAACGTGCGCGGCGGCGGGGCCGGCAGCGGCTCGGAAGACAGGTCGAAGGGCAGCGTGAAAGAGAACGTGGACCCCTTGCCCGGCTGGCTGGTAACGGTGATGTTCCCCCCCATCAACTCGACCAGTTGTTTGCTGATGGCCAGCCCCAGACCAGTGCCGCCAAAGCGGCGGGTGGTCGAGGCATCCGCCTGGGTGAATTTCTCAAAGATGCTGTCGAGCTTGTCGGCAGCGATGCCAATGCCGGTATCCTCGACAGAGAATTTCAACTGCACCTGTTTTTCCAACCGGCGCTCGCACTGGATGCTGATGAACACATGTCCCGCGGCAGTGAATTTAACGGCGTTGCCCACGAGGTTGGTCAGCACCTGACGCACGCGCCCGGGATCGCCGATGACATACCGGGGCGCGTTCGGCGCGAACCGGACGATGAGATCCAACCCTTTGTCCGCCACTTTCGCCGCCAGAATTTCGCCCACTTCCTCGACCACGGTCTGCAGATCAAATGGAACCGGCTCAAGGGTAAATTTACCCGCCTCGATCTTCGAGAAATCGAGGATGTCGTTGATGACGCCCAGCAGCGACTCGGCACTAGATCTGGCGATCTGAATGAATTCTCGCTGGCGGTCCGAAAGGTCGGTGTCGTGCAGCAGGCCGAGCATGCCCATGACGCCGTTCATGGGGGTACGAATTTCGTGGCTCATGCTGGCGAGAAACTCGCTTTTAGCGCGACTGGCCAACTCAGCTCGGGCCGCCAACTCGTTGGCGCGAGCGGTAGCGGCTTCGAGTTGGCGGTTGGTCTCGAGGAGTTGCGCGGCCGCCACTTTGCGCGCAGTGATGTCGCCCGCATAACAATGCACCGTATTGTTGACCTTAACGGGGAAGAAGGACCACGAAATCACGCGCGAGCCGATCTCTGTCTCGACGCGAAGTTTCGATTCGCCAGCAGCCAAGCATTCGCGAACCATCGCAGTGGTGTTGGGCGGAAGCATCTGCGCCGGATTTTCCCGCCCCAACCCGCGTGCCATCTCTGCGGCAGCATTGTTAAAGTAGATGATTTCCCCGGCATCGGACAATTCCAACACTGGATTGGGATTGAAACGGGCAAAAGCCGCCTGATGCTGGATTTCCAATTCTGCCTGCTTGCGCGCGGTGATATCGAGGTTGATTCCAATCAGACGTGCCGGTTGTCCCGCGGCGTCACGGTAGGTCCGGCCACAACCGGCAAACCAGCGTAACGCGCCGTCGCGCCGGATGGCACGGAATTCCATCTCATAGCTGCCGGTTTCCAAGGCCCGGGCGAGGGTCTCGTCCACCCGAGGACGGTCTTCGGGATGGATGAGCCGTTCGAAGGTGTCGGGGTCGCCGTCGTAGGTGCCTGGGGCAAATCCAAACAACGCCTCCTGCTCGACGGCCCATACCGCACGCCGGGTCTTCAGGTCGAAATCCCAGATACCGACGTGCGCCGCGTTCTGCGCCAGGCGCAGTCGTTCCTCGGTCTGCCGCAGCGCCTCCTCCGCCCGCTTGCGCTCGGTGATGTCTCGGATAATGCCCACGGCATGCCAGTCGCCATTTATCTGGACGGCGGAAAGCGACAACTGAACGGAGATTTCCCGGCCGTCTTTCCGGCAAGCTTCCAGATCGAGTGTTTTCCCTATGGCAGCGCCCCTGCCCGTCTGTAAAAATACCGGAAAGGCGGCGTGGTGCGCCGGGCGGAACCGCACGGGCACAATTAACTCATGCAAATTTCTGTCGAGGGCTTCAGCGCTCGTGTATCTAAAAATGCGCGCTGCGGCCGGATTCCAATAGGTTATCTTGCCGTCAGGATCCATCATCAGAATTGCATCCTGAGCTGAGTCGGTGATGGCACGCATGCGCACCTCGCTCGCCTGCACCTCGAGACTTGCTTTCCGCAGCTCTGCGGTGCGCTCTTCGACCCGCCCTTCCAGAAGGGAATGAGCGTTGCGGAGTTCTTCGTCCGCGTGGGTAAGCTGGTCAAAGCTCCGCAGCAGAACCGCACGCCAGTGGCGCAACCGACCCAGCACCGTAAGCCACACAACAAGCAACAGACTGACAACCATCCCCGAGGCCAGGATGCAGAAAGCCACTTCCCGGCGCTGCTTCGTCTCATGATATTTCAGGTGTTCGCCAAGCAGCCGGTCGAGTTCCGCCTGGCCTTCAACGAAAATCCTCTTCTGGGTTTCATATTCCGGACTGAACAAAAGAGCCCTGGCCGCATCAGTCCGCCCTTCGCGAACCAAGGCGAAGCTCTGGTTCTCCATTTCAATCAACTTGAGATTGGCCACCTCCATTTGCGCGGCGGTGCTCACATTGCCCATTTCGGATGCCAGCACCAAAGCTTCCTTGACTGCGGGTCCCAATTGCGGTGCGAGCTGCCGGTAGCGCCGTTCCGAGGCCAAGTTCCCCGTAACTGCCGTCATGCGCGCAAACATAGTCAAAGCATCGTCCAGATGGACGATTATTCCCTGAAGCTCTTTGATGCGCAGACTCTGCAGTTGATCGGCACCAACCCTCCGATAGGACTGGTAGGCCGACCACACCAGCCCAGCCATCAACAAGATGGAGACAGCCAGCACGCCTGTAAGCAGTGTGGTTGGAAATGATGGAAGTTTGTTTTGATTCTCCGGACTCATATGGGGTTCAACGTTGGTCAGAGTGTTATGCAACATCAGGGCGTCCAATATTGGGACATGTGAATTGGGCCGATGCGTGAGTTCGAGCCTGGGGCGTCCGGCTTTCGGCCTCGCACAAATCACGCATAGTTGAGGGTTCATTTACCGCCGATGCGCAGAAATTTTTCATGCTGTTCCAAGTCGCGGTTATTGGCCGATTCATTCGGTTTCCTTTTGAAGCATTATTTGCGCCGAACGAACCGGAGAAACATCCGCTTTTTTCTGCCAGGCTTGTCCTGTAGCGCCAACGTGACGGAGGATTCACTGTTTGCCAATTTCCTTATGTTCTTTGAGGTGTTTTACGGCTAGATTGGCGCAGGCAAAGAAATTTGTGACTCAGACCTCCCTTCCCATCTGGCAAATCCACTCGTCCATCGTCGAGACGATGCGCTCGGGAAACCGGTTGGTCCTAGTCGCTCCGACAGGCTCAGGCAAAACAACGCAGGTGCCGCAGATGCTGCTGGATGCGGGAATAGCCGGCGAGAAAAAGATCGTAGTGCTGCAACCGCGGCGCGTCGCGGCACGGACCGTGGCGGCACGGGTGGCATGGGAACGCAATTGCAAGCTCGGCGCCGAGGTGGGTTACCAGATTCGGTTCGATGACCAGACCAGCCTAGGCACGCGCATCTGCTATGTGACGGAGGGAATTCTTCTGCGCTGGCTCCAGGCCAACCGCACCTTGGCAGACGTTGGTGTCGTTCTCTTCGACGAGTTCCATGAGCGCAATTTGCTGAGCGATGTCGCGCTGGCATTGGTGAAACACTTGCAGCAAAACGCGCGGCCCGATCTGAAGCTGGCGGTCATGTCCGCAACACTCGAAGCCGAACCGGTCGCGGAGTATCTGACAGCCGAAAGCGAAACGACGGGAACCGAGCCGCAGCAGAACGCTCCCTGCCGCACTCTGGTCTCCGAGGGGCAAAGCTTTCCGGTTGAAGCCCTCTATCTGAGCGAGCATGACGAGCGAGGTGTGGCGGAACAGGCGGCTGATGCGGTTGAACGCATCGTCAACTCGGGCGAGCCCGGAGACATCCTGGTGTTCATGCCGGGCATGGGAGAGATCAACTCTACGATAGGAATGCTGAGAGCGATTGATACAACCGAAAGGCTTGCCTTGATCCCGCTGCACGGCGATTTGCCGCCTGAACAGCAGGATCTTGCCTTTGCACCGAATCCGCTGCGCAAAGTCATCATCGCCACGAACGTGGCCGAGACTTCAGTGACGATCGACGGGATTCGGCATGTGGTGGACGGCGGGCTAGCGCGGGTAGCGCGCTATGATGCGGAGCGCGGCATCGGCACGTTGTTCATCGAGCCCATCAGCCGCGCATCCGCTGAACAACGCAAGGGTCGGGCCGGACGAACCGCTCCGGGGACTTGCCACCGGTTGTGGACGGAGAGCGGCCAGTTGAACCGGCCGGAGCGCAACACCCCGGAAATTCAGCGAAGCGATTTGGCAGAGGTGGTTTTGCTGCTGCATTCGCTGGGGATAAAACGCGCAGCGGAATTTGACTGGCTGGACAGGCCGGACCCACAAGCGGTGGAAAGGGCCGAGCAATTGCTGCAAACACTGGGCGCGCTGCGGGCGCAAAACCGACCGCCTGAACCTTCGCCTCGGGACGCTGCGGCGCGCGATGCCAGCGCCGCGACTGCGCCATCACCCGAAGGCGAACGTGCAACCAGCGACTCGGACCTGACGCCAGTTGGCCGGCAGATGCTCAAACTGCCGTTGCATCCGCGTTACTCCCGGATGCTGGTTGAGGCGGCCAAATTCCGCTGTGTACCGGCAGCCGCGCTGTGCGCGGCACTGGTCAGCGGACGGGATTTGCTCATGCGACTCAGCCGCGACGACAGCCACATCAAGGAAGCCCGCGAATTGTTTGAAGCCAGCCAGGACTCGGATTTTCACACGCTGATGCGAGCGTACCAATTCGCGAAGAAGAATAATTTCAGCGTGGAAACCTGCCGTCGTTACGGGATCCACGCGCAAACCGCCCGGCAGATCGAACAGACGTTCGTCCAGATTCTACAGATCGCAAGCCAGCAGGGCCTGCCGGGAGACCCGGGATTAGAGGTTGAAATCCGCAGCAACACGCAGCTCACAACACAGGACAAATCAGGTGAGGATCCCCTGCCCCGTTGCCTGATGACAGGCTTCATCGACCAATTATGCATCCGACGGGACCAGGGAACACTGGAGTGTGATTTAACCGAAGGGCGGCATGGCGCATTACAACGCGAGAGTGTCGTACAGAACGCGACACTTTTCGTTGTGGCAACAATTCGCGAAGTGACCGGGCGCGGCTCAGAGAATTTGACTCTGCTCAGCCTGGCGACCACCGTCAGGCGCGAATGGATTGAGGAAACGTTCCCGGAACAAATCACGGCGAAGGTGGAACATATGTACGACCGCACGCATAAGAGGGTCGCGGCGATGAAACTGGTGCGGTTTCGCGATTTGATTATTCATCACGAGCATCAACGCGAGACAGAGCCCACCGCATCAGGCCTTTGCCTGGCCGAGGCTGCTGGCAAAGGGTATTTCGAACTGCCTTTGCTCAATCACGAGATCAAACAGTTTATTGCTCGTGTGAACGTTGTGGCGACCACAATGCCGGAAATGGAATTCCGACCTTTCGATGAAACAGCCCTGAAAAGCTGCCTGGCACGCGCGTTTGAAGGATTGACCCTGGCCAAAGAGGCCCAGGCCACACCATTGCGGGGAGCTTTTTATGAGCGCCTCGCCAGGGAACAGTTGGGATGGCTGGACGAACTCGCACCGGTGACGATTGCATGGCTGGATGGCGGAAAACGGAAGCTTCTTTATCCGGAAACCGCGCCGGGCGCGCCAGAACTGCAGGCAAAACTTCACGAATGTTTTGTGCTTAAGGAGCATCCGCGCATTTGCGAAAACCGGCTGCCGGTGAAGCTCTGGCTCTGCGCCCCTGACGGAAAGCGTCTCGAACCGACCCTCGACTGGCCGAACTTCAGGACAACGAATTATCCCAAGCTTCGCCCGGCACTGCAGAAGAAATATCCGAGCTTCACCTGGGTTTAACCACGAGCGCCGGACCAATTCATTTATGAAAGTTTTCGTCACCGGAGCGACCGGTTTCGTTGGCCGGGAAGTTGTTCGAGAGCTTTCCGCGGCGGGGCACAAGGTTCGCATCCTTACACGGAAAGGGAACGCGCAACAGACCCAGGAAATCCTCTCGCATTTTGAGGCCGAGGTTCACAACGGGAATGTCGTGGACGCCGCTTCGCTGCAAGGCGCACTAACCGGGATGGAGACAGTCGTCCACCTTGTCGGCATTATCAGCGAAGCAGGCAAGATTACCTTCGAAAACGTTCATGTTTGCGGCACCCGGAATATGATCGCGGAAGCACAACGCGCCGGCGTCAAGAGGTTTGTTTACATGAGTGCGCTGGGGACACGACCCAATGCCGTTTCACGCTATCATCAGACCAAATGGGCGGCAGAGGAACTGGTTTGCGGGAGTGGTCTTGATTACACAATTTTCCGCCCCTCGCTCATTTACGGACCGCAGGATCATTTCGTGAATCTGTTTGCAAAAATCATCCGATTCTCCCCGGTCGTGCCGGTGATGGGCGACAACCGGGCGCGATTCCAGCCCGTGCCGGTGGAGGTGGTGGCAGCAGCTTTTGCAAGGTCGCTCGCTGAACCCGAATCCATTGGAGAGACCTATGACCTCTGCGGGCCGGAGACTTTCACGATCCCCGAAATCCTGGATCATATTATGCGGGCGATGCGACGAAAGCGGTTGAAGCTGCACGTGCCCATGAAACTGGCACGTTGCCAGGCTGGATGCCTGGAGTTCATTTTCCCATGCCTGTTTGGAAAACCATCCCCACTCAACCGCGATCAACTCGTCATGCTTCAAGAAGACAATCTTGGTAATTCGAAAACCGCAAACGAACTGTTCAGGTTACGAGCCAACTCGTTCCGGGAAAGAATCGCGGAGTACGTGCGCTGAGATGCGACGAAATGGGTTAGCCCTCAAACCTCGATGCCGTAGGCCTTAATCTTATTGTACAGGGTTTGGCGACCGATACCCAAGCGTTTGGCGGTTTCAAGCTTGTTACCGCCGGTTTCCCTGAGCATTTGGGTAATGGCGTTGCGCTCGACGCCTTCCAAGAGAGTGAAGTTTGTGTCCGGAGTATCGTCACCGGGCACTTTAGCTTTGGTAATGGACAGGTCGGTCGCCGCCACCACGTCGCCCTCGGACAAGAGGACCGCGCGCTGCACTTCATTCTGCAATTGGCGCACATTGCCGGGCCACTCGAAGCCCGTCAACCGTTCGGCAGCGTCCGAAGTGAATCCTTTGATGATGCGATTGGCTTGCGCGGCAAAGCGCTTTAGAAAAGCATTTGCCAAGGGCATGATGTCTTCGCGCCGCTCACGCAACGGAGGGAGGTGGACGGAAATTGCGCTAATCCGATAAAACAAGTCTTCACGAAGTTTGCCGTCCCGGATCGCCTCTTCGGGCACGCGATTGGTGGATGCGACCAAGCGGCAGTTCGTCTTATAGCTGGCCTTGCCACCCACCGGACGCACCTCCTGATCCTGGAGCACACGGAGGAGTTTGCTCTGCGTGTCCACCGGCATTTCGGAAATCTCATCCAACAAGAGCGTGCCGCCTTCAGCCTGGCGGAACAAACCATCGCGGTCGCTATGGGCTCCCGTGAACGCACCTTTTACCGAACCGAACAACTCGCTTTCGATCAATTCACGCGGCAGGGCGGCACAATTAATCTTGATGAATCGGCTCTTGCTGCGGGGGCTGAAGGCATGCAGGAGGTCGGCCACCACTTCTTTCCCCGTTCCACTCTCACCGGTAATCAGCACCGCCACGTCGCTGGGGCCAATGCGCTCAACAGTGCGAATAAGCTCACGCATGACGGCGCTTTGGAACACAGGCGACGCAGTGCCGCTCATGGATTCCAACGCACGCCGCAGCAAACTGGTTTCGTCTGTCTGCTGGCGGCGTTCCAAGGCGTTCTTGACATCGGCTACAAGCTTTTCCGAATCAAACCCGGCTCCTTTCCGAAGGAAGTTAAACGAGCCCCTTTTTGTGGCCTCGACCGCCCACGACACAGCCTCTTGTTCGCTAGGCACCCCAGTCAAGACGATGACTTCGGTTTCCGGCCACCGCTTCTTAATTAAGGGCAGGAGATCGAGTCCATTGGCGTCAGGCAGCTTGACATCCAGCAGCACGACGTCCGGTTGTTCCTGCGCGAAAGCCTTTTGAAGCGCAGCGCCGCAGTCAGCTTCGGTGATCTGGTTTTCGTTTTCGAGGACCAACCGCAGCAACTGGCGGACGTCTGCCTGGTCATCTACGATTAGAATTTTGCCCTTCATAAACGCCTTTTGTAACTCAGCCCGCACGCTTGTGTAAACGCGTGAAAGATACTTCGATGTTCCGCATGCTGGTTCACCAGACATTCCGGGTGGAATTGCACAGTCAACAGAAACGGCAACCCGTTGCCGGCACCGGACTTGAGTTCCTGTCCCTCGATGAGGCCGGCAGCGCTGACCACAGCTACCTTCAAGAGCCCCACAACCCCTGCCACAGCCTGATGATGTGTGTTGTTCACACCCAGTGTTTACCTGCCTATTATCTTGGCTGGTAATGACCCCCGTGTCAACCGCACATCGTGCACAGGAAAAACGCCGTATGCACGAGAGGCGGCAGTGCGAGGTTGATTGCCTTGACTTTTCCGTCCCTCCCTGCGGTCGTTATCAATCGATTTCGGCTTCCGGGAATCGCTCGCGGATGGATTTTTTTACGCGCGCATCCTCTTCCGGTCTAAGCAAGCGCCGATTGATGCGCCTTCGGACCGCGTCGAGCAGTTCCAACCAGTCTTCCAAGGGTGGGTTTGGGACATCCTCCCATTGGTCGTACCGACGCTGGCGGGCGAAAAAACGCCAGTCACCGCCAACGTGTCGAGCATAGACCTGGAGCCGCTCCCCCTCGTCGGTCACTCGTTTCCAGCTAACTTCTGCCTTTGCCATCTGTGCAAAAATCCCGGCCGTTAGCCTTCAACCAGCCTGGGACAAATCCACGCTGGCCACGGCCATCGCGGCAATTCCCTCCTCGCGACCGGCAAATCCCAAATGTTCGCTCGTCGTAGCTTTGATGCCTACGCGCTGAATGTTCAGCCTGAGCGCCGCGGCGATGTTGATTTTCATCTGGTGAATGTGGGGAAACAGTTTTGGCGCCTGCGCGATCACCGAGGCATCCACATTGACAATATTGCCCGCGCGAAACTCAACGAGGCGGGCGGCTTCGTTCAGGAAAAGGCAACTCGGCGCGCCCTTCCACCGCGGGTCGGTATTAGGAAAGAAATGGCCGATGTCGGCTTCGCCTAACGCGCCCAGAACGGCATCGCAAATAGCATGCATCAGCACGTCGGCATCCGAATGCCCTTCGAGGCCCTTGGGATGCGGAATGTCAACGCCTCCCAGAATGAGCTTGCGCCCTTCGACCAAGGCATGAACGTCATAGCCGATGCCAACATGAACCATGGTGGAATTATAAGCGCACGCTGACATGCAACCAAGGACTTTCCGTGCCACATTCCGGGGATTTAGGGAAGAACGACATAGGAGCATTTCCAAGAGATGGCGTTCCCTACGTTGGACATGCGGTGAGTCGTTTTTTTCGTGCGTTTTGGGCAGGGTCAGGTAGAAGTGTGTGGTTATGTTTTCACTTCAGAAGCTGTTTGGAAAAGAGGACAAGTTTTTCACGCTGCTTGAGGCCAGTGCGGAGCAGGCGCGCACCAGCGTCCAGATGCTGGTCAAGCTGAGCAAGGAGCTCGATAAACCGGTGGCGATAGACGAGTTCGCTTATGCGCGCAAGAAAGACCGGGAGATTACGCACGAGATCAGCGCCGCGGTCTATACGACCTTCATCACGGCTCTGGAACGCGAGGACATTGAGGACCTCTCCAACGCGCTTTATAAGATACCGAAGACGATCGAGAAGTTCACCATCCGCGTTCTTGCCTCGCCGCAATACGTGCGGGCAATGGACTTTTCCACTCAGATCAGCCTGCTGGAGCGGGCGACAGACATCGTGTTGGAATTGGTGAAGTCGCTACGCAGCGGCATGGACCTCGATAAGGTGAAGGAACTTAATGACAAGCTGCAATTTCTCGAAGGCGAGGCGGACAATCACATGTCATCACTCTATAAGGACTTGTTCAGCGGCAAACATGAGCCGCTCCAGGTCATCGCTTTGAAGGACCTCTACGAATTGTTGGAAAAAGTCATCGACCGCTGCCGTGACGCCGGGAATGTCATCGCCCATATCGCTTTGAAACATTCCTGACAGGGTATGACGCTCCTTTTGGCCGTCATAGCTGTGGCGTTAGTGTTCGAGTTCCTCAACGGCTTCCATGATACCGCCAATTCGGTGGCCTCCGTCGTTGGCACCAAGGTTCTCACGCCCTCACGCGCCATCGCGCTGGCGTCCGTGATGAATTTGTGCGGAGCCCTGGCCGGAACGGCGGTCGCGACCACAGTAGGCACCGGGCTCGTGGATGCCCACTGCGTGACGGGCGCCACAATCATTTGTGGCCTGCTGGGCGGAATTTTCTGGAATCTGCTGACCTGGAGGATGGGGCTGCCCTCGAGTTCGAGCCATGCGCTGATCGGCGGTTTGGTCGGCGCCGCAATCGCATCGTCAGGCAACCGTTGGGATGTGATCATCTGGTCAGCACCGGTGGCCGGCAAGCCGTGGTACCTGTGGGATGGCCTGCTTTACAAGGTCATTATCCCGATGTTCAGCTCCCCGATCCTCGGCCTGGTCGGCGGATTTCTGTGGATGTCGGTCCTCTACGTGCTATTGGCCCGGCTGAAAGCGTCCACCATCAACAATACGTTTCGCAAACTTCAGCTCTTCAGCGCCGGCTACCTGGGTTTCAGCCAAGGAAGCAACGATGCCCAAAAGACGATGGGCATAATCGCTTTAGCTCTCTTTTCAGCGACTCAGGCCGGAGCCCTTGTGCAAGCACACCCCTGCCTGCAGTTCCTGCGAACGCCCGAATTCAAGGTTCCCCTTTGGGTAAAACTTCTTTGCGCCATCACCATGGCCGCAGGCACCGCCACTGGAGGAAGGCGCATCATCAGGACCCTTGGCCGGAAGGTGTCGAGACTGCAGCCAGTGAACGGCTTTGCCGCCGACACAACGGCCGCCACTGTGCTTATGGCAGCCGCCAGACTTGGCATGCCCGTCTCAACCACCCATGCGGTCTCGACCTCGATCATGGGGGTTGGCATATCGAGAAATCACAGAGGGATGCGCTGGCATCTCATCGAGAGCATCGTGTGGGCGTGGTTTCTAACGCTGCCGGCAACCGGCCTTGTCGCTTATGGATTGATGCGATTGCTGCAGGTCTTCGACGCAAGCGGGGGTTCTTTTCAAGCATTGGCGAAGTAGGTTCCGCCCGAGTTGGGAACAAATTGCCTTGTGTGTGAACGGTGCTAATTTCAAGGTGTAGCTCCCTAAAAGCCAATGTTCCTCATTTTCACAGTTATCCTGGTGGCGCTGGTGTTTGAATACATCAATGGCTTTCACGATACAGCAAATTCGGTCGCCGCTGTCATCGGCACCAGGGTCCTCACGCCGACACACGCAATCTGGCTGGCGGCAGTGACGAATCTATGCGGGGCGCTCGCGGGAACAGCGGTGGCGACGACAGTGGGCAAAGGATTGGTGGATGCGAGTTGCGTCACTGGCGTCACACTTATCTGCGGGTTAGTGGGGGCGATTCTATGGAACCTGATCACCTGGCGGATGGGATTGCCGTCGAGCTCGAGCCATGCCCTCATCGGCGGCTTGATCGGCTCGGCAGTCGCCTCGGCCGGAAATAATTGGAGTGCAGTAATATGGTCAGCCCCGGTGCCGGGCCAGCCCTGGTACGCATGGGGCGGCGTACTCTACAAAGTCATCATCCCCATGTTCACCTCCCCAATTCTTGGCTTCGTCGGAGGTCTTCTGTGGATGATCCTGCTCTACATATTGTTATCCCGGTTGAAACCATCCACGGTCAACAACTCGTTTCGGAAGCTCCAAATCTTTAGCGCAGGCTTTTTGGGTTTCAGTCACGGTAGCAATGATGCCCAGAAAACAATGGGCATTATCGCCCTCGCCCTGTTTTCAGCCACACAAGCGGGCGATTTCGCTCATCTTCCCGCCTGGTTCCAGTTCCTGCACACACCGGAATTCAAGGTTGCCCTCTGGATCAAACTGGTTTGCGCGATCACCATGGCCGCCGGCACCGCCACCGGCGGAAGGCGCATCATCAAAACACTGGGCCGCAAGATGTCGAAACTCCAGCCAATCAATGGCTTCGCGGCAGACACGACCTCGGCGGCGATACTAATGGTCACCGCCCGACTAGGCATGCCCGTCTCCACAACGCATGCTGTGTCCACCGCGATCATGGGTGTCGGCGCGGCCAGAAATCATAGAGCCATGCGCTGGGACATTGTGGAGAGTATTGTCTGGACGTGGGTGTTGACCCTGCCGACAACCGGCTTCCTCGCTTACGCGCTGATGCGCCTCCTTCAAGCACTCGGCCTGGCCGGGATTGCGGCTCAAGCGCTCGGCTGACACGTCTACGGTTTATTCACAAACCGGTTAGAGTGCTGAAGCAACGTTGAGTTCGACAAAGGCGTCGTCAACGCTGGTGCAGGGACAAAGTTCGAGCCGGTAGCGTATTTCTTCACGGAGAGAGTCCAGTGCGTTGCCGGGACTCAGGCCATGGCCGGAGCATTGCGGGTCCTCGCAACTTGCGACGTAGCCGCCATCACCAGCGACCTCAACTGTGGCTTCAAACTTCACGCCACTGAGACGTTAAGCCTCGGTGTCGATACGGTCAATGATACCAACGATGATGGATCGGAGGGGGGCCTGGGAGTCGGATACGACCTGGCGGGCGGAATTGCCTTCGTCGATGACCAAAACACGCTCACCGATGCCGGCGTTGACACCGCCATCCACAGCGATGAGGTAGCCAGATGGTTTTCCGGCAAAATCCTCTTTCTCGACGACCAGCATTTTTTTGCCGGTGTAATACGGATGGTTAATCGTCGAGACGATATTGCCTGTGACAGTGCCGATGATCATGGCGGGGAATGCAATTCATCAACAATGCCGATGATGGTGTGGTCGATCGGCACGAACCACGGGTCGAGCGCCAAAGCGGCTTCGCGCCCGCCTTCAAAGTAAATCAACTCTCCCGGGCCGGCCATGCGCGTAGAGTCAGCGGCGACAAGCGGCTGACCTTTGGGAGCGCCCTGTTTGTCGAGCGGCTGAACCCAAAGCATCGGGACGCCATTGAGTCCTTGATATACGTGGCAGGGCGTGAGGGTGCCGATGACCTTGCCGAGCAACATCAGGAGACCTCCTCGCCTTCGAGTTCGCGCGCTTTGATGTCGGCGAACCGAGTGCCGGCGGTCAAGTGGCGCGTGAGCGCCTCGTGCGGCCGGGAGATGATGCGATGCTGGACGTACTCCTTGCGGCCGTGGAGAAAGTTACCGGCCAATTCCATTGCCGCCTGCACGGCGTGCAACTCTCCATTGTAAACACTGATGGCTTTGCCAGACATTTCGTATTCGGCAAGCCGGAGTTCAACCAGCCGCACTTCCGTGCCTTTCAAGGCAATTTCAGCGGCGCGCACATTGGCGGCGACGGTGTCCGTTTCGAGAATTGCGACCGCTTCCTGTTCACATGGCACGCGCTGGCCGAGGATGGCCTCATGCACTTGCGGATGCACGTCGGGCAGAAACGTGTGGTCAAGGACACTAGACTGGCCGATGGCAAGCGCTTCCTGGAGCGATTCGTCCACGGACGCCGTGGAGCCGCCAATGACGATAAGGTACCGACCACGGCTGACGGTACCGGACTTAATCATGGCGATAGGAGCTTTCTTGAGCAGCGCATCGGTGCAGAAGATGCCGTCGGCGATACTGGTCAATTCCACGACCGCGATAGCGGGGTACTTCTTCATCAAACGATGCGGAAGGCGCCCACGAGCGCGCAACGGCGGAAGCGGGAAAAACTGCGCGGGCTGGTCAAGCCCTCTCCCGTTGGGCTGGCAATGGTAAAGGACGCGTAGCCTTCACCTTTCCAGCCAAGGCCAGCCTGAGACGGCCCGTTCTTGACAAAAATACTGGCGTTGCACTCGCGAGCCATGCGGCTGAGATTCGTCAGGTTGTCCGAATGCATGATGAACGTGTGGCGGCGCGGATGTTCGAGCGCGATGGCAAAGTCGATGCCTTCGTCGGCATCGCGCACCCGGGTGACCGGCAGGATGGGCATCATCTGCTCGGTCCACAGCAAAGGGTGGTCGTGATCCACCTCAACGATCCCGAGCCGCACCGTGTCATCGCAACGGATGCCGGCCTTGTTGAGGATGACGCTGGCGTTCTTGCCGATCAGCGAGCGATTGATGTCGGCCTCCCGGCGCGGACCATTCATCTTCGAAAAGATGACCTTCTCGAGCGCGGGCAACTGGTCCGGCTTCACCAGCAACGCGCCATTGTAGGTCATCGCCTTGATAAGCTGGTCAGCCACACTCGATACCACGAGGCATTCCTTCTCATCGGCGCAGATGATGTTGTTGTCAAACGACGCGCCAACCACGACATCGCGCCCGGCTTTGTCAATATCGGCGGTCTCATCGACAACGACCGGAGGATTGCCGGGACCGGCACAAATGGCACGCTTGCCGGATTCCATGGCGGCCTTCACGACGCCACCTCCGCCCGTCACCACGACGAGGCGGATCCCCGGATGTTTCATCAACGCCTGCGCGCTTTCCACGGTCGGATTGGCAATACAGGTAATGAGATTTTTCGGCCCGCCTGCAGCGACGATCGCTTTGTTCAAAAGAGCAACGTTATGACAGGAGACGCGTTTGGCATTGGGATGAACATTGAAAACGACAGCGTTGCCAGCTGCGACCATCGCGATGGTGTTGTTGATGATGGTGGAAGTCGGATTGGTCGTGGGAGTGATCGCGCCAATGACCCCGTAGGGCGCGGGTTCGGTCAATGTGAGACCGTTGTCTCCGGTAACCGCGTTCGGCTGCAGGTCTTCGGTGCCAGGGGTTTTCTCGGTGACAAGCTGGTTCTTGAGAACCTTGTCTTCATAGCGGCCCAGACCGGTCTCTTCATGAGCTTCGCGGGCCAGGGCATTACCATGCTCCCGCATCGCGCTCCGAATCGCGGCGACGATTGAATTGCGTTTCGTCAACCCCATGTCGTCGTACTGGCGAAACGCGGCGCCGGCAGCCCGAACGGCTTCGTCAATGCTGTCAAAAATGCCAAGCTCACCGGCCATCGAAGGTCCGGCCGGTTTCTCTTTGCCCTCGGCGCCGCCGCGGCCAGCCAAGTCGGCCACGATGCGCTGGGCAATAAGTTCAATCTCCTGCTCAGTAAGGCCAGCCATGATGGGTTAATCCTTCCGGTATTTTTCGACGCCGCCGATTTCCCACGTGTCAACGATAGCCATGATGACCGCGTCACAGGGCCGGTTTTGGGTGACGATAGTTTGGCGGGCGGAACTACCTGTGGCCACCAGGACAAGTTCGCCCGGGCCCACTCCGACCGCATCAACCGCCACGACCTGGCCGCCAGTTTCCCTGCCTTCGGTGTCGACGTGTTTAACAAGCATGAACTTGAGACCGTCCATACTGGTTTCCTTGCGCGTGGCAACAAGCGTGCCGGCAACTTTGCCTAGATTCATAAACGCCTCCTGCCGGGACAGACCACCCGGCCCGACCCGGCAATGAAAATTGCGTTATTTCTTGATGGCTTTGGCGCCCCGACCAAGCGGCATCACATCGTCCACATTCTGGTGCGGGCGAGCGATGACGTGGACCGCGACGAGTTCGCCAACGCGGCTGGCGGCGGTGCGGCCGGCATCGGTAGCAGCCTTGACCGCGGCGACGTCGCCACGAATGACCGCGGTGACGTAACCGCCGCCGGTCTTCTCAAAGCTGACGAGTTCGACCTTGGCGGCCTTAACCATTGCGTCCGCGCCTTCCACCATAGCGGAGAAGGACCGGGTTTCGAGTAAGCCTAATGCATCTGCCATATTATATATCTCCTAACATTGTTTATGATTGGGAATTGTTGTCGTTGAAATTTAATTAGCCGCCGCCACTTTTCATCTCGCGACCGGTGATACTGTGGATGGCGGCCTCGGCAGCTTTGGCGGCCACGTCGATATCTTTCTCTTCACCGCCCAAGTAAATACGGCCGAAACTGCCGAAGGCGCGAATTTCCAGGATGTTGATCTCGGCGGCCTTCTCCGCTTCATTCGCAGCAAAGGCCGCGTAGGCGGCTGGCGCGCATTCCATGGTGAAGAGAGTGTGGCCGGGCAGGATCATATTGCCGTGCCGAGTACGGTTGATAAGCATCGTATGATAGTCGTCGATGCGGCGGATGACGCTGTTGCTGTAGATCACCGGCTTGTAGCGTCCCTCTTCCTTCAATTTAAGCGAACTGAGGATGGCATCGCCGGCCTGGCGGACATCAGCCTGCGATTCGGAATGAATTTCCAGCATGCCGTAGAGGCGTTCGATAATCTGCATGCCAGGCGTGACCTTAGTGGATTTGAGCGCCACATCGGTGACGAAATTGATTTCCATGCCCGGCGAGATCTCGACAAACAGCGAGGCCTGACCGGCGATAGGGAGGAACCCTTGCGAAACAGTCGCGAAAAACGACGCGACCTGCGGTTGGAGTTTATCGAGAAAAATGTATGAGCGTAAGTCTGCCATGATCTTTTATCATCCTTTCATGCCTAGTATTTTGCACCGTCTGAAGTCACTGATTGTCCGGCGGCTTCCTGCAGGATCTTGATGCCGCTGCTGGTTCCTATGCGCGTCGCGCCCGCCTGCACCATCCGGCGAAGATCCGCCAGCGAGCGCACGCCACCGGACGCCTTCACGCCAAGCCCCCTGTCCCGCACAATGCGGCTCATCAACGAAATGTCTTCCACTGTCGCGCCTCCCGTGCTGAACCCGGTTGACGTTTTTACGAAGTCGGCGTGGGCTTTGACGGCCAGCTCGCACGCGCGCGCCTTCTCTTCGTTGGTCAACAACGAAGTCTCGAGGATCACTTTGCACCTGGCGCTGCCATCCCGGCAGGCCTCGACCACCGAGCGGATTCCGCGGAGGACGAGATCGTCGTCACCACTCTTAAGCGCGCCGACGTCTATGACCATGTCAATCTCCCGGGCGCCCTGCCGGATCGCGGCGCGGGCTTCCATGGCTTTCGTTTCCGGCGGCTGGGCGCCGAGGGGAAAACCGACCACGCAGCAAACCTTCACGTTCGAACCTTCAAGAAGCTGGCGGGCAAGGGCAACCCAGGCGGGATTGACGCACACCGAGTAGAACTTGTATTTGCGCGCTTCCCGGCAGAGCTGTTCGATATCGGTCCTAGTAGTATCCGGCCGCAAGATGGTGTGATCGATGAGTTGGGGGATGTTCAGCGATGGCTGGGCCGGGGCGACGGCGACTGGCGCACCCTGAGCGGCCAAAAGCTCCTGAACGCGTTTGGCGACCTTTCCCATGTCCGGCTGCGAAGGGCCTGGGCGGGCCTCACCGGCGCCTGCGAGCAATGTTGCCTGATGCGCTCCGACTTCAATCGGCCCATCCTGAATGGCGTTAATGAGCTGAACCCGTTTGCGATGCCGATCTTCAGTGCATTCGACGGTCAGGAAAGTCTCAACAATCTGTACAGCCTGCTCAAAATTCGTCTGACCGGCGCCGAGGGTCAGTACATTGGCGTCATTGTGCTCGCGGCTGTTCTTCGCGAGCGCGACACTGTAACAGGCGGCAGCGCGCGCGCCGCGGACCTTGTTGGCGGCCATCGCCGAGCCAATCCCTGCGCCGTCAATCATGATGCCACGGTCGCACTGACCACCCGCGACCAGTCGTGCCACCGTGTATGCAATCCGGGGGTAATCAACCGCGTCCTTGTTGTATGTGCCGCAATCCTGGACCAAGCAACCTTTCTCGCGCAAAAATGCCAGAAGCTGGGTCTTCAAATCAAACCCGCCGTGATCCGCGCCGATGGCAATCTTCAGGCTCTTCACGGTTGCAATACATCTCCCGCTTTTAAAGCAGGAAACTGAAAGAGAACTTGGTTCTCGAGTTCAAACACGGCGGCGACATTAGCAAACGGTGGAACGACGTCAAGTGCGGATGAAAAAAAACGGCTTCTGGAGAAAATTTGGTGGGTAATTCGGCAGAGCAGACATGGGTTCCGTCCGCTTGCTCCACCCTCGCCTCTACCCAGCAGAACGAAGTTCGCCACAAACCGATGGAGGAAAATCACCGGCTGTTTGTCAATTTCGCTTATATGTGCTCATCAATTGGGCCTGGGCGAGAACATGCTTTTCCATCGCGCCCTCCACGTCCTTTTTGGTGGCACCCGGCTTCAAGTCAAGCTGGGCGGCATCCAAGGCATAAAGTTTGAAGAAGTAACGATGGGCTTTTCCCGGAGGCGGACACGGACCGCCGTAGCCAAGGTGTCCGAAACTGTTCTGGCCCTGTTTCGCGCCAGCGGGAGTGTATTGGTTCCTGGGTAAATCTTCAGTCAATTCGCTCACGGTGACCGGCAAATCATACAGGACCCAGTGGACCCATGTGCCGACGGGCGCATCCGGGTCATCCGCAATTAAAACCAGGCTTTTCGAACCGGCTGGCACACCGGTCCAGGTCAGAGGGGGTGAAACATTCCTGCCTTCACAAGTGTATTTGGCGGGGATAGGTTCGCCTTCGTTAAATGCTGCGCTGGTTAAATGCATAATACTTTTCTCGGATTTTGGAGCCGCGCTGCCGACGGGGATGGCGCTGAATACAACACAGCAAAGGACGGCCCATCGCCGGCAGAAATCCCCACGATTGTTCACTTTCAACGCCAATAACCTTGAATCCGGTAGTAGCCATGAGGCCCCCGTCCCCAATAGCCCCGAACCCAAACGGCATGAAGATAAGGCGGCGCGGCCCAATGACCACCTACCCAAACCCATCCGCGATTCCAGACCCATTCGCCTCCGATCCAGACGTACCCGGACGCGGGTGCAACCACTATTGTCTCAGCCGGCATCGGCGGCGGCGGTTCCTGGATTGCAGCGGCATTTGCGGAGGGTGGCGGCGCTACAATCGCAGCTCCGCCCGCAGTCGCAGTCGGCGTATTGATCATAAAGTTGATCACCTTCTGACTCACCCTCGAGTTATGCAAATCAATGATATCTGCCGCGCTGAGATGATAGACCGTGCGCGAATTAGCGATCTGGCTGATGATCACATCATCGCCAATCCCCGCCTGCGACATCGCCTTGACGTCGGCGACGCTTAAGGGCTGCCCCTGCTCAACGTGCGCGTAGGTTTGCGGTGCCTGCTGGCGCAACCGGGCCTGCTCCTGCATATCCATCGAATGGCCGACCAACGCGCCGGCGACCACCCCAACAGCGCCACCAATCAACGCGCCCTCTCCAGCTCTCCCGCTCGCGCTGCCAATCAATGCGCCGGACGCCGCGCCAATCCCGGCCCCGGCTAAAGCGCCTGTCCCGGTCCGATCCGGATTGCCTTCCGGTGTTTCACAACCAGCCAGCACCAGAGCTGAAACTGCCAACGTCAGAGTCCAAATATTCGGTTTCATATTCCAATCAAGCTTCCAATAATTCATAAGACACTAAACCATCCCTTTGTATTCATCAAAATAGAAATGTGACACTGGGGAGCCCACACACTGGAACGCCTCGATCCCGCCCAAAGGAAGGAAGAGCAGTGCTCAGTCCGGACGTTGATGGAGCACAGGAGCTTCAGATCGCTTTCCGCAGCACACCCTTGTCCACTACCCACCGTTGGACATCCCGCCCCAATTCCTGCGGCCAATTCTCTTCTGTGGCGGTCATGAATACCTGGCCCCGCGACTGATGAATCCGCTCCAGAAGCGGCAGAAAAGCGCTGCGCCGTTTCACGTCCAGCTCCCCCATGATGTCGTCTATCAGCAGGACGGGGGGTCCGCCGTGAATCCCGGTGAGATACTCAGCCTGGGTCATCTTGAGCGCTATGGCGAGGGTGCGTTTCTGGCCCTCGCTGCCAAACTGCGCCGCCGAACGGTCGTTAAGCAAGAGTTGCAGCTCGTCTCGATGTGGCCCGATAAGCGTGGAGCGATAGGCGCGCTCGCGCACGTGAGACTGCGCCAGCTCCACCGCAAAATCCCGTTTCACACTCGGCGCGTACTCAATGCGCAACTCCTCGGCCTCGTTCGACACGCGGCGATAAGCAAGGCGAGCCAAGGGGGACAATTTCGGAACCAGTTCGTGGCGCAGACGGATGATCTCCTCGCCCGCGCTGATCAGTTCGCGCGAGAATCCTTCCAGCGCCAGAGGGTCGGGAACAGGTCGCTTGAGCATGGCGTTGCGCGAACGCAGCGTTTGGGCGTAACGCTGCAAAAGAGGCAAGTACGCCCGGTGCGTCTGCGACAGCAGCAAGTCCAAGAACCGCCGCCGTGAGCGAGCTGTTCCCTTGATGAGTTGCAGATCCTCGGTGCAAAACACGACCGTGCGCAGCACGCCCAGGTAATCGGTCAACTTGCGCACCGGCCTGCCATCGAGGCTGAGGCTGCGTTCTCGCGCGGACCAGTACATTTTCACCTCGTGATCGCCCTGGCCGACAAGCGTGCCGCCAGCAAAGCAGCCCTTTTGCCCGTGCCGCACCATTTGCGCGCTGCCCACGCCGCGAAACGAGCGCAAGGTGGCAAGAAGATAAATCGCCTCGAGGACGTTTGTTTTCCCCTGCGCGTTATCCCCAAGCAATAAGTGAAAGCCCGGCGCAAAATCGACATCCAGCCGCGCGTAATTGCGGAAGTCGCGAAGCCGTAGATGCGAAAGGTGCATGCGCATTGATTGCCATAAACACGCCGAAAAGGACACGAAAAGTTGAGATTAAGAAGAACCGAGGGCGTGTTCCGCAAAAAGCGTGAACTAAAGCGCTAACAGCAACTTTTTGATTTCTGTCAACCGCACTTTTGCCCCCTTTTTCGTCAGCCGTGGGAATTTGCTGCCAATCATGAGGTAATCGTTGTTTCGGGTCAGCATCAGCTTGTCCTCCCTGACCTCAATTGCTGTGATAGCCCGCTCCCCCGCCAGAATCCTTAGTTCCGCCACCTTCAGCAACAATTCCACCGGCGGCGGCATCGGGCCGAACCGGTCGCGAAGTTCCCTCTCCAACTGCGGCAACGCCGCTTTTTCTGTCAGTTGCGCCAATTTACGGTAAATCTCGATCCGCTGGCGCGAGTCGGAAATATACTGGTACGGAACGCAGGCCGAGGTTTCCTGTCGAGAGCCGGAATTTTCGAGCCGGGAACTTCCCGAACCTTCAATCCCGGCAATTCCCTGCAGCCCTCGTTCCAGGCCGCTCGACACCTGTCTGCCTTCTTCCGCCGGAGTCAGCGTCAGAAAATCCAGGCGCACCTGCACCTCGACCCGCGGTTTGATTTTCTCGCCTTTCAGCCCCGCGACGCTCTGTTTAAGCAACTGGCAGTAGAGCTCGAAACCAACCGCCGTAATGTGACCGCTCTGCTCCGCGCCGAGTAAATTGCCCGCGCCGCGGATTTCCAAATCACGCATGGCAATTTTGAAACCGCTGCCGAGGGTGGAATACTGCTTGATCGCCGTCAACCGCTTGCGCACGTCCGTCAACAACCCCGCATGCCGCGGGAGCAGCAGGTAGGCATAGGCCTGGTGTTTGTAACGACCCACCCGTCCCCGCAGTTGATAAAGGTCGCTCAGGCCAAACCGGTCCGCCCGGTCAATAATGATCGTGTTGGCATTAGGAATATCGAGACCACTCTCGATAATGGTGGTGCACAGGAGCACATCCGCCTCGCCATTGACAAATTTAGTCATTACTTCCTCCAGCTCGTCGCTGTGCATCTGCCCATGGCCGACGACGATAGAGGCATGCGGCAGCAACGTGCGCAACTTCGCCGCCACGGTATCAATCGTCATCACGCGGTTATGCAGGAAAAACACCTGTCCCCCACGATTCAATTCGCGCTGAATGGCATCGCGGATAAGCCGTTCGTCGTATTGTGCGATGATGGTTTCGACCGGCAACCGATCATGCGGGGGCGTTTGGATCGTGCTCATGTCCCGGGCGCCAGTGAGAGCGAGGTAGAGCGTGCGCGGAATCGGCGTGGCGCTCAATGTCAGCACGTCCACCATCCGGCGTAACATCTTGAACTTTTCCTTGTGCAAGACGCCGAAGCGTTGCTCTTCGTCTATCACCACCAGCCCCAATTCCTTGAAAGCGATATCGTCCTGCAGCAGCCGATGGGTGCCGATAACTATATCCACGGAACCCGCCGCCAGGTCGTTCACAACCCGCGCCTGGGCGCGGCGGCTGCGAAAACGGGAAAGCAGTTCAACCCGCACCGGATAATCCGCCATCCGTTCGCGGAACGTGTTGAAATGCTGCTGCGCGAGAACGGTCGTCGGCACCAGCACAGCGACCTGCCTGCCGTCCAACACCGCCTTGAATGCCGCACGAATCCCGACTTCCGTCTTGCCGAACCCGACATCCCCACAGATCAGGCGATCCATGGGTTTGGGGCGTTCCATATCCTTCTTCGTCTCAAGGATAGCGCCCTCCTGGTCGGGCGTTTCCTCGAAAATGAACGCGCTCTCGAACTCCCGCTGCCACGGGGTGTCAGCAGCGAAGGCATGGCCCGGCTGGGATTCACGCGCCGCCTGGATGGCGAGCAGTTCGCTCGCCACGTCGCGCACGGCCAGTTCGGCTTGCGCCTTCGCCCGGGCCCAGCGCCCGCTCCCCAGCGTGTTGAGCGAAGGATGCGCCTTTCCTGTTCCCACGTACTTGCCAACCAGGTGCGCCTCGGTAACGGGCACGTAGAGTTTGGGCGGGGGCTGGCTTAAATCCTTGGCCGCATATTCGAGCACCAGGCACTCCTGCCCCCCACCAACATTCATCCCCACCCCCACCGTGGGCTTTGTGCCGGCGCCGATTGGGAGGACCTTTAGTCCCAGATACCGCCCGATGCCGTGCTGGAGGTGGACCACGTAATCGCCCTCCTCCAAGTCCGTGAAATCAATGTCGAGGGCGGAACGCGCCGCTTGAGCGTGAGGGGACTTAAGGCGGCGTGGCCGCTGCACTTTGTAACGCCCGAAGATCTCCGCGTCCGTAACAACGACCAGCTTCGCCTCGTCGAAAACAAGGCCTCTCGCCATCGCGCCGATATGAATGGATGGGCGAGGAACGAGCGTGGAAGTCCGACCCACTTGTTGCTGCGGAGAATCGGGCTCGTCTGTCCTGACGACGCCAAGCTCCTGCCAGATTTCTTCAAACCGCTGCCGTTCGCCATCGTTGTTGCAAAAAACGCGCACAGTATAGCCATGGCGCAGCCAACGGTGAAGCTGGGCAAAAAACTCACGCCGCTGCGTCTCGACCACCTGCTGCTCCGGCGCCCACTCCAGGAGTGGGCGGTACGCCTCGAGGCTTTGAAATCGCGGAGTTTCAACGCCTTCTCCCAGAGCCGCCGAACCCGGTTCAACTTCAGAAGCTTCAAGGAGCGTCATCCCCTGCCGCGCTGCCTGCTCCTTAATATCTGTCCACGGAGAGAAGAACCGGTCACCCGCAGGAACCTGGCGCGCATATTCGCCAGCCTGCTCGTCGAGGCGCTCCGGATCGCACAGCAGAAAAACTGTATCCGGCGGTAGATAATCAACAAGCGTTCCAAAATCTTGAACCAAACCTTGTGGATTGCACGTCTCAGACCCCTCCCTTTGATTCGTCCCCTGCCCTTTTTGGAGGATAGACAGTTCGCCGCCGGGGGGAAGTGTGATTGCCGCAATCTCGTTTCGTGAAGCTTGTGTCAGCGGGTCAAAATGGCGTAACGACTCCAATTCATCGCCAAAGAACTCAAGCCGCACTGGCCATGGACTTGTGAGCGGATAAATATCGAGAATGCCCCCGCGCAAAGACAATTCACCCTTTTGTGTCACTTGGGCCTCAGGCTCGTACCCCTGCTCCTCAAGCCATTCAACCAGATCCAATGGGGCAATGCGGTGGCCACGCGTGAAAGTTCGCGTGCGCTCCCGGAACACCGCAGCGGGGAATGTGCGCTGGAGCAAAGCCACCACATTCGTGACGACCATCGGCGACGCTTGTGTGACGCCCGATGATTGCCCGTGCGAGAGCGCAACCAATGTTTCCAACCGCTCGCTGATCACGTCCACATGAGGAAGCCTGGCCTCATGCGGAAGATTCTCCCAGGCCGGATAGAAAAGAGGAGTTGGAACGATGATGTTGGAACGGCCGCTGAGTTCGGGTTTGAGGCTCAGCCACGTTTCGATGTCCTGCTGGAAGCTGTCCTGAGTACGCAAACCGTCAGTGACGACGACGATGGAACGCCGCGGAGCAAGATGGCGCAGGAGCGCGGCAAGAAAAGGTTGCGCGGCTGGACTGATTGCCGCGCAGGACAACACCTCCCCATCCTCCAGTCTCCGCGCCAGGGATTGCACAGAGGGAGCTTCTGACACTCGAGCGAACAATTCGCTTGCCGCCGTGATTGCGAAATCTTGCGCCAAGCCGAAGAAAAATCGCAGGCTACCAGACAGACGTCAAGGGCCGTCCTTCTCTTCAAACGACGCAGACCCCGATACCTGGCCGGCAACGCCGCACCGGCCCACCTTTAGCCGCCGTCACATGCCACCCGTCTTAGCTGTACGGCGAACCACGTCGAAGACTTTGTCTTTGCCGACCACAAAGCCGGTGAGCCCCTTTCTGTTTTGGGCAATGACCTTTCGTCCGGCATCAGTTTTTTCCATGTTTACGAGGCTGGACTGAATTTGTTTCGCAAGCGCCACTGGCAACTGGACACGAACCGCGATGGCGTCGTGAGGAATGGGTTCAGTGCCAGCCAGAACGGCCAGGTTTTCGCTCGGCATTCCCATGTCCTTAGCAACCTTCAGGGCACCCTCGTAGGTCGCGCCCGCATCCATCTGGCCATCCAGAACGTCCGCGATGACCTTGTTGTGGTCGCCAGCAAAGATGGTCTGCTTGAAGTAACTCTCGGGCGTGATGCCTTTTTCCAGAAGCATTGCGCGAACGTAAACATAACCTGACGCGGACTTCGGGTCCACGAAGGCGAACCGCTTGCCGCGCAGATCCACGATGGTTTTCAGCCCGCTGTCCTTCCGCGCCACAACGACGCCGCGATAGGTCGCGGACCCGTACATGAGGGACTGGGCGATAATCCGGATCTTCCCGCCTTTCACCGCATCCACATAAGCGAAGGGTGAAAAACTCCCGATATCCACCGTTCCCTCCTCCATTTTGACTCGAAGGTCTCCGTAGTCTTTGGCGATGTACAGAACGACCGGTTGTCCAATGGATTCGGAGAGGTAAGTCATGAGCGGCTCGAATTCCGCCTGCATTTCCGACTCACCCAGAACCGGCGTAAACCCGAACTTTAAATCCCGCCCCGCAGCCGGAAAAGCTGTCAGACCAGCAACAAAAGCGGCAAGCATCAACCACAAGGCACAGCGGAGCCCCATGTTCCACCTGGATACGGACCGGATGCAATTGCGGGCTCGCGTGAACCGAGCGCCACTCTCCGCAGGACCAGTTTCCAATAAAGCGCAGTTACACATAGTAAATTTATGGTATTTACCTGGTCTTGCCCAGTCAATCACCAGCCGCATTCCGCACTGAGTTGACTCCGGATGGATGAATGATTATGAATCCCTGACCGGCTGGCGAAAGCCACACAGAAAGCACAACACCATGAGCGGGACCATATCATTCACACTCAACGGCAAACCGGCTCGACTGGAGACAAATGAGAACCGCGCGCTGCTCTGGGTCCTGAGAACCGATCTCGGGCTGACGGGAACCAAGTTCGGCTGCGGCGAAGGGCACTGCGGCTCCTGCACGGTGCTGGTGAACAACGTTGCGGTCCGTTCCTGCCTCCTCAAAATGA
>CAIQQM010000066.1 GCA_903873945.1 uncultured Verrucomicrobiota bacterium
AATATCGCCGTAAGCCAGAGCAACCAGGCCGTCGGCTTGCGGTATCTGATCCACTTCGTGGGCGATATCCAGCAGCCGCTGCATTGTTCCACCGCCTTCTTTGCCACACAGCCAAGCGGCGATGGCGGTGGCAACGGATTCTACCTCACCGGCACCTGGACCTGCCTCCATTATCTCTGGGACGACGGCGGCGGTTATCTTACGGATTCCATTTCACGCCCGCTCACTCCCGCCAACCAGACCACTCTGAACAACAAAGTGGCGGACGTCGAAGCCGCCTACCCCTACACTCCAAATGTCGGCACGGTTCCCAATCCGATGGACTGGGCCGTGGAGGGCTTGGCAGTCGCCACCAACGTATCCTACGTTGGAATCACCACCAACACCACCCCGACAACTGCCTACCTCAATACAGCCATGGCCACCACCAAACAACGAATGGCCCTGGGCGGCCATCGGCTGGCTGATTTGCTCAACACTATCTTCGCAACCAATTCTTTCAGGTTGAACTGCTTCCCATCCGGCGGCAATTTCAACTTTTCGTGGAGCGCCATTCCGGGCAGGACCTATCACGTCAAATGGAAGCAGCAACTTGGCGATGCGACGTGGACTCCCTTGACGGATATTATCGCCCCCAGCAATTCAGTGGTGTTCGCCGAGACCCCTTCGCAAATACAGCGGTTTTATCGCGTCAACCAATGATGCGGGTGGAATCCGCGGATAACTTGCAGCGCCTCGGTTGGGCGTGTTGTCGCCTGTCACCATCACCGTGGGGCCGCAGGCACGCAGGCACCGCTTGAGCCGATTATGCTTGCTTATTTTTCCATTCGCGTTTTTACTTTCCTGCGATTAGTGGTGCCCACGGTAAGCATTTGGACCGGGAGCGGAATGCGAAATCGTTTCATCATAGGAGCCAGCTTGGTGCTGGTAGGCTTGGTGTCAGGTGGTGCAGTAATCGGGGGGACGACCAACACGGGCAATCCCGCGGCGGTCATCGTCAGCCTGGAGGGGGCCGCGGAGGTTTTGCGCCTCGGCGTGAAGGAATGGGAGGCCGCCGGCACAGGCACGACCTTGGCCGTCGGCGATCAAATGCGTACAGGCCAGCGCAGTCGGGCGACGCTGCGTCTCTCCAATCTGAGTGTGCTGCGGGTGGGTGAGCTGATGGAATATGAAATCGAGCCGCCACGTACCGCCGCCGGCAAGCCCACGTTGAGCCTGAAAACCGGCTCGGCCTACTTCTTCAGTCGCGACAAGCCGCAGGAAGTCCGCCTGCGCACGCCAACGGTGAGTGGCGCGATTCGTGGAACGGAATTCAACGTCACAGTTTTACCCGGCGGATTCACCACTGTGACCATGATTGATGGCGAGGTGGAATTATCCAACACGTTTGGAACAAACTTCGTTTACGCCGGCGAGCAGGGAGAGGTCCGGCCCGGATTCGCCCCGGGGAAGACTGCGGTGCTCAATGCTGTCAACGTCATCCAGTGGGCGCTCTATTATCCGGCGGTCCTTGATCCGTCGGAGTTGGAGTTGAACCTGGAAGGGCGGGAGGCGCTCGGTGAATCCCTTGCGGCCTATCAAGCCGGCGACTTGCCGGCAGCCCTCAGGAAATACCCCGCCGGTCGTCAACCCGCTTCGGCCCCCGATCACATTTATCTGGGCAGCCTCCTGTTGTCGGTTGGCCTGGTGGACCAATGTGAAAGGCAGCTTGATGCGGCGGTGCCGGTGACTGATCGTGCTGCGCATCTTGCGGGGGCGCTGCGCCAGATGATTGCGGCGGTCAAGTTGGAACAGTCGACCCCCGCCCATTCTCCAGAACTCGCGACCGAATGGCTTGCTGGCTCCTATTACCAGCAATCGCGCGAGTGTCTCCCGGAAGCCCTGGCGGCGGCGCGCGCGGCTGTCCAGAAATCCCCTGCGTTCGGTTTCGCCCTCGCGCGCGTGGCCGAATTGGAGTTCAGCTTCAGCCGCACAAAGGAAGCTTTGGCGGATTTGGACAGGAGCCTGGCTCAGTCGCCGCGCAATGCGCAGGCGGTGGCGTTGAAGGGGTTTCTCTTGAGCGCGCGAAACAGCATTGGGGAAGCGCTGAAAACGTTCGATCAAGCCATTGCCTTTGATGGCGCGCTCAGCACCGCCTGGCTCGGACGTGGCTTATGCCATATCCGCCTCGGGCAGGCCGAAGCCGGACGTGAAGACCTGGAAACGGCGGCTGCCCTGGAGCCGAATCGGGCGGTGCTGCGCAGCTACCTTGGCAAAGCCTTCAGCGAAACGCATGATGACGTGCGCGCCGGGCATGAGCTGGAACTGGCCCGCAAGTTTGATCCGAACGACCCGACGAGCTGGCTCTACTCCGCCCTGCTGCATCAACAGCAGAATCGCGTCAATGAAGCGATCCGGGATCTCGAGCAGTCCCAGGCGCTCAATGACAATCGCTCCGTTTATCGCTCGCGCCTGCTGCTGGACCAGGACGCCGCCGTCCGCGGCGCCAACCTCGCCGGCATCTACCAGGACGCGGGTATGAATGACGTCAGCGTCCGCGAAGCCACGCGCGCCGTGAATTACGACTACGTAAACTACTCGGCGCATCTGTTCCTGGCGAACAGCTATAATCAGCTTCGCGACCCGCAGCAGGTTAACCTGCGCTACGAAACGCCTTGGCTCAGTGAGTATCTGCTGGCCAACCTCCTGTCGCCGGTCGGCGCGGGGACGCTTTCGCAAACCGTCTCACAGCAGGAATATTCCAAGTTGTTCGAGCACGACCGGTTCGGCCTGGTTTCGAGCACGGAGTACTATAGCCGGGGTGCGTGGGTTCAGTCCGGGTCGCAATATGGCAACTTCGGCAACTTCGGCTATGCGGTGGATACCCTTTACCGTTCCGACCCGGGCCAGCGCCCCAACAATGATCAGGACCAGCTCACCCTGTCCGCTCAGTTGAAATACGACCTCACGCCGCAGGATTCCGTTTTCTTCCAGACGATTTATTACAACGCTTCGGCGGGGGATCTGACGCAATACTACGACCAGCGCAGCGCGAGCCTCGGCCTGCGCACGAAGGAGACTCAAGAGCCGCTGCTGCTGGCCGGCTATCACCATGCCTGGACCCCGGAGCTGCACACGCTCCTTCTGGTCGGGCGTTTCGTGGATGAATTCCAACTCAACGACCCGGCGCAGCCGGTGCTTATGATGGGACGGAACAACGCCGGCCAGATAATCGCCTTGCCGACTCCCGCGCTGCCCATTGCCCCCCTGGACTATGACAGCCGGCTGGAGATTTACTCGGTTGAGGCGCAGCAAATCTGGAAGCATGAGCGTCACACCTTGGTCGCTGGAGGCCGCTACCAGACCGGCTGGTTTAATACCCAGGCGGCCTTGGGCCCATCCACCCCCACGCGCTTTGCCAGCCTGACCGCCACCAGCTTTTGGGCCTTCGGTTCCTCGCCTATCTCGCAGCAGGCCAAAGTCGATTTCGAGCGTCTCACGGCTTATGGCTATTACAACTGGCAGATCTTTGACCCGCTGCTGCTCAGCGCCGGGGTGGCTTACGATTACTTGCGTTTTCCCGTGAACTACCGCACGGTGCCGATCAGCTCGGGCCAGGATTCGGAAGATCAGGTCTCGCCTAAAGCCGGCCTCATCTACACGCCTTGGCGCGATTCGCATGTCCGCTTCGCCTATACCCGTTCCCTGGGCGGCGTGAGTTTTGATCAAAGCGTCCGGCTCGAACCCTCCCAGGTCGCCGGGTTCAATCAGGCCTTCCGCTCCTTGATTCCGGAGTCGGTCGCCGGCTCAACTTCCGGCGCCCGGGACACAACCTACGGGCTGGCGCTGGAGCAAAATTTCAAAACCGGCACCTACCTGGGGGTGGAATTGGGGTTGCTCGAATCTGACGTGCATCAGACTATTGGCGCGGCTGACCTCAAGTTCGTACCGTGGCCTGTCACATCAGCGTCAGGTACTCCTCAAAATCTCGACTACCGGGAGAAAGACCTTGTGGTAACCGTCAATCAGCTTCTCGGCGACTGTTGGTCGCTCGGCGCCAGGTATCAATTGAGCAGGGCGGAGTTGGGAGTTGTCTATCCCGAAATTCCCGATTCCGTAACGAGTGCCAACCGCATCCAGAATGACGCCACCTTGCAGCAGCTGTCGCTGTTCACGCTTTTCAACCATCCCTCGGGTTTCTTCGCCCGGGGCGAGGCCGTGTGGTATTCACAGGATAATCAGGGCTATCAACCCGCGCTGCCCGGGGATGACTTCTGGCAGTTCAACCTTTCTGCGGGCTGGCGGTTTGCCCATCGCCGGGCGCAAGTCCAGGTGGGTGTGCTCAACCTCACCGGCCAGGATTACCGGTTGAACCCGCTAAACCTGTACCCGGATTTGCCCCGGCAGCGTACCTTCGTAGCCAGTCTGCTGTTCAATTTCTAGAACGCGTCTCGATGAACCGTTTACTCTTATGAAAATTATGAAAAGAATGCTATTCCCGATTGTGGCCGCCGCTTGCTTCATGGCCCAGGCCGGGTCCGCCCAGGTCCCGTTCAGCGTCGGCTACTACAGCCAAAACTTCGACTCCCTGGCGACCGACGGCACGGCGAATTCCTGGGTCGATAACTTTACACTGCCGGGCTGGTATGCGGCTCGATCAACCAACGGCCTCTCCATCGGCATTACCACCTATCGCGCCTCGGACGGCTCCACCAATACGGGCGCGCTCTATAGCTTTGGGGTCGCGGGAGTGAATGACGTTACCGACCGGGCCCTGGGGTCTATCGCCTCGAACTCCGCTGGCGCGATTGCCTATGGCGTGCGGTTCACCAACGACACCGGCAAGGCGATCACCAACCTCACCATCACCTACACGGGGGAGCAGTGGCGCAACGGCGGCAACGCGGCAAGCCAAACGCTGGCCTTTTCCTATCGCATCAGCAGCTCGCCCATCACCGACCCGGATCCGGGCAATACGAACACGTGGACTGCCGTCAGCGCTTTGGATTTCGTCAGTCCGACAGTCGGCACCAATGCGAGCGCGCTGGATGGCAACCTGGCGACAAACCGGCAGGCCTTCTCCAACGTGCTCCTGCCGGGGGCGGTGGTCCTGCCCGGCCAGGAAATCTTCCTCCGCTGGTTCGATGCCAATGATGTCGGCAACGACCACGCCTTGGCCGTGGACGATCTAAGCGTGGCCTTCACCGCCGCAGGTGGCAATTTCGTTTATTGGATCAACCCGAATGACGGCTACCTGTTCAACTCCTTCAGCTGGAGCGGCGGTGCAGTTCCGGGCACGAACGACACCGTCCTCATCACCACCAACGGCACCTACACCGTCTCTCAAACGCCTCTCCAAACTCCCAACACTTTCAATATCCTGGTCCTGGGCGCCTCCGCGGGTACCCAGACGGTCGCTTTTACGAGAAGCCTCAATATCCTCAGCGCCTTCGTCATCAACTCGAATGGAGTTGTCAACTTGGGCAGTCCCATCACGAACAATTACTTCTTTGGACCGTTGCACAACAGCGGGAAAGTGTACTGGAATGCCGGCCCGTTCGCTTTGAACGGCGCTGTGCTTGACAACCAACCCAACGGCTTGTTCTCCATGAACAGCGGCAAACAACTGACGAGCACTAATAACGGCTACATCTCCAACGCCGGCACCTTTCGCATCTCGACTAACCAGAGCGCTATTCAGGCGGCGTTCACTAATTCAGGAATTCTCGATCTGACCAACAACACGCTCTCGATTAGCGGCGATATGGTTCTGTCAGCCTCCAGCACGCTCAAGCTGCAACTCAGCAACACCAACCTCTTCGGCCAATTGAACGTCAGCGGCAACCTGCGCCTCGGCGGCACGCTGCTGCTGACCAACACCTTCCTGCCACCGTTCGGCAGCACCTTCCCGATTATCAATAGCGGTTTCTTAAGCGGCGGTTTCTATTCCATTCTCGGTTTGGGACCGTTCTCGACGGTCTATTGGGATCCCCATATGGACTTTTGGGGATTGACGCTGGTCACCAAGAGCACCGTGCCGCTGCCTGCGCCGCCCCCGACCAGTTTGGCGGACCAGGTCGTCGGGGTGGGCGATTCCGCCACCTTCACTATCGCGCCCATGGGTACTCCGCCCTTCACCTATCAATGGCGGACCAACGGCGTGAACATTCTCGGCGCCACCAGTGGCAGCCTGGTTCTCACCAATGTCCAGCTCAGTAACGCCGGCAGCGTTTGTGTCGTGGTCACAGACTCCTCGCCCGGCACGAATACTTACTGCGCCGCTTTGACGGTGCTCGCCCGGCCCGTCATCACCAGCCAGCCGGCAAGCACAACGGTCAGCCCCGGAGCCACGGTGACCTTCACGGCCGGCGTCAGCAGCGCAGGCGCGATCAGTTACCAGTGGACGTTGAACGGACAGAGCATCCCCGGGGCAACCGCTGCCACATACTCCATTAGCAATGCCACACCGTTGAACAGCGGGTTGTACGGCTTCTGGGCGGCCGACCCGGCCCATACCGTTGCCGCCACCGGTGCCGTCCTGCAGGTCAGCGTTCCCGGGGCGGCCACGCTGGTGGACAATTTTGGCGCGGGGTCCATCAGCTACGATGCCAGCGGCTATGCGACTGGTGATAACACCTTTGCCACGCGCCAGCCGGGCGAACCGCTGCTCGCGGGCAGCAATTCGGGCACCAATTCCATGTGGCTGGATTGGATGGCGCCAAGGGATGGACCGGTCACCTGGAGCACCGCCGGCAGCAGTTTTGACACCATCCTGGTGGTCTGTACCGGGTCGCAGTTGACCAACCTCAGCCTGTTGGCGTTGAATGATGACAAGGAGAACGCTCCTGCCTATCACACCAGCGAGGTTTCCGTTAATGCCGTCAGCAACACGCTTTATCATGTCATGGTGGTTGGTTTCAGCGGCGCTCACGGCAACATCCTGCTGAGCTGGAGCCAAAAAACCAATAGCCCGCCGCCCATTAACACCCTCCTTCAAGACGCGCAAGATCTGACCCTGACGCCGGGAGACACCGCCACCTTCTCGGTTGTCCCGCAATACACCAACGGCGTGACCTACCAATGGTATTACGACGGCGCCTCCCTCATCCCCGGCGCCACGAACGCGGCGCTGTCGTTTTCCAACGTCGTCTTCGCCAACGTCGGCTGCTATAGCGTTGAAGTGACCGACACCAACGGGCAGACCCTTTCCAGCCACCATGCTAGGCTGGAGCTGGGGCTGCCGGGCAACAGAAGCCATGACAAACTTGCCGAGCAGTTGCTGGATGTTCCGTCCTGGACCAACTCCAGCCATATCCGCCCGCTCTTTGCCTCGGTTTCCACCGGCGTCCCGGGCTTTCATTCCTTTGATACCTGGGGTTCCACCACCGACGCGGGCGAGCCGATTCCTTCGGGCACCGGCGGCCAGACCCGTTGGCTCGGGCTCACCAACACCGATGCCGGCCAGATGGTCATCTGGACCACCAACAGCGATACTCCCCTGACATTGGCCGTTTATGACCCCACCACCGTCTTCTACGCCCCCCCTATCGTTGAGGATACCCATCATACCGCTCCCGACGGACTGGGCGGCCAGGTTAGCTTCCAGGCGTCGGCCAATGCTTATTATCTCGTTCAGGCATACGCGACCAATACCTTGGGCGCCAGGTTCACTGTGAACTGGAAGCTGGGCATCCCACCCACGGCTACAGCGGCGCCGGCGATTCAGTTTCTGGTCGAAGGCATGGGCACGGGGCTGATGACAGCGTCGGGGGACGACACGGCCAACCCAACACCGACTTATCAGTGGCTCCACAACGGCACAATCATCCCGGGCGCGACCCTTTCCACCTATTCCCTTTCCCAGGTGGCCTTTGATGGAGGTGGAACCTACAGCGTGATCATCAGTAATATGATGGGCGTGGTAACCAACATTGCCGCTAGAATCAGCGTGCAATCCTGCCTGCGCATCTCCCGGGACCCGGCGTCAGCCAATTATTGGCTAAGGGCCGGGGCCACCCAGTCGGTGATGCTCCAATTGAGCACGAACCTGTCGTCGTGGGGCCGTTTGCTCACCAACACCGACATTACCGCACCCGTCAATTACCTCGACACCGGCGCCTCCTCCCGCAGCCGCGGGTTTTATCGCCTGCAACCTGGGCCATGAAGGCAAACCCGGCTGATCTTTAAGTGATGCGAGTCGCTGCCGCTAAGAGAACTGCCGTGCCCTGGCTGGGCGGGAGCATCGCGGCATTGCTGGCGGCTTTTGTCGGCTTGGTCCTGTTTCTTTTTCCCATTGGCGGCGGAGTCGTGCGGTCGAGTTTCGATCTGCCGTTCGCGCTCCGGGGCGATCTGGCGGTTACGAACACGGCCATTATCTACCTGGATGAAGCCTCCCATTCGCAGTTGGGCCAGCCTATGACCGCCCCCTGGGATCGGTCTCTTCACGCGCGCCTGGTGGACCAATTGTCCGCGCAGGGCGCAAAGGCAATCGTGTTTGATATTCTTTTCACTGACCCCGCCGCTGACGTGGCTGCGGACGAACGTTTCGCTTCCGCCATCAAACGCAGTGGACGCGTCATCCTGACTGGTAATTATCAGCAGCGCGCAACCACTCCGGGGGCCGTGGCGCGGTGGGAAGAGCTGCCCTACGAGCCGTTCCGAAACGCGGCTGCTGCCTGGGGTAATGCGAACCTGGCGGTTGATCCGGACTATGGCATTCGAAGGTTCTTCCCGGCGCTCGAAAATGTCTCCGGCGTCGCCGCCATTCCGTGGTTGCCCGGCGCGGTGGCCCGGTTTAATGGTGCCGCCGGGGCTGCGGTCCGTTCTGGTCTTTCGGAATCGCGCTGGCTCAATTACTGCGGCCCGCCTGGTGCGATTCCCGGTGTGAGTTACTTTCTCGCGTTGCAACCCGACGGCGTTCCGCCCGGCTTTTTTAAGGACAAAATCGTCTTCGTCGGCGCCCAGTTGTCGGCTGATTTTTCTGGCAAAGGCAAGGACGAGTTTCTGACGCCCTACGCTTACTGGGGAAGGGGATTCGCGCCGGGGGTGGAAATTCACGCGACTGCGGCCTTGAACCTTCTCCGCGGCGATTGGCTGAATCGCCTCCCTTTCAGCTTGGAACTGGGCGCGGTCATTCTGCTCGCCCTTGTCGCGGGCTTCGGGTTCCTTCGACTTCAACCGCTGGCGGCGGTCCTGTCGGCGCTCCTGGCTGTGATAGTGGTTGTCGTGGTGGCGCACTACTTGGCCTGGCGGCATCATCTCTGGTTCGCCTGGCTCATCTTCGTATGCGAACTGGCCGTCGCGTTGCTTTGTTCCGTCGTTTACAACTCCCTGCGGCTGTATGTGGAGAAAAAATTGCTCGAAGAATCATTGGCCGTGCATTTGTCTCCCGCCCTGGTCAAGCGGGTGTTGAGCGATCCCATCCTGCGGCGGCGGGGCGGGGTCAAGCAGGAGGTCAGCCTGCTGTTTACGGATCTCGAAAATTTTACGCGCATCAGTGAAACGATGAATCCGGACGATTTGGTCAGCCTGCTCAACCGCTACTTCGAGGCCGCGCTGGCGTGTATTCATGAGACCGATGGAACGGTGATGGACCTGGTCGGAGATGCCATCTTCGCGATCTGGAACGCCCCCGTTGAACAACCCGACCATCGCGAACGCGCCTGCCGCACCGCCTTGCTGTTGCGGCAGCGGTTGGTCGATTTTCACGCTGAACAACACGGACTCGCTTTGCGGACGCGCGTGGGTCTGCACACCGGTGTTGTCTGCGTGGGCAACGTCGGCGGCGAACAGCGGTTCGATTATGCCGCCGTTGGGGAAAACACCAACCTCGCCTCCCGCATCGAGGGGCTCAACAAGCATCTGGGCACCAGCGTGCTCGCCACGCGCGACATCCAGCGGGCCGTCGAAGATAAGCTGACCAGCCGGTTGATCGGCTACATCCGGGCCAAGGGCTTCGCCCGTCCGGTGGAAATCCATGAACTGCTCGGCCCGCGCGAAATTGCCGAAGCCTCGCGTCCGTGGCGGGAGAAATTTGCCGAGGCATTGCTGCTTTTTCACAAACGCCAGTTTGACGACGCCGAATCGGCGTTCCGGCAGACCATCGGGCTGCGCAATGAGGGCGATGGCCCTTCGTTGTTTTATCTCAACGCGATTAATGAACGGCGCCTCCACCCGCCGCCCGACGATTGGATCGGCGAAGTGGTCATGAGGGAAAAATGAGTCCGCCCGCCGTTTCTGGGCTTGCACCGGCCAATCAGGATTGCTAAGAAGGCTCACGACTCTATGGTCACATCCAGCTTGAAGCCGGGGCATCTGCGAAGGATCAAGAGCCTGGCGCTGCTCAGCGATGAACAACTCGCGGCGTTCTTGAACTACGCGGAGGTCTTGAACTTTCCGCAATCGGTTACCCTCTTCACGGAGGGGCAGCCGGGCAACTCTATGTTTTTGATCCTGGAGGGGCAGATGCGTGTCTATTCCAAAACCAAGGGCGGGGAGATCATTTTCCTGCGCATGCTGGATGCGGGCGACGCCTTCGGCGAAGTTGCTTTGTTGAACCAGTCCGCCCGGACGGCCAGCGTCGAGGCCGTCCAGAATAGCGTGCTGATTACCATAACCTCCGCCTCCTTGCAAAAACTGATGGCCGAACAGCCTGCCTTGGCGGCACAGTTTTTGTACCACCTGGCCCGTTCCCTGGGCCGTCAGTTGGGCGACATGACCACCAAGATGCGCGCCCGGTTTGAGCACAAGGATATCATATCCTTTCTGCAATAAAATCCGGTCCGCGTGTCCGTCCCTCAATCCGTGAAATCTGTGCCATCTGTGGCTAAAATTCCGCGATCCCTCTTGGTTTTCCCGCCTCTTTGCGCTCTCCGCAAGAAATTCCTGTTCGAATTTCTGTGAAGAAGTCCGTGTTCAATCCGTGGCTGCTATGGGAAGTCGAACTTCGACTCTGTGAAATCTGTGGTTAATAATCCACAGTTAATCCGTGTTTAATCAGTGTGAATCCGTGGCTTCTTTCCCCGTTTGAGCCATCAGTGGCTCCCCTGTTCAAAAATCCGCGGCTAAGATTCCCACCCTTTTCCTGCGCCGAACAAATCGTCCAAGGGCGAGCGCCCCGGCAATTCCGACGCACGTCCAGCCAAACAAATCGCCGTGGAGATTGTAATAGGTCCGGGCGTGGTGTTGTCCGGAGGCGGGAAGGGGAATCTCAGCCGTCATATACCCGGGGCCGTAGATGGAGCCGCGGCTGTCGCGGAGGATTTGACGGAGACGGCCGCAGGCGTCCACCCAGCACGTGAGGCCGTTGTTGGCGCAACGAATAAGAGGCACGTTGTTTTCCACCGTTCGGAATACCGCGCCGACGGTTTGTTGCCATTGCGCGGCGCCTTCGCCGAACCAGCCGTCGTTCGTGATGTTCACGAGAAAGTCAGTGTCCGGTTCGACATTGCCGCGGGCGAGGTGGGGGAAAACGTCTTCGTAACAGATCATGACGGAGGTTTTCACGCCGAGGTCCTTGAGTTCAAATGGTACAGGTCGGTCGCCGGAAGCGAATCCGCCTTGGATGGGGGTGAACCATTTGAGAAAAGGAACAGTATCGGCCAGGGGAATGTATTCGCCGAAGATGACAAGGTTGCGTTTGAGATAGCGGGCGGCAAGTCTGCCTTCGGGGTCGATAAGGAAGGAGCTGTTGAAGTAGTCAACACCTTCGGGGTTGGAAGAGTTGCGGCGCGGTTCAAGGTCATCAGAACCGACAATCATCCAGATATGATGGCGACGGGCGAGGTCGGTGATGGCGGCAAATGTGTTGGTATCGTAACGAAGGAGTTTCGGGACGGCAGCTTCGGGCCAGATGAGCAGGTCGGTGCGGTTGCTGAGGGCCTGCTCCGAAAGGCGAACTAGGTCGCGGAAACGTTCGTCGTCGTTGGCGGCGTTCCAGATGAGGGTTTGGGGGATGCTCGGTTGAATGAGAGTGACGCTGAGCAACCGCGGCTGTGGCGTGTCCCCGGCGAGCCGCTTGAAGCCGAGGTTGAATAGCAAGGCGACAACCAGCATCGGCAGGATGATGTCGCCAAGCCATGCCGAACGGACGATGGGGCGGCGCAGGAGCGTAAGCCCGGCTGACAGGAACGAAAGGGAAAGCCAGACGACAAGGAACGATACCCCATAGATGCCGGTGACAGAGGCAATCTGAATCAGCGGAACCATCTGGTATTGGGATGAGCCAAGGAGATTCCAAGGGAAGCCGCCGAAGATGCGGGCGCTGACCATTTCGAGGGCGACCCAGACCGCCGCCCCGTAAATCGCCCAAAGCGTGCGTTTAGCCCAGCTCCTTGCCAATACGCCACGGAAGGGTTCGGCTTCGAATATGAGCCTGGCGGGATTCTGGACGCTTGAGCCCGTTCCTTGAAGGCTCGGCTTGAAGCCGCGGGTTGAGGATATGAGCCAGACCCAGGTTGCCGGAAACAATGCCATGAACGCGCTCAGGGCGAGCCAGCCGGTGGCCGGGCCTAGGGGAATGCCATGCCAGCGATAAGGGATGAGGAGAAGCCAATAGAGTGAGGCGAGGTTAAATGTAAGGCCCGAAACATAGCCAATACGAAAGCTCTCTCCGTTATGCCTGCCTAAGGCCGAGGCGAGCATCAGGGCGGGGGCAATCCAGGCGAGTCCGGTGATTCCAATTTTTGGGAATGCGGCGGCAAGGAGGAGTCCGGCAATCATCGCCAGCATGTAACGGCTGCTCAGGAACGGACTGGCCCGGAAGTTTTTCACCCGCCGCAGCTTGCCTCAAATGACTCGAAAGGCAAGCACTGGCGTGTGCGGGTATGCGGGCTAGTCAAAGATCTGGGTGATATGAGCACATCGGCGTGCCTTTCTGGCGAGGTTCACGCTGCCTCCGACTATGATTCCTTGGCGCGCATGCGGCCATACGGCGAGATCCACCGAGGAGTTTCCGGCATAGTCGAAACCGTGCTCGCCGAATCGCTCGACAAGCTTGGCCGCTTTGATCTTTCCGCGGAGGTTGAGCTTGCCGTTGCTGGCTAGAACCTCGTTGAACAAACTGAGATGGTCTGCGACCCGTTTCGCCAGCCGATAGTCTGCAGCCGAAACGAGAAGAAGGATGCGGCCGGTTCGTCGCTCGGCTTGCAGGAACTCCACAAACGGCTCGTGATACGGCAGCGCGGTGACATCAACTTCGGTGCGGACGGCGACCTTTTCCTTCAGGCAGGCGCGTCCCCGGAGAAACCATAGCGGTACCAGCAGTGCGAACAGTGGGTTGTGCCGCAGCAGCTGCACCAGCGACTCCCAAAGCATGTCCGTTCGGATCACCGTGCCATCCAAATCGACGCAGAGAGGCACTGGATTTGGGTCTGTGGCAACTGATGGAGGCATGCTTTTTGAGTGCGTTTGAGACGCTAGCCGGACAGTTTGCAGTTGACAAGCTTTTCCCTATTACGAAGCTTTTTTGAGTTGATGAATTCTTTCTTCAAGCACGTCGGGGTGAGGAAATCGTCAACACTGCCAAAGTGCCGGCGCCGGATTCCGGCGAGTCCCTCCAAAGGATACTGCAACATGTTTCGTGGGCGTCGGTTATTGTTACGTTGTTCTGGGAGTGAACCGGGATTTTATTTCCGACAGGGATTCCAACGGCAGCGCTTGCTGATCACGGCGCGCGGGGAACCTCTTCTATAGCAATGGAGCAGATGTCCGGCTTAACTCCACCTGAACGATTCCGGCTTTTCATCGCGATAACGGTGCCGGAAGAGGTCGGGACGAAGATCGAAGAAGCGCAAGCCGAGCTGCGGCGCGCGTTGCCGGAAAGCACAGTCCGTTGGGCCCGGCGCGACCAGTTTCACCTTACCTTAAGATTTCTTGGAAATGTGGAAGCGCGCTTCACGGAGCCGCTGGCGCAAGCGGTTCGCGATGCTTGCCGGGGCTTCGCGGCGTTTCGGTTGCATGCTGAAGGAATTGGCTTTTTCCCCGGATGCGCGAGCGCCCCGTGTGATTTGGGTTGGTGTGAAAGACCGGCAAAACGGGCTGTTTCAGTTGCAACAGGCGGTGGAAGCGGTGGTTTGCAATTTCACTGCGGAAACGGCGGAAGGCAAATTCGCTGGGCATGTGACTTTGGGCCGCATCAAGGAGCTCAGACGGGCTGAGACGGAAGTCGTCGGCAGGCTGGTTTCAGGAATGGCCCAACGGGTTTTTGGCGAGTGGACTGCTGCCAATGTCGAAATCATGCGCAGTGTGCTCTCGTCGGAGGGGGTGCGTTATGCTTCTCTCACAACCGTGCCGCTGGCAGCGGGCAAAACGTCCTGCGAATGAGTCTTTCATGAGTGAATCCTCGAAAAAGCGGGCCGAGGAATTCCTGAAGGTTAGCGACCAGTTCCAGCTCGGGGCGCTCACAACCGAATTGTCTCATCCTGTCACTGCGAATCTTAGCGAAACCGCACGGCACGACATCGGCGCGGCGCTTGGGCTGCTCTTTGAAGTGGACGGAGACGTCCTTGTTAAATATCGCGAGTTTGTCGAGTCGGGCCGTGCGCAAGGGATTAAGGAAGCCCTGCTGCTCGCATTGAAGCGGGGAGGAAGGATTTTCTTTACGGGATGCGGCGCTACGGGACGGCTGAGCATCCAACTCGTTTCGATCTGGCGGGAGTTCTGGCAACAGCAGCATGCCCGCGGCTCGGTTTGTTCCCCTTCAACAACGGAACTCGAAAACCGGGCACTGAGCGTTATGGCGGGCGGGGATTTTGCTCTCATCAAATCGGTGGAGGGCTTTGAGGACTTTGCGTCCTTCGGGGAGAAGCAGATTGGAGACCTTGGTGTGTCAGCGGCTGACGTTGTTTTCGCCATTACGGAAGGGGGCGAGACGTCGTTTGTCATCGGCACGGCTTGGAAGGGTGTCGCGGCTGGGGCGAAGGTTTACTTTGTTTACAACAATCCCGACGATGTGCTCTGCCGCCATGTGCAACGAAGCCGTGAAGTCCTTGAGGAGCCGCGGATAGAAAAGCTCAATCTTACCACTGGGCCTATGGCGATCACTGGCTCGACCCGCATGCAGGCGACAACGATTCAACTCTGCGTTCTGCTCACGGTCCTCGAAATGGTTCTGCGGGATTTAATGAGGAAAATCGATCCGAAAGGCCCATGCGCGCTGGAGTCATCGGTTGTCCCTTCACGGTTTCTCGAACAGCTCGAGCAAATGCACTCGGTCTTGCAGTCGTCGCCGATCTTGAGACAACTTTCCGATGTGGTTGCGCTTGAGGAGGTTGCTTATCGGTCCGGCCACAAAAACACCTACTTTGCCGACAAATTTGGAATTGATGTCCTTACGGATACCACCGAACGTTCACCGACCTATTGCATCCCCCCATTTAAGAAATTTGACGATGCCGCAGCAGCCGAACCTTGGTCTTTTCTCTTCCTGCCGCATCGAGACACTCTAGAAGCTTGGCGGAGCATCATCAGACGAGAGCCGTTGTGCGTCGAATGGAGCGAAAGCGAAATCCGGACATTGGTTGGCGGCGAGAAGGTCGCTCGCACATACGGGATTGTGCGTAAGATCGGCAGGGCCGAATTGATGCGTTTCAAGATCGGCCTTGATGGCCTTCCTTACCGGCAGTTTTATGGAGGCGACAGCGCCACAGGAATTTTTTGCGAGGCTGAAAAGTTATTATTGCTTTCATCTGAGGGATTCTTTCGTGTGCAACTGGAGGGAGCGCGGAAAGCCGGAGCCGGAACCGGGTTGGTCTTTCTGGGACGCAAGACATCGTGCACTGAAATTAGCGGTTTCACCGACAGATGGAATCACGACTGCGTTGGGGTGTTCATTCCAGTTCCGGAAACGGATTTTCTGTTGGACGGGGTGACTCGCGCCGGCCTCAAGATGTTGTTGAACGGGATATCGACCTGCACAATGGTTCGGATGGGGCGAGTGATAGACAATTGTATGGTTTGGGTTGTAGCCAGCAATTTGAAGCTCATTGACCGAGCCACTCGTTACATTCAAAGGCTCACGAGTTTGGATTACCGGGCGGCAAACCAACTCCTCTTCGAAGTCATTGAGTACGTTGAGCCCCGGATGAAAGGCGACCTGACGTACCCGCCAGTGGTTGGGCTTTCTGTGATGCGCGCAAGGCATGGCCTCGGAAACGAGGAGGCGGAACGGCGCTTGTCGGCGGAATTAGGCTAACCCCCCCGGCTCGGCTGCAGGACTCGCAGAGTTTGACAGGATTTGGGGATCGTCGCTTTTGCCCGACCACTTCCAGCGGCATTTCCGGGGTTCCGGTTTCCCCATCAGAATCTGCGCTCGTTCCAGGAAATCCAGCCCCGGGTTTTGGATTTGATCATGGCCTTGCTGACTGGCTGACCTTTTCCTTGTGTTGCGCCGCCCAGCGTTCCGCCCGGTTCAGGGCAGCAATGGCTCCGGCGAGACCCAAAGCAAGGATCAATAATGCTATGATGGTCCAAACCACCAATTCGCGTGGCACAGCAGGTTCTTGCGGTGTTGTCCCCAGGAGCAGTTCCGTCTGTCTGCCGCAATGAGGACATTGGCTCATCATGCCGGCCGATTCGGCTGGAAAGCTAATTGGCTGGCCGCACTCGCTGCATGGTCCTGTTAAATCCTTTGTTTGGTTCATTCAGTTTCGGTCATCTTCAGGTCACGGTGACAAACATAAGAGAACTGTCACAAAGGAATGTCTGCGAGGTCCGAGCGTTTCGAGAAGTTCCCCAAGACCAATCCCGGGCGAAACCTTCCCACATCGAGTTAATAGACCTTGCGGAGATTGGAGGGGAGAATGTTCAGCTCGGTGCGGTATTTAGCGACCGTGCGCCTGGCGATGACGATGCCTTTTTCCTTGAGCATCCTGACAACTTCCTGATCGGAGCGTGGCTTGCCAGTGTTTTCGCCGCTAAAAATATCGGCAATCATGTCTTTTACACTGGTGTTGGACATCCCATCCCCGCTCGCGGTCTGGATGCCTGCGGTGAAGAAATATTTCATCTCGAAGATACCCTGCGGGGTCTGTATGTATTTGCCGGAAACTGCGCGGCTGACCGTAGTTTCATGAACGCCAACGACCCCGGCAACCTGGACCATCGTAAGGGGTTTTAGGAAAGCGACGCCTTTGAGCATGAAATCACGCTGGCGATGCACAATTTCCCGCGCGATGTTAAGAATCGTCTGCTGGCGCTGGTGCAAGCTCTTAATCAAAAACTTTCCAGCGCGGATTTTCTCGCGAATATAATTGCGCACCTCGCCCGAGTTCTCACCTCGCGCCATTAAATCTTTGTAGGTATTGCTGATGCGCAAGTGGGGGATATGCTCGTTGTTGGTAGTGATGACAAAGTCATCCCCCGTTTTCTGGACAAACACCTCCGGGAGGACGTATTGATCGTTATCCGGCAAGAAGGCGCGGCCAGGACGAGGTTCGAGCCGGGCGATGCGTGCCAGGGCAGCCTGAACATCTTCCAAAGAACAATCGGTGCCACGGGCAATTTCAGGAATGCGCCGCTTGCCAAGGGCGTCCATGAACTCGTTGACGATACGATATTCAAGAGTGTTTTGCTGGCCGGAGCGTTCGAGCTGCAAGAGGAGACATTCGCGCAGGTCCCGCGCGCCGACGCCGGACGGATCGAAGGATTGAATGACCTTGAGCACACTGAGAATGCTATCTGCCGGTAGTGACGTGGAGAAGGCCAACTCGTCAACAGTGGCTTTAAGATAGCCATACTCATCGATGTTGCCGATGAGCATCTCGGCAACAGGCCAGAGGGCAGGCGACAGGGTGGACTCACGAACCTGTTCGAGAAGAGTTTCCTGCAGCGACGTGCTTGCTACAAGGGAATCGAACATGAACTGCCGCTTCTCTTCGTCCTCGGCCGAAGCGCGGGCAGGGAGATTGGTTTGTGCAAAATGGTCGCGCCATTCCTGGTCAAGTTGGACCAGCCGATCGAATTCGGCCTGGAAGTCGTCAGCCGGCTCGCTTGCGCTCTTTTCAGCAGCAGGATCCAAGTTCATGTCTGCCGGGGGCTCGGCAGGATCGGCGGACTGGATCGGCTTTTCCGGCTCGGAGTTGTACTTATCCTGCGAATCAACCTCTGACGCGGGGGTTTCTTCGAGGACTGGGTTTTGTTGTAACTCTTGTTCTACCAACGCCTTGAGTTCGAGTGTGGGGGCTTGCAAGAGGGCTAGCGACTGCTGTAATTGTGGTGCGAGCACCAGCGATTGCGTCAAACGCTGAGACAATTGTAAGCCTTGCGGCATGCAATAATTTTAAACCAACTTGATTTTAACACAAGCACAAACTTGGCACGACTTTCGCTTCAAACTGTCCACTTGGTTTTGGAATGGAAGTTGCTGTTAATAACTGGAGGCAGGGTCGTTTTTCCTCTGATTGACTTGGATGAAAGACTTTATTAGCCCAGCGCAGTGTTGCTGCTACGTGTCGTTGGTCGTCAACAACTGCCGTTTCTCGGTGTTGCCTGCCGCCCTCGTGCGCCACAACCTAAATTGATTTTGACTCGCCCCCCGGCTTCGCTATGCTCTGCGCCCTTATTGGGATGACCTGATATTATGGCAAAGCTGACGGTTAAAGATTTGAATGTCCGCGGCAAACGCGTGTTCGTGCGCGTGGATTACAACGTGCCGATGGAAGAAAAGTGTGGGCAGATGGTCATCACCGATGCGACCCGCATTGTGGAAACCCTGCCGACGCTGAGGTTGCTGATCGAGCAGGGCGGGAAATTGATTCTGGCAGCCCATTTGGGCCGACCCAAAGGCAAACGCGAGCCCTCCATGTCGCTGCGTCCCGTTGCCGCCAAGCTCGCGGACCTGCTCGGCTTCCCGGTTGCGTTCGTGGATGATTGTATCGGTCAGAAAGTCGAGCAGGCCGTCAGTGTGATGAAACCCGGAGATGTGCTGCTGCTCGAAAACGTGCGTTTCTACAAAGAAGAAGAGGCCAACGACCCCGTTTTTGCCGAAAAGCTTGCCAGAGTCGCGGACGTGTATGTGAACGATGCCTTCGGCGCCGCTCATCGTGCTCATGCTTCGACGGAAGGCGTCGCGCGGCTCGTGGCCAAGCGCGGCGGTCAGTGCGCAGCTGGCTTGTTGATGGAACGAGAATTGAAGTTCCTTGGGGATGAGCTCGAAAACCCGGCGCGCCCGTTCGTCGTTATTCTCGGCGGGGCAAAAGTTTCGGATAAAATCCAAGTCATTGACCGGCTGCTCGAAAAGGCTGATGCGCTCCTGATTGGCGGAGCAATGGCCTACACGTTCCGGCTGGCGGAAGGGTTCACAGTGGGCAAGTCGCTCGTGGAACCGGATAAGGCGGACATTGCCAGGGCCGCCCTGGCTAAAGCCAAGGCGAGGAATGTGAAATTCCTCCTGCCTTCGGATGATGTGGTGGCCACACCCGTCAAGACCGATAAGCTGGACAAGAAGGGCAAGCAAATCGTTGAATGGCAAAACCCACGCGCAAATACGGGTTCAGATTGCCCTGAAGACGCGGCTGGACTAGACATCGGACCCGCCACGGTCAAGGCCTACTCTGAGGTCATCCTCAAAGCCAAAACCATTCTCTGGAACGGCCCCATGGGCTTGTTCGAGGACAAACGCTTCGCCGCAGGCACTAACGCCATTGCCCGCGCCGTGGCCGACTCCACACAGAAGCAAGGTGCCAAGAGCATCATCGGCGGTGGCGATAGCGTTAAGGCGCTCAACAAGACCGGGCTCGGTGACAAGGTCACATTCATGAGCACCGGCGGCGGCGCGAGTTTGGAGTTCCTTGAAGGCAAAGAACTGCCAGGGGTTGCGGCTTTGAGTGACAAGTAACGGGTAACTGCGGATCTGATGATGAACAAAGAACGAAAACTGATTATTGCCGGAAACTGGAAGATGAACAAAACCGCGGCCGAGGCGCTCGATCTTGTCCGCGGCCTCAAACTTGAACTGGCCAATGTTAAAGAGGTGGACATCGTTGTCTGCCCGCCTTTCACGGCTTTAGGTGCGGTTTCCAGGGACATTCTTGATTCCAATATCCGGCTCGGCGCCCAGAATATGAGCGAGAACAATGTCGGTGCATTCACCGGCGAAATCGCAGCTGGCATGCTGAAGGAATTCTCTGTGCGGTACGTCATCCTTGGCCACTCGGAGCGTCGCCAATACCAGAAGGAATCGGATGCGCTGATTTCAAAGAAGGCGCAAGCTGTCCATGCCGCATCACTCAAACCGATCGTCTGCGTCGGTGAAACCCTCGCCGAGCGCGAAGGGGGGCAAACAGAAAAAGTGTTGGAAACTCAGTTGCGTGGCAGCCTCGCTGGTTTGAGCAAAGATCAGATGGTGGAAACAATTGTCGCTTATGAACCCGTGTGGGCCATTGGCACGGGCAAAACTGCTTCCACGGGACAAGCCGAACTGGCACATGCATTCATTCGGGGTGTGCTTGCAAAAATGTTTGACGAAACAATTGCCCGACGCGTCCGGATCCAATATGGTGGCAGCGTCAAGCCTTCCAATGCGCGTGAATTGATGAGCCAGCCTGATGTGGATGGCGCACTGGTGGGCGGAGCTTCACTTGAAGTCCGCAGCTTTGCTGACATAATTCGGAATTCGATTTAGAAAGACATTATATGGGTTTTTTAATCGGTCTTTTGACTGTGGTGATGGTGCTGGATTGCATGGCGATGATATTTCTTGTCCTGATCCAGCTTCCTAAAAAAGATGCTGGTGCCGGACTGGCCTTTGGCGGCAGTGCCTCGGACGCCTTGTTCGGATCAGGCAGCGGCACGGTTCTGACGAAGATCACCAAATACGCGGCTACCATCTTCTTCGTGCTGGCGCTCATGCTGGCCGCTTTGCAAAGCCATTATCACAGCCGGGCAGGTTCTGAATTCCAACGGATGCTCGAACAGCCAGGTAAACTTCCACCAGCCGGAACAACGTCCATGCCCGCTACGATGCCAGCCGTTCAGGCAACCGCCACTAACCTGTTAACCACGCCTGTGCCGATGCCGGCCGGCCAATCCGCGGCTTCGCCCAATCCAGCCCCAATTTCAACGAAATAACCGGTGGCGATAAAGATTCGGTGGGTTTCGAGCTGTTCCGGTTTCCTTATGGTCCTTTTTCCTCAAAGGCAAAGGCTCCGTAACCCACCACCTGATCGCGCGGACCAGAGGTATCGCCCGAGTTGCGCAAATCGACCGTGCGCGCGTGTAGACCATGCTGGCGTGCGGTTTGCAGCAGACCGCAAATTGGATTCCTCCCACAAGCTTGGTCTTCGCCGATACGCCCGGGTTTCAGGGCTTCTATCGCTTTGGCCGTGACGTGGTCGGAATGCCTGGCAGTTTCGTAATCGAAATAATGGCTCAGGTCGGAACTGATAACGAATCGTGTCTCGGTTCCGCCCCAGAGGGCATCAAGCACTTCACTGATCTCCTCGGCACTGGCGCGGCCTACGGCTAGCGGAACCAGTTTGAAAGTGTTGAGCACCGTTTGAAGAAAGGGCAATTGCACCTCCAACGCATGTTCCCGCTCGTGGGCTTCGTTCAGCACCACGACCTGACGCAGTGAGCAAATCCTGCGCACAGCTTCAACATCCACTTCCACGTCACCGAGTGGTGTGGCGAAAGCTCCGACGGATGTCGCTGCCAACCCTTCGAACGAGACATAATGCGATGGCCCTAACAAAACGACGCGCTTGATAATATCGCGAACAGGCATGAGCAGGGCATAGGCAGAAGCCGCAATCGGTCCCGAAAAGACATAACCGGCATGGGGGACGATGAGGGCTTTGGGTGGGGGAAAATTAGAAGGCGTAACCTGGCGTAATAGAGCGTTAATCAGCGCACTTAGCTGCACAGGGTCGGCTGGATAGAACCGGCCGGCCACGGCCGGAGGCCGGATTTTAGCCGCATCGATTGTTGCGACATTTGCCATATTCAGCTCACATCTACGCCGCGTGGCAAACGGGTGCAGTAATCGGCTATGCCTTGACCGATCCGAACTCCCGCTGCTCCGGCTGCGGGCCAAATTCCCGGAATGGAGGTGTGACATTTCGGGCATTTGCCGTCTGAGGTGAGGTTGTATTCGCGCACCAGATAACCAAACCGGTCGATCAGCTTCACGCGGCAGCCGGGGCAAAAAGTGTTTTCCAGCGTGCCGACGCTGCCGGGTGCGTTGCCGGCATAGACGAAGCGTAAGCCTTCTTCGCTGCCGATTTCGGCAGCGCGGATAAGTTGCCCCGAGGCGGTGTTTGGCAGATTCGTCATCTTATAATCCTTGTGAAAGGCAGTGATATGCCAGGGGATGTCGCGGCTAACGGAAGCCAGAAAGCGCGCAATCTGGCGCAATTCAGATTCGCTGTCGTTGAAACCAGGGATCAGGAGAGTGACAACCTCGAGCCAAAGTCCGCGCTCATGAACCATGCGGATGCCTTCGATCACATGCTTGAGTGTTCCACCGAGCGTCCGGTAGCGCTTGTCATCAAATCCCTTCAAATCGATTTTATAAGCGACAATCCAAGGTCGGAGAAAATCGAGCGCTTCAGGCGTGGCATTGCCGTTCGAAACGAAGGCGCAGGCCAACTCCGCGGCTTTCGCCTCCTGAAAGATGGCGACCGCCCATTCGGCGGTAATAAGCGGCTCGTTGTAGCTGGACACCATCAACCGCGCCCCTTGCCGCCGGCCGGTGCGCACGATTTGTTGGGGAGTCGCCGGCTCGATGGCGGCCAGCGAAGCTTCATCCCGCAGCGCCTGGCTCGTGACCCAGTTCTGGCAATAGGAACAGTGGAAATCGCAGCCCATCATCCCGAAGGTCAGCGCATCGCTCCCGGGATAAACGTGGAAGAAAGGCTTCTTTTCGACGGGATCGCATTGTACCCCGGCGACATAGCCGAAGGGCACGCGCAGCCGGCCCTCTTGGTTAAAGCGCACTTTGCAAATCCCACGCCGTCCAGGGAAAATCAGGCAGCGGTGACCGCAAGCGAAACAGCGAACCCGATCTCCCTCCGTTCGCCAAAGCGAGCCGATGGTCGTTTGACGATCCAGCGTGCTTGCCAGCGCTTCGCTCGCCACGCCCAGCTTCATTCCTATCGGAGGCGCTGGGGTCATGGTATCGGGCTTGAGGCCGGAAATTGGCACCGGAAACTTCATGCCGAAATTGAAATCCGTATAAGGCACTTTGGCCCTGTCAGCGGTCTTTGTCAAAGCAGCAGAAGCTGCGGTTTATGGTCCAATGGTTTTCGTTTGTGAAAATCCTTGTCAATTCCCGCCCGCGCTAGCTCCTGTCCGATTGCCCTTGGCGCTGCAAATTCCAGACTTGGCAAAAAACGTCCGACAGTTCACTTTCAGCGACAAAAATACTGTGGAAAGATCATGAAAATCCTAATTGCTGACAAATTCTCCGAAAAGCACATTACTTGTCTTACTCGGCTCGGGTGTGAGGTTACCTACAAGCCTTCTGTCAAGGCTGAGGAACTGCCCAAAATCATAGGCGACAACAAAGTTATCATCGTCCGCAGCAAGAAAGTGACTGCGGATACGATCAAGGCTTCCGACCAATTGGCTTTGATTCTCCGTGCCGGCGCTGGCGTGAATACCATTGATGTTAAGACTGCCAGCTCGCGCGGCGTGTTCGTGACCAACTGTCCCGGCAAAAACTCAGTCGCCGTGGCTGAACTGGTCTTTGCGCTCCTGCTCTCCGTCGACCGCCGCATCCCGGACAATGTGGCCGCCTTGCGCGCGCACAAGTGGAACAAAAAGGAGTTCTCCAAAGCCGACGGCATCTTTGGCAAAACTCTCGGCATCGTCGGCGTCGGCCAGATCGGCCGCGAGGTCATTATCCGTGCTCGCGCTTTCGGCCTGCGCACGATTGCCTGGTCACGCTCGCTGACGCCGGAAAAGGCCAAAGACCTCGGTGTCGAACGCTGCGAAAATATGGACGACATCTTCCGGCAGGCGGATATCGTATCACTGCATCTGGCGCTTAAGCCAGAGACTCGCAAATTGGTCAACGCCGCTCGCCTCGCCTTGATGAAACCCAACGCCATTCTCATCAACACGGCTCGCGGCGAGGTCGTCGACCAGCCCGCGCTGCAAGCCGCGTTGCAAGCCGGGAAAATTCGCGTCGGGCTGGATGTGTTCGATCCGGAGCCGGCTGAAGCGACGGCTGACTTTTCGGATGCAATGCTCGATCTGCCCAATCTCTACGGTTCGCACCACATCGGCGCTTCCACTGAGCAGGCGCAGGAAGCTATTGCCGAAGAGGCCATACGGATTATTGAGACATTCATGAAAACCGGCGTAGTGCTTAACTGCGTCAACATCGCCACGCGCACACCCGCAAAGTGGCAGCTCGTCGTCCGCCATTACGACCGCGTTGGCGTCCTGGCATTCGTCATGGACCAGATCCGCCGGGCTGGCATCAATATCGAGGAAGTGCAAAACGTCATTTTTGACGGCGCAGCTGCTGCCAGTTGCCGCATTCAGCTCGACGTTGAGCCGGGTACCGACCTCCTCTCTTCGATCAAGGGGGGCAATGCAGACATTGCTGGCCTTGAATTGCTGAAAATCGGAGACTAACCCGAGATGATTCCCCTCCCTCTCTTCGCGACGCAAGTGTGAGGAGAGGGCAGGTTTTTTAATTCTCCGTCAAATTCCTTAACCCCACAGCCGTATTCTGCGCAGTCAAAGGCGGCTCGCGATGCTGTTCCTTGTCTCCTTCTCAGTCAGCGACGACGAGCAATTGTAAGCCGGCGATATTGACGAAGTTGTAAGTCGTGTTGCCGCCTCCCGGCAATGCGGTGTAGCGCCGGTTTTGCGCCAGGTAACTCATGTTGCGCGAGCATTCATCTTCCGAGATGCGAATGGAATAGTTCTCGCCGGCTTTGAGCAATGCTCGAATGGGCGCAGACATATCCACCCGTTGCCAATTTCCCGACTGCGGCATAATCAGATAACCTGCGGCAACTAGGGCATCTGAACCCGCCTGGCGAATTTCAAGTTTCTTCACGGCGCAAGTGATGCCGGTATTGACCGGACCGGCGCCGTTGCTGAACTGTGCAGAGATCAGGTAGTGTCCACTCCGCTTGGCGACGAAGCTCTTAATGAGCAGCTCGTCGCCGGGCTTGCCCCAGTTCACAAAGCAACGTCCTTCAGCAAGGTTGCCGCCGCGATTCTCCATCTCCCGTGCCGGGATAACCCATTCGGTGTTATCGGCGGCATAATACCGGGTTGGTGTCAGGTGCGAGGCGTTGCCGGTCTTTGCATCGAGGGCTTCGACCGCATAGAAATGAATGCTATTGGTGCAGTCGGCGGAGTGGGGGTCAACCCAGCACGTTTTCTTCAGGCTCCGGGCGGCCAGCTTGCCGTCACGGTAGATGCTAAAGACAACATTCGATGCGGTTTGCTGCGTGTAATGGAGTGCCAACAAACCTTGTTCGACGGTGATACCTCCCTGGCCAACGTTTTCCCATTCCGGCTGCAAGGGTCCGAACAAGGCGCGGTCATCCGACGTGTCTGTGATGAGGCGAAGGCTGCTCTGACTCCCTTCAGGCGCAGGGTTTGAGAGATAGATGTCCCATTGGTTTTGGCCCTGCAAGAAATTGGCCGATGTGAAAGCGTCGCTGACCGGTTTCCCATTCAGCTCGGTCCTGCGGATTTGACAGGCGCCCGTGTCTTTCCCGCCGGCGGGCGGGAAATGGACGCGAACATGGATGGTCTTGCCGAGGTAGTTGAAATTACGGAGCTCGAGCATGTCGGTTGACGCAAAGATTCCGTTGCGCAAGCCGCCGGTGATAAAGGGCGCGAAGCGAATTCCTTCCAGGGAGGTTTCGAGGCCGAAGATGACGTCCTGCACCATGGACAAGTACCCTGCTACTGACCAAAGCTGCCTGCGGGAATTGACCACCGGGCCCTGAAGCGGTTCAGTCTTCACTTGGGCTCTGCCGCCGGCGAAGTCTGAATTTTCCATGTTCGAGAGGTTGAAAGCTGCGCCGCGCATGAGCGAATGGACGCCCTGGGCGACAGCTCCCGCGTTGCCCGCCTTGCGGGCGGCTTTGGTCCAGTACGCGGTGACAAATGGCCAGATGGCGTCGTTGTGGTAGACAGGAACGGTATGTTCCTGCGGCCACACTACCGGCGGACCATACGGGCCGATCGGGTAATGGCTGATGATGGATTTGGCCGCGGCATCGTCGGCGACGTTGAGCAAAATGGCGAGCGATTCGCCCAGCAAATCGTAACGATGCGCCCGGATGGGCTGGGCTTTGTCGGTAAAAAGGTAGGTGCTGTAAAAGCCGGCTTCGGAGTCAAAAAAGTTCCGGTTGATGGCCGCCTTCAAGTCTTTGGCCCAGGCAGCGTAGCGGGCTTGTTCGTCGCTGCGGCCCAGGCGGTTGGCATATTCTGAGGCGATGACTAGGGCGAAATAGTTAGCGACATTCACCGAGAGGGCTTTGGACATGCCGATGGCCACAACATTGTCCTTCGTCCAACCCGGGTAGGTTTGCTCGCGCCAGTCTAGGAACGATTGTTCGCCGCGGTAAAGCCCGTCGGCCGAATCGAAGACAAGCCGGCGATCCTGTTCAAGCGTGTCGCGAAGGATGGGATAGACTTTGGCAAGAAAAGCCTGCCGCTCCGGTTCGGGAAGATACTTCAAGGTCTCGCTGGCTCCAAGAATCCAGACGATCCGGTCGCTTGAAATCGGATAGCTGCCGCCGGACCCGGTATCCTGCACAATCTGGTTGGCAAAGCCGTTGGTGACGGAGGGTTTAAGCGTTGAAGACTTGAACAGAAGCGAGGCGGCGGCACGAGTCGGATCAAACCCTGCCAGCGCCATATGCGTGGAGTAGGCAAGGTCGCGTGTCCAGACGTAGGTCCAAAATTCGCCGGTTTGGAAGGCCTCAAGCTGGATGGCTTCGCCGTGGCCGTAAGCGGAGTCTTTGATCCGGGAAACAGAGTTCTGGAGCGCTTCATTTACGGTGAGAGCGTAGAGGCCGTCAAAGAGAAGATTGCCGGTGCGTATGGTTGCATGCGCGGGCGTTTCGGAGAACGTGACCTTTTTCTCCGGTGGCTGGTTGTCCCGCAGTTCGGCGTTGCTCGCCAAGTCGTAAGTTCGAAGATTGCCTTCCTCTTTGGCGGTAATTGTGGCGCAGAGCGGTCCCTCAACAAATGAATCAGAAATCTGGCCTTTAGTTTGCGCGAGGCTGAGGCCAACGAGAGCAGGAAGAAACGCGAAACGCGCCGTGCGCACATGAAAAAGGAAGCGAGGCTTCAAGGGCGCATTTCCGGTAGGGAATGGCGTTCGTAAAGGCAGCATGAGCCGCAGTTTAGGCCGTAATTCCTGAGTTGGCCAGTTCCCACCGGAGGTATTATTATGGCCCACGTTTTCCGCAGCACACGGGATCGTCGCACTCTCGATTTGTGAGCCTCAACGCGGGGGCGTCGGGTGCCGCGTATCTCAAATCGAACCTGGATTTCTTGACAGTTTTTAAGCAATTCCGATAAGGTTCGCTTCGGCACCCGCGCGGGCCGAACCAGGACGCGACCCTATGGCTTTAAATCCTTGATTTATGCAAACCGCCCAACTTGGCCTCATTGATTACGCGATCCTCATTATTTACGTTGCGTTTGTCATCGGCATTGGCTGGACGCTCGCGCGGTACATGAAGACCTCATCGGACTTTCTTACCTCCGCGCGCTCCATTCCTACGTGGGTGACCGGGCTGGCCTTCATTTCGGCCAATCTCGGCGCGCTCGAACTCGTCGGCATGGCCGCCAGCGGCGCGAAATACGGCATCGCCACCGCGCACTTCTATTGGGTCGGCGCCATTCCCGCGATGGTGTTCCTGGCGGTTTTCATGATGCCGTTTTATTACGGTTCCAGGGCGCGCTCGGTCCCGGAGTATCTGAAAATGCGCTTCGACGAGCGTGTCCGCGCGCTGAATTCCGTGGCGTTCGCCGTGATGACCATTTTCGCCTCGGGCATTTCGATGAACGCGCTGGCGAAGTTGCTGAACCAGCTCCTTGGCTGGAATTATAACGTCGCGCTGTGGGTCTGCTCCGGCGTGGTGCTGCTCTACGTTTTGAAAGGCGGCCTGACCTCGGCAATCTACACCGAAGTGCTGCAGTTTTTCATGATTGTCCTCGGCTTTGCGCCGGTCGTTTATCTCGGCCTGAAAGACGCGGGCGGCTGGCGCGCGATGAATCACTCGCTGCAGCAGGTTGCGGTGAATCCCGCTGCGCTGAATCTCAAGCCTGCCGGAACTCACTATGCCGCCAACGCTTGGACGAGCGCGTGGCAGCCGTTGCTGGGTGGCCCGTCGCATAATCCGATGGGCGTGGATTTGTTCGCGATGGTCTTCGGCCTCGGCTTCGTGTTGAGCTTCGGCTACTGGTGCACCAACTTCCTTGTCGTCCAGCGCGCCATGGCGGCGAAAAACATGACTGCCGCTCGCAACACGCCGCTCGTTGCCGCCGTGCCCAAGATGCTCTTTCCACTCCTGGTGATCGTGCCCGGCATGATTGCCGTGGCGCTGACCTCGATGCCGGATAAAGGGTACCGCATTCCGCCGCCGATTATTTCACAGGCAGCTTATGCCAGGGCTGTAGACGCCGTGAAGAATGCGAATCCGGCCGATGCCGCCGCTGCGGTCGCGGCCGTCGGCGAAGCGCTCGGCAAAAAAGTGAATGGCGAGAAAATCGCCGCCCTGGTCGCTGGCAACGCAAAAAACAAATTGTCTGACGGGCAGATTCAAAAAGAGATTTACAACGGCGTTGCCGAATACGATTACGACGGCGTCATCCTGTCGCTGGTGAAAAAATACTGTCCACCCGGTCTGCTCGGACTCGCGCTCACGGCCCTGCTCGCGTCGTTCATGTCCGGCATGGCTGGCAACGTGACCGCTTTCAACACCGTCTTCACCTATGACCTCTATCAAGCCTACTTCGCGCCGGGCAAAAGCGACCGGCATTATTTCATGACCGGCAAGGTCGTCACCGTGGCGGGCATCCTTTTGAGCATCGGCGCGGCGTATTTCGCCTCCATGTATAACAACGCGATGGACATCATCCAGCTCGTGTTCGGCTTCGTGAATGCGCCGCTGTTTGCGACCTTCTTGCTGGGTATGTTCTGGAAACGCACCACTGGCACCGGCGCTTTTCTCGGGTTGTTCGGCGGCATCGCCAGCTCGGCTATTTTCCACGCGGTTACGACCACGAGCAGCAATCTCGACGCCGTCGGCCATGTTTTGAAGCCGTTGAAAGGTGGCTATCTCGCCGTCGTTACGACCTTCCCCAGCGAAATGGCGCAGAACTTCTGGCTCGCGTCCTTCGCCTTCATCGTCTGCTTTGTGCTGACGCTGGCGATTTCGCTCGCGACCAAATCCATGAAGACCGACGATGAACTTAAAGGTCTCGTCTATTCGCTTACACCGAAGATCAAGGACGGAGAACGAGCCTGGTATCTGCGTCCTGCGACGCTGGGCATCGTGCTGCTCGCCTGCTGTGTGGTTCTCAACATACTTTTCCGCTAAAAAGAAAGGCACCTGTTTATGGGTCTCGATATTCGCTGGCCAATCGGTTTGATGTTCTCGCTCCTCGGCGCCATGTTGGTCGTCTATGGCCTTGCCACCGGCTCGACCTCCGAGATGTACGAACACTCGTTGGGCATCAACGTCAACCTTTACTGGGGAATGTTGCTGCTGGTCTTTGGGGGCTCCATGTTGACGATGGCTTGGCGGGGCAGCCGGAAGTCGAAGCAACCGGAACCACCACCAGGTGCCGCTGACTAGAAATCAGCCAGCCAGCCGCCGCAGATCTGAAATAGCTATCAATTGTTGGCCACCCTGCTTCGGCTACGATTAAGTGCCCAAAGTGGCCATTAATTGAGAGAAGTTTCAACAACGTAAGTCGTTGACTTGCATGGTGCCGATGGAGGGGGTCGAACCCACACACTCTCACGAGTACTAGATTTTGAGTCTAGCGCGTCTGCCAATTCCGCCACATCGGCCACCTTATTACCAAGCACTTATGACAGCAGGTGCTGATTGATGTTGACATTGTGCTAGTATTTGTGCTAGAGATACGCCATGCAAGCCAATGCGAGGCATAACAACAGCGGAAACAGCACGAATCTCAGTCAACTTCAACATCGCGCTGCAAGATACAAGAAGGTGTTGGACCTGCGCAAGCGCCCAATTCGTGGGCTCTGGCAAAGGAACGATCGCTACTACGCGCAGATCACGGTGGAGGACCCCAACACCGGATTGAAGCGGGTGAAGCGGATAGCTTTGGAGGGAGCGGCATCAGACGCGCAGGCGGTCGCCAAGTTTCAGGATTTGCTTGCGCAACGGCGCAAAGGTGCGCTGCCGGTATTGAAAAGGACCCCGAAGTTTGCCGACTACGCCGAGCAATATTTCAACTATTACAAACAGGTGAAGGATGCCAAGCGGGAGAGCACGCTCTACACCGAACGCATCAGCGTCAACCACTGGATTGAACTTTTGGGCCATGTCCGGCTGGACCGCATCACTCGGGCGCTGGTCAACGGCTTCATTGCCAAGCGGCAGGCGGCGGGTGTGTCCGGGCGGACGGTGAATCTTGATGTCATCTGCTTTCGCAACGTGATGAAGCGGGCGATTGACGACGGTTGGATCACGTCGTTGCCGACTGAAAACTTGCGTCCATTGAAGTGGACGCCGCGTAAGCGGGAATTGTTCAGCTCGGAGCAGATCAACCAGGTCTGCGAGGCGGCGGTGAAGGAGTCGAAGAATGGGCCGGAATTCGTAGATTATATCCGGCTGCTGGCCTTTTCGGGGGCGCGCATGGCGGAGGCGCTGCGGTTGAAGTGGTCGGACGTGGATTGGAAGCAAAAGCAGCTAACGATTGGCGCGGATGGTCTGAGCAAGAATCGCAAAGCCCGGGTGGTGGATTTCACCCGCGAACTGGAAATGCACTTAAAGGAAATGTTTTCCCGGCGTGCGCCAGACAGCGAATGGATTTTTCCTTCCCCGCAACGCGGAGATAAAGATCGGGCGGCCAAAACATTTCGTGAAACGATGCTGTTGGCGCGCAAAGCGGCGAAGCTACCCAGGTTCGGCTTTCACGACTGCCGCCATTTTTTCATCTCCATGTGCGTGATGAGCGGGATTGATTACATGACCATTGCGCGGTGGGCCGGGCACCAGGACGGCGGAGTGTTGATCGGCAAGGTCTACGGCCATCTTTCGAACGAGCACGCGCAACGGCAGGCGCAGCGGGTGAACTTCGGACCGGCGGTTGTGGAGACAGCCGAGACGGCTTGAAGGCGGATAGTATTCAAAGATACCGCCAAGCCGGACTGGATTATGGTTCTATACGCTGAGGGTTCCGCCAAACGTTTTTTAACCCTTGACATTGGTCATGTTAGTGGCAGAGTTTCACCCAGATGAACGAGAAGCAGGCTGATAATGTTCCGTTGCTTGCGGAGGCACCCAGGCCCAAGGCAAAAATGGGTCTGAGGGGCGTGCTCCGGTTTTTGCGCGACTATCGAAAGACGCTAAAGCAGGAGGGCGGACTTCTTCCCTTTGTGACAGCAGCGTCGCTCATGGGTGTGAGCAAGCAGCGGGTTAATGAGCTGATCAAGGAGGGCACCCTGGTGCCGGTCGAGGCCTGCGGCAAGAAGTGGCTGTCGGCGAATCAGGTGGAAGAGTTTATCAAACTGCACCGGGAACCGGGTCGCCCTTGGAACAAGCCGAGCGCGAAGGAACTGTGGAAGATGTCGCGCGAGGGTGGGAAAGAGCAGACCAAAGAATAACACTTGACTAAAGTCAGGTGTTAGTGAAAACTGGTTATGTGGTAAATGTAGCCAGTTCATCTTCTCGGGTTGTTGGCGTGGGAGGCGCCATCATCAGCCTTTCGGCCTGGTTGCAACAGGTTGGCGTGACGCCGTGCACGGCATGGCGCTGGCGCAAAAAGGGCTGGGTAAAAACCGTTAACATCTGCGGTCGCCAATATCTCACTCAAGAGGCGATTGATGAATTCCACCGGCGGGCGGTCGCTGGCGAGTTCGCGCAGAAGCATAAGGTTCCCTCGCGGAAGGAGGCCGCATGACCACCAACCACAGGGGAACCACGCAAAGAAACGTAAGCCAAGGAGGTGGGGTCTCTTTTGTGTTTTGCGGTGGGGACGAGCGGAGCGAGCCGCAAAACCTAAATTCTGATTTGCCCGACATGTGGCCACTGTCGGGATCAAACACAAACAAACTGGAAGGAGGTGAAAACAAATGAAGATAGAAATCTATGTAGCAGGCATTGCCCACGAGGTCTGGTTTCGTGGCAGTCGCGACGAGCGGCAAGTTACGATGCTCAACTGTCTGGACCGACAGGCCCATGATGGGATGAAGCTCAAGCAGACGTTCGACTACACGCCGACTAAGGAGGAGGAAGAAGCCATCGAGATGGAAAAACTGGATGGAGCTTCCCTTACCCTGGCGGTGGAAGAAATCAAAGCTGCCAACGGCGGTCGGCTGAAGTTCAAGGGCAAGATTGACCGGAACAGCGTGCCCAAGTCGGCGCTGCGCAGTGCATCGGTAAAAAAGACCGAGTAGCGGTATGCGGTCGCCTCTTGGTGACGATCAAGGGGCGAGCGAATGGCGTTACCTGAATCCATAATCCTGAGCCGTTATCGGAGCTGGCGAGTATTTGGGGGCGGAACGTGGAGTTCTCCCTGTGTGCCTGGCCCGAATGTACAGCGAAAGCTGCTGTTCGCGTTTTTATACGAGACAGCAAAAATGGCGGGTATTCCATTCCGTCGGCTTGTGTGGGCTACGCGGCATGAGCTGGGCGAGCGGTTCGGACGTGAGCACTACCATTGGTTAATCGGCGCGGAAGAGTGGAAACCCACTTTGTCGGATATGTTCCGGCTCAATGTCCTTTGGGACAGTTTGCCAAAGTGCGGTTTCTCCAGGAACCATCAATTCGACCCGCGGCTAAACGGGGTTGAGTATGTCACGAAGTGCCTGTCAGGATCGGCGTTTCGTGACCGCCTGGGGGGAGACTTCTACGAAGGCTCTAAATTCGCTCTCCGAGGGGCCGAGGTGACGCTTAGTAATGCGCTTGCTCGTTCGGTAGGGGGCAGGCGCATCATTGCGCTAAGACACTGTTGAGCCTGACACACTGACAAAACGGCAGGAATGCGAAGCAGTCAAGGCAGGGGTCCGATCCTCCTGCATATAGAAGGGAATGTTCTTCCCGAACAAGCTGTGGAGCGAGAGCCGACGGCGCTGGCACGGCCAGCTAGCATGTCTGGACGCGGTGTGAAAGAAGAGGGCCCCCGGCGGGGCCAGGGCGTGGCGCGCGTAGCGCGCCATGCCCTAGCCCCGCGGGGTTGCTTGAAGATGAACTATGCCCAAACATAAACCTTGAAACGCTCACCCAAGGACTTGCTGGGATTGGAGAAGACGTTCGGTATAGAGGTGATTCGACTGGCGGAATTTCTCCGCCGTCTGAAATAGCATTAGGATGGTGATGGAGATTAGAGCCTGCGGCTGGCAAGCCGTTGCCGATATGTTTGGGCGAACGTTTGTTATGAAGTGGAGAAAAGGTTGAATTTGCAACGGCTTGCCAGCCGCAGGCTCTTTCCGCCTCACGATTCCTGAAGTCGCGCCGACTGAAGCTTGGTTGCTGTTGATGGCGAGGCGAGAACCTCCACCGCCTCACGATTCCTGAAGTCGCGCCGACTGAAGCCAAAAACAGGTAAACGATTTGAGGGCGCAATTGAACCGCCTCACGATTCCTGAAGTCGCGCCGACTGAAGCTTTTCCGGAGTCGCATGTGGGGCGGTTCCAGGGTCCGCCTCACGATTCCTGAAGTCGCGCCGACTGAAGCCAAATGAAGTGTTCGTGCGTTGATAATTTCTGAATCCGCCTCACGATTCCTGAAGTC
>CAIQQM010000067.1 GCA_903873945.1 uncultured Verrucomicrobiota bacterium
ATGTATTTCCCGCAGGCACCGTATAAACCGCCATCTGCGATGTTCCGATGCTACCTGTGACGCCATTTATGGTTGCGGTGTTAATCTGTGCATATGTCACGCCACCATTAGTCAGCGTCACCATATTAGCTGGGTTTGTGGTGCTCCCTGCCGCAACAAATATGCTATTGATGCGGAAATAAGAATTAGCAGTCGTAACGCCTGTCGCGCCATTAAGGACAAGATTTTCGGTCAAAACATTATAATTGGCGTCCAAACCAACAATCGTGATGGTAGCCGTGTCGCCAGTTCCACCAGTCAAAGTCATGGTGGTCGCAGACGTAGGGAACACGTAATCGGTCGTTGTCATATTCTCCCAAACTGTGCGAAACAGTCCGGCTGTAGAAGGAGTAGTCCCATACCCAAAAATGTTTGTGGGGGTATGCCAAGTGATCTGACTGCGTGAAACCTGAAGCTCAAAAGGCTCATAACGCCCGACACGAGTAATTGACTGCGAAACTGCGCCAGTTGAGTTGAACGTAGCCATTATGAACTCCTCTTGCCAGCACGAGCGGCGGCGATGTTGTCAACAGCGTTAGGGTAAGGACGCCCAGCCGCCCGCGCCTTTGCCTTTGCGGACTGCTTTTGGCTTTTGTCCAAATGCTTCACGCGCGCATCTTCGGGAGCTTCTTTCTCCCAAAACGGACGGTTTTTCAGCATTTAACGTTCCACTTCTTCAAAGCCAAATTGATCCGGCTATTAGGATCGTGGGCTGTTTTTGCAGAGGTCAGCTTCTCTTTCATCCCGCACATTCTAGCACGAAAGTTATCCCTGCGGGAACCACCTTCAGGCTGTGGAGCCTTAATATCGTGGCCTTCGGCCTTTAATGACGCGCGTCCTTTGGCATTCAAGCCACCAGACGGGGATTTACCTTCAGAACGGGTCCAAGCGCCAGACATGTCATCCCTCATGGTAAAACGGGGGCACTTGGCCCCCGTTTATGCGTTCAATGAACAGACAATTACTTGTCCATGCCCATTGATTCCTTCTCGACCTTATGCCCCTTGGGGGGAGTGCCGTGAAGAGCCGAGGTGAACGGATTGGCCTCAGAGCCAGCCCGACCACCGGACTTGCGGGGCTTGCGACCCGCATGAGCCATGTGATGCTCGCCATGAACGTGGCCAACATGCTTGGCATGGGCCAAGTGCTTGCCATGCTCGTGATGCACGTGACCGCCAAGCTTGCGCTTGGTACGGCCGCCATGCTTCTTGGCGTGCATTTCTTCAGCTTCGTCGTCGATGCGCTTCGCATTTGTCCGGGGCTCCGGCTTGGTGCGAAGATCCATGGCGGCTTCATCAGTGCCGTGCATGGGGGACTCAATGTCACCGCCGTGCGCTTTGCGCTTGGCGTGATGGTGTGCCTTATGACCCTTCATGGTCTACTCCTTAGAAGCCAGAGTACTGAGTGACGCCATACAGACCGGGGTTAGCCGTTGTGGTCATGTATGCCTGCGGTGACTGGCGAATGATCAACTTGTTCGCGCCCGTAGAGGACGTGAAAGCACCATAAGTGCCCCGAACATCGCCCGTTGTCGAAGTAGCCGTAGTGCGGTCACTAGCAACGTAGGTGGTGGCAGCGGTAATCAGCGTGACGCCGGTCAACGACGAAGCGTAGTTGACAAGAACATCGCCAAAGCTGTCCGAACGAATCGGAAGCCCGAAGATATCGGTGGTGTCTACCGAGTAAGCATGGGTCGCATCCGCCGCATTGAGCACGACAGACTTGATGTACTTAAACGCCTTCTTACCAGATACCTGCGAACCGGCAGTGATAGTAATGGCTTCCGTCATCGGGAAACCGTAGCTGTCATAGCCGTTTACCGTGGCCGTAGTAGCAGTAGCGCCAGAAGCGGCAGTAACCGCAACCGCGCGACCGTACAGGGTCATAGCATTCCAAGCGACATCGCTGGGAGTCTGCGCATTGTTAAGAACAATGCACTGACTGGGAGTTGAGATAGCTAGAACAACCGTTCCCGACGTAGCCGTCAGGTTACCGTTAGTCTGATAAGTTCCAGCAACACCCTGGCCACCAGTACCGCCCGTGAGCTGGTTTACAACCTGAGTACCGGCAGCAGTTCCCTGCGAAACGGTTCCAGAAGTTGAAACCACAACCATACCCGGAGCAACCGGCATCGCGCTGTTCGCGGTGATCGTCATCACACCGTTTGAAAACGAAGCAGTTACAGAGGTATAGGCATCAAGAGCTACCAGCGGCCCAGCATCCACTGCGTTGGTATCACCGCGCGCCATAGTGGTGGTGATATTGACGCCAGTCGTAGCGGAACCCGCCGAAACAAGCGTCAGAGTAGCGGAAGTAGCGTTGGCAGACGCGACAATAGCACCAGTTGCCTTAGTATAAGGCACTGCATTAATCGTCGTGATGTTATCGAACCCAAGCCATCCATAGTCGTAAGCCGCCTGGCTCTCACCCGGAAAATAGGTGTAAACCGTGCGAGGATCCATGATGCCAGCGCCGCCAATAAACATGGACATGCCGCCGACATCGGGATTGTAATCCGAAGGCTGTGATGGGTTCTGACCGAACACCATCAACGGCCCGGAGAAAGCTGTGTTAGCCATTGCGCCTTCTCCTACGGTTACGAGGTCGGGAAGCTGCCATAGATCGAACGCCAGTTGTAGTAACCGAAGCTGTAACGCTCGTAACCCTTGACAAGAAGATTGTCAGTTACAAAGTCCACTTGCATATCGGTTTCAAAACCAATGCGTTCCATATACGACAAGCCGTCGATGTTGGTCAGCAAGAACCACGCATATGCGGAGGTCAAGAAGTCGTTGACCAGGTAACCTTCAGACAGGCCACCGGCCGTCGTAAGGATCGCATTGACGTCATTGTCCGCAGTGCCGGGGCGCAGTTCCGTCTTCGTCAGGCGGATAGCGATAGGCTCAAGCTGCGGGGGAACGATAAGCTTACGACCACGGGCAAAAACCTTCAGACCGGCCTGATCTTTAAATCCGGTGCGGATGGCGATCATCGCATTCAGGAGGGTGGCCTCGTTGAGGTCAACCTGAACCGTGGGCGTGTTGGCAACCGTACCGCCGTCGATGGGATGCGAGGAGGAGCAGAGAGCCACGCCGTCGCCGCCAACCGACGAGTTATACGTCGTCGCGGTGTTGAGAATGTTCGCCCCGTAGATTTCCTTGGTCTGCTGAAAGCTCTCAATCAGGCCGAGGTTCGAAGGGTGGAACTGGGTCTTGTAGAGGTTGTCGTCGATGGCCTTGCGAGTAATCGCGTAGCCAAGCGCAATCTCAGTGTGTTCCTGGTTGAACACGTAACGCTCGCCAGCCGAGTTGTCGAAGGAGGTCTGGCCACCTTCGGTCTTAAGCTGGGCAAGCCCGAGGTAACGCATTTCAGCAGTACGCTCAAGCGCCAGCTTGGAGTCGTGCTTGGTGAAGATCTTGTCGTACTGAGACGGAATCATCTCGTACTTGCCTTCAATCCCACGGAGACCGGGGAGGAGAAGGTCTTTAATCGCTGAAAGATTAACAGCCATTGGTCCTTACTCCTTAAATGCCGGTCAACGACTTGGTCGCTACGTTGTTAAACGCGACGATCACGCTGTTGTAAGCCGTGGTTGTGTCATATCCGTTCTGGCCGGATAGCGGGTTCGTGCCATAAGAAGCATAACCAGCAAGTCCGATGATACGGAAGGGAAGGGTGTTGGTGGTGTTGATCGTGGAGAAATCAGCGTAGTAGGTAGACAAACCGTTGGAGGTATTGCCATTGGTCGCACCCACACCGAAGCCGATGTTATTGCCGACCGACGCGAAGGTGACAGGGCCACCATTGCCGGACTGGACAAGGAACTGAGCGTTCGGATCCGTGATCACGTAAGCTTCCACGTTGTTGCTGGTATCCGAACCAGGCCAGTAGTTGGACCAGACAGTCCGCTTCTGGGAGGTCGAGAGATACTTGCAACCAACGAAGATGCCAGCGATCTGCGTGGAGTTGGACGACGCCTGAGTGATAAAGCCAGTATTGAGCTGAACCACGGGGTCGCCAAAGAAGATAGGCGTAGTATTACCGGAAGCGATATTCGCCGCGGTCTGTTCATACGTCGGGGCGGAACCAGTGCCGCTCCACTGACGGAAACCGAAAGGCGCAGAAGTATTCGCCATGACGGGTTCTCCTTTTTAAGGAAATTTCCGGTCATCGCGCAACGGGGCGACTAGGAAACAGGGCATGTTATTTTCCCACAACGGGGGGAAAAAAGCTTATGCAAGCTGTGCAATCATTCTACACACAAAAAAACATATATGTAAAGGGGGCGTTTTTAAGCCCCCTTTACATTGTTTAAAATTAATCCCGAGGAATAGGAATTGCCTCGTAACTCTTTGAAATCTTAGGCTTTGCCTGAGAATGATCGCGCGTCAAAGTTCCATCAGGAGCCGATGCAAGCTGGGCTTCCTTTTGGCGGATCTGGTTACGGGCGCGGCGAAGTTCGATGTCACGGGCCTCATCAGTGATTTCTTTTGGCCGTTCCATCAAGATCATGCCTTTGCGCTCGATGACCTGATACTTGTTATCATCGGGCATCATTGCGGGATGACGAGACGCCGGGACAGGCTCCCATCCCATGCGGGATAGCTGAACCTGATAAGCCGGGTCTTCCATGCCAACATTGGTCTTGCGCTTCCACTCATAAGACCAACCATCAGGGATGTACTCGGGCGGAACAAAAAAGTCGTCTGTGCCGCTGTCCATGTTGCCAATATGGCCGCGCAATTCCGCAGCGCGCTTGGCGGCGCGATCACGAGGGCTTTCTTCACGCGCTACAACCGGGATCGCATCGACCGTGACTTCAGGCTTTACACGACCAGCAAGAAGGCTGCGAGGACGTCCAACGGGGCGAGTTTCTTCGGTTTCCATATTTCCAACTCCTAGTTAAGTTTGCCTTCTTTCTGAAGGGCAAGCTTGTTGATGGCATAGTCCTTGTCAGTCATTCCCATCATTTGGGCCATTTCCCGCTCAGCAGCGGTCAAAGTAACCCGATTGGGATTGCTTCCCATTCCAGCTCCGCCCCTCGACACAGGAGCGGCAGGTGGCGCAGATCGCTTTTGCGTCACGGTAGCAGCTTCTGCCATCGGATCGCTATAGACAGGCTCAGGGCGACGAATACGCAAGGCATCTTCGACCGTTGCGAAATAATCGTCCGTGTCCGGGGTTAACCCATCCGCCAGGGCTAAGTTATGTGCCGCAATCATCTTCTGAAAGAGGCGCTGGTCAGTAGCAAACTGGGGATTACTGCGTATCCAAGCCGCAGAACGAGGGCTTAGTTGGCCAGCAAGGGCTTCTACTGGGTCAACTGGCTGTTGCTGATAGACAGGAGCCTGCCGAGCCTGCTTTTCAAGGGCATCTTTGCCGTTTTCCAACTGCAAAAGACGGGCAGCGTTGTCTGACATGCGCTGCTGAATCTCAGCCGCTTTGTCATAATCGCCACTAGCCATTGCATCCCGATATCCAGTCTTTAGATACGCGGTTTCCTGCTGCGTTGTGCTAATCGCATTGGTAATGAGGCTCAGATTTGTGTCTGTAACCTCATTTTTAGCCGCATACTCACGTTCTGCGGCCATGCGGGCGCGTTTTTCAGCTTCGGCACGAGCAAGTTTTTCCTGCTCAAGCTGAAATTTAAGCTCCCGAATGCCATCTTCAGGCAAAATTTCACGCCGAGCTGGCGTTTCTTCAGCCTTTACAACTTCAATTTCGGGTTCTTTTTTCTTTTTCTCTGGCTTTTCCGGTTGTACCGGTTCGCCAATATCGATTTCGATCTGCTCTTCTGTGGAATTAACCATTTTTTATCTCCTAGAAAGCGGTATCGGGAGACGGATGGCGGCCACGAATGACTCGATCATCCAATAGCCGACACATCACGCCATTTACGGTCAGTCCCCAGCCATCTGAAGGACGGAAAAGCACCCAGTCGCCAACTTGAACTTCATCACTTGGCGGAACCATTGAATTTGAGCCTTTTTTAACAACAAGACCCATTTTTCCCTGCCACTTGTCTTCATCGCGGTAATTATCGGTAAGGAAAATTCCTGATGAAGTTTTCTGTGGGCGAATGTAAATTGCGACCAAAACCTCATTTCCGAATATTTCCAACGTGGAAATATTCCCAAGTTGCTTTAACAACTCTTCTTTTGGTTCTGCCACATGTTCCATGATTAGCGCCATTGTAGATACCCCTCTATCTTTGTTGATTGACGAAAAGACGCGCTTCTTCACAAAACTCTAAAGTTCTGCGAAGGCCCGCGATTTCGCCGACAAGTTTGCTGTATTGAGCGTAGTCGGCAACGCCCATGCCATGGCCGACATTCTCAAGAAGTCGGTCAATCTCTGTTGTGATAAACTTACGCAGCTCGCGCTCAAACATGTCGCTGTACGTTAACATTCAACCACCCCTCTGGTTGCCCCTCTCCTTGGATTAAAGACCGGTGAGCGGGAGAGGGGTCTCGCCCACCGGTCTATTCGAAGCTGAGACCGAACCCAGCTTCAAATTTCTTATCTCTTTGACTTGGTCGGCTTCAGGCCATATTCGGCGATCTTCTCAAGCCGACCTTCGCCACCACCCGCGCCATATTCCATCTTGGGATAGGTGCGGCCACCGGCTTTGCGACCCTGAAGAAGCTGGGCCAGACCGGGCGGCATGCCGGGAGGCATTCCACCAGGAGCGCCACCAGGAGGCGGAGCACCAGCGCCAGGAGGCGGACCACCCGGAGGCATACCCATTGGAGGGGGAGCGCCAGCGCCGGGAGGCGGGCTGCCGGGGGGCGGACCCATCGGGGGCTTCATGCCCATCGGGGGCTGCCCGCCGCCAATGTTGATATGGATATCAGTCTTGCCCTTGGAACGGCCACCAGACTTGCGAGCCATACGGCCACCAGTCGGGCGGGTGCCTTCCAGCTCACCGTCAGAGACGGACATGCCACCCTTAGCCTTGTGGTGAAAGCTCTTCAGCGTTTCCGCAAGATGAGCCTTCTTGGCAAGCTTAGGGTTATGGCTATGCTCGGCCTTCGCCAGCTTCTTGGCGGGGATCTTTTCGCCCTCAGGAACATGCAGCGCGTGGTGCAGTGAACCCGGGTGCTTGATGGCGCTGGAGATCCACTTTTCTCCGCCATGCTTCTTGCCGGTGCGAGCTTCGGGCTTCACCATCTTACGGATCAGCGCCTTATCTTCAGCAACGTCGGGATGCCCGGCTTTGCCGCCACGCTTTAAGTTAAGCAAAGGAGAACGAGCGCCAGTCATTGAATTGCCGTAGATACCGCCCGTAGGGACGTTAATTTTGTTAACGTCGCCGGGGCCGCCAACCATCGGGCCGCCATCCATCTTGTGCGCTGCGCCGCCCTTCTTCATGGGGCGAAGCATTGGGGGAGCCATAGGAGCCGCACCAGCGCGAGGAGGCATTCCACGGCCAGCAGCGGCCTGACGAGCGCCCAGCATAGCGGCAACCTTTGCCCCACGGCCTGGCATCATCCCGCCACCCATCTTGTGAGCCCGGCCACCCTTCTTCATGCCGCCAATATGCTTTTCGCCAGCGCGCTCTTCATTGGCTTCCTTAGCATTGCGGTTGATAAGGCTATCTGCCGTGATCGCCTTGCCGCCAGACTTACGCGGCTTGCGACCAGCATGGCCAACGTGCATCTCGCCCTTAACCTTGCCGCCCTTCTTGAACTGGCGCGGAGATACCGGGCGCATGCCGGTCTTCACGTCGGCATCAAGAGCATCCGGCGGGGTATAGTCGCTGGCGTCTACACGCATCTTGGGGTCGGTTCTAACAAGGCGTTCTGCCTTGGCTTTATTGGCCGCTCGCGCGGACTTACTGGCTATAGACATTGGAGTACTCCTTAGCGGCGTCCCGCTTGCTGCTTTGCTATTCTCACGGCTCTCTGAGCAGCTTCAGGGCCGAATGGGATGGTGCCGCCATCGTCATAATGACGACGACGCTTAGCTGTCAGAAGTGCGCTGCGGATCGGGTTCATCAGTTTGCTCCTAATGGGGCTTTGAACCGTACTTTCACCAGAAATGCGGCGCGGTCATTGGGGAAACCAGATTTAATGTAATATTTCTCCTTATGAACCGCGCCGCGATTAGTCAAAGGTTGCCCGCGATAGGTTGACCCATCTTCGGCTTGATAAAAATTGATGTAATAGGTCTCCATCAATCTCCCCCGCTCTTGAGGCTCGGCTCATTAGCTTCAAGCCGGTTGATCATGTCCTGCGGCAGCATTTGATGGATGACGCCAAGACCCTGCGGGTTGGCAGCAGCGTCTTCGGCAAGCTTGACAGCCGCCAAACGTTCGCGGCTTTCGCGATCGCGCTTGCGGTTGACGGCATCCAGCTCAGCATCCTCTTGCTTCTGCGTCATTTCCTGACGACGAAGCTGAAGGTCGGCCATCTTTAAAGGATCGCCGCTCTGATCTGTCTGCGTATTAGCGCGAATCTCTGCGGCCTGAGCCTGCTTGAGCTGAACTTCAGCCTGCGCCTGCGCCTGCTTAAGCACCATATCAGCCTGCTTGGCCTGTATGTCCTGCGGGTGCTGCAAGCCTGCGCGAGGCGTTTGCTGCGCTTTAGCATGAAGATCCGCAGCCTGCGCTTCAGCCACCAACTTCTTGCTGTCGCTGTCCTGCTTTTTCAGCAGCAAGTCAGCCACTTCTTTAAGGATCATGGGATTGCTCATGATCATCGACTGAATATCCGGCGGCGGCGGAGGCTTGCTGAAGAACTGCTCAGGATTATTCCATCCCATCGCCTGCATGGCGTCAGTGATCACGGTTTTCTTGTCAAACAAATCAGGCGCGGACGCCATGATCTGCATGAGACCGGAAATTTTCATCATGCGCTGCGTATGGCTTGCCGTGTTAGGGTCGGCCTGCGGTGTCAGCTCGTAATCCTCAATAGCCTTCAAGAACGTCTGTTCATCCCAGTCGTAAGCAGGTTTCTTATTGCGCTGCCAAAAGCTGTTTGGATTGTCCTTGAACGTCCTGATCAGCAACCTAAACTCTTCGGCCTGCGCGGCATGCATGCGTTTATGCACCGCATTCATGACCTTGGTAGCCTGATCAATCATAGCCAGCGTCGTGCCAACAGGGGCATCGGCACGGCCTTCGCCAACTTGCTGTTCGCTGGTTCCCCCGATCCGCATGCCAGTCTGTGCCATATTATCCACGAGCGCCATCAGCGCCTGTGACGGCGGCTGATAGGGCAAGGGCATTATGGCCTGATTGATTGGAAGACCGCCTGTTTTAACAAGTGCACCTCCGCCCGGAGGCACACGGAAAATATTCGTATTCTGACGCGCGCCGGTATCAGCCATGAGAAAACCGGGGAAGTTGGAATACATTCCTGCGTCAAGTAGCTCACGCCACGCAGCAGTGATAGCATTAGTCGTGTTACCAAGTATCTGAAGAAGTCCAACATCGTAGAACCCCAATCCAGGAACGAATGAATACTTAACGAAGTTTACACGCGCTTCCGGCAGGTCTTCATCTTCATCAAAGTTTCGGACGATGCTCAGAATTTGTTTAGATGATACGTCGATGGTGACGCGATATGGAATCTCAAGGCCGGATACCTTGCCCTTATATTTATGCTCAAAGCCCGCAATATCGAGTTCGCAGTAGATTTCGTAAATCTCGCGGTCGCGATCCTCGGGGTTGCCATCCGACTGCATAATGCCCTGCTGGGCTTTCTTCTCAAGCTGAAGGCTATCAAGCTTGGGCACCTTAGCCTGCGATAGGTCCGTGTCCTTGTACACGCCAAGGATTTGCAGGCGGCGGACAATGCTGGGGCGCATAAGGCTACGATGCGTAATGCGCTTGGCATTACGAAGGTCAGTCGCGGCATTGTTGACGATCAAGTCGTCGGCATCCACCGTTTCAGAAACAGGACGATTTCGTAACGGACAATAGTAAACCTTCTTGAAGGCCGTTCCGCCAAAGCCGAGCATAAGCAACATGCGATCGGTGTCAGGATAGTACTCGGTCGCAGTGGCCGTCAGGAAGTGGTTAAGGTCGCGCTCAAGCGCGTCGCCGAGGCGGTCTTCCTCGGCCGTAGCCCGGTTGTCATCGTTGCGGATCTTGACTGGTCCATCGGTGGGCAGCAGCTCCGAACGCGCGTTGGCTTGGAACCGCAGCACTGCTTCAAGCAGCAGCGGATGGCGGACCTTGGACATTCCCTCCACTGGAGCGCCGTCAGAAGCCCCCTGAAGACCGGGGATTTCGATCTTGAGGCCAAGAAGCTTGATGCCAAGCGCGCGGTTCTCAATCCAGTCCTTGCGGCTGTCGATATCGTCACGAACGCCCTTCAGCAAGTCGTCGCTGATCCGATGCAGCTCCATCTGGTCAATCTTATCGACAAGGTTGTCGAACCAATCGCCTGGACCCTCATCGGCGGCTTCATCTAGCGGCCTACCATCAAGGCTGATCGAGATGGATCCGTCGCCGTGCTCGATCTCCAGCACATTGCCTTTCTGATCCATCACAGGCGTATCGCCGTTCTCCACCAATTCAATCTGAATGGCGGGCTCAGCGTCAGGCGCGAGCTGACGGATATTAGGCACGAGACCCGGCGTCATCGGCATAGCTATTGATCCTCGCGGGCTCCCATTTCATCGACAAAACGCCGGATGCCCTCTTGGGCAGCAAGTGTATCCGATTTCGCATTGATTTCATAGCGGCGCGTAAAATCGTGCGGACCAAGGCCAAAAACCTCGACAACCCATTGATTTTCATCAACTTTATCGACGTGCGCTCGGCACAAGACGCGGTCAGACATCGTAGAGAGGCGCGGGGGGTTTTCCATAATGTTTCTTTCCTTCGTTAATTTCAGCTATCCGCTCGGGACTACGCGTGAGAAGGCCAAGGTCGCGCAGGTGTCGCAGAGCCATGGATACCGTGTCAACTAAATCGTCATGTTTGCCGCGCGGAAACACAGAAACCTGGCGAATGACCTGCTCGGCCCAGGTGGTGTTTGGGGCGTAAATCATGCCCTCCGCAAACAGATGCTGGATGCTGTACAAGCGGCCCAGCTTGTCGATGCTCTTTGGATCGTACATCTGAACGGCAAAGTCTTCATGCCGGAACAGGCGGCGCAGCTCTTGGGCGACACTGTGGCCTGCGGCTTTGTTCTCAACCAGCAGCTTGTCCACCTTGAGTAGCTTGCAGTCCTTGGCGACCTTCTGAACCAGATCGTGCAATTCGAGGCGCTCAGCCCAGCCGTGCATGATGATCACATGGGGCACAGCGTCGAGGTCGGATCCGTAGTAACTGTTGGTCGGCATGTCGTGGGTGCGGCCATAGCGGTCGACGCTACGAGTGGCGCGGATATTTGGATCACCATAAAAAACGCCCCAGATAGTCATAGCGCTGAAATCGCCGCGCTCTTCGGCTTTGGAGCTATAGGCCGTGTCGAGACTGGCCACGACGAA
>CAIQQM010000068.1 GCA_903873945.1 uncultured Verrucomicrobiota bacterium
CCCGCCGTGACACTGCACAGGTAATTTAGCGGCATCATCGACTCCCAGCGACGACTTCATGCCGCGCGATAACAAGAATGCCAGATATTCAACCACGCGATCCCGAACGACAAGAAACTGGCGGCGAAGGGTAATGCCCCCTCTTCGTGCCAATTCGGGGGGGCAAGGAGGCGCGCTTGTTTTATCCAATCCTGAGTGCTCCAAAGCTCTCGCTTGATACTTTCGCGCCGGTTGTGCTGAATGCCCGTTGTGAAAAGCAATCCGCCACGTCACGAACCCGATAAACCGGACCTGTCAAACTTGACAATTACCGACGCAATTCGGAACGCCGCTAAAGCGGTCGTTCACGCCTACAGGGCGTTCGACTGGGATCAACTTCAGAATGACGACTTGGACTTTGTTCATCTTCATTTTGAAGACGATGCCGGTTTGCAACGAGCCAATGATTTGATTCTCCAACTCGCCACCGCAAAGCCCGAGTTTATCGTCGAGACACGGAGGCGTTATCTACATCTGTTTTTCCAAACGGTCCGCAAATATGTCATTGATTGCATCAAGGCGCTGCAGGGGCGGCCCAAGCGAGACTCTCCCGGCGCTGCGATCGCAGCGGATCTAAAAAGCAAATTGAAGGCTCTGAAAGCCAATCAAGGACGATTGGGATGCCTTGAAAATGATTTTAAGCGATTACTCGACTCGTTGATTTATCAACAACAACCTAACGACGCATCGCAACGGCTTTCAATCTGGAAACAGGCCAGTGCGATCTTGAATGAAGTGGAAACAGTGCGCCGGACCGTGATTGAAGACGCACGTAATGTGGGCAGACCAACCAGAACAGCGCCTCCACCGCCAATAGAACCTTTGCGGTTTGGGGACAGCGGGGAGCACTGGCTTTCACTGCCGCTGAGTGTTTTCACGGGGAGAATTGTTGGCTTCAGCAACAAGATCGTTCAAATAAACACAGGCCGAGGGCAAGTCGTTATGGATGGGAATTTCGTCGTTTATGAGGAACTGTTCACTCGCTGCGGGCTGCTGCGGTTAGAAATCCCTGTCAGCGGTCGAATCAAACTGACCCACCTCGGGTCACTTCAAACTGACCCGCCCCTTGCGGGCCAGATTTAGTATTTTCTGGAGTTTGTTTTCAAGTTATTTCTGGTATTTATTTGCGTGCGTTTGGGAGGATAGGGCTCTGCGGGAGCGCAACCTGAGGGTCCAAACGTCCGTGGATTGCGAACGCATTGCGCCCGATCCGATCCCGCCCCGGCGGGATCCGGATCGGGATGCTTTGGGAATGCCAACGCAAGCCACGGCCAAAGCGGAAAACTCATTTCTTGTTTTCGGTTTCGCTCGGCGCGGAACCGCTGTTCGGTTGTTCCTCCATTACCTGCGAGCGCCCACAATAACGGAGTCGGTAGCTGCGGCCCTTCATCGGAATGATTTCGGCATGATGGAGGAAACGATCCAGAATGGCCGTGGCCGCCGGCACGTCGTTGAGCAATTTCCCCCACTCCTCGATCGGCCGGTTGGAAGTCATCAGCGTGGATTTGTTTTCATAGCGGCGCATGACGATCTCGAAGAGCACCTCGCCCGCTTTGTGCGGCAGGATTTTGAGTCCCATATCATCGATGACCAACAAATCGGGTTTGAGGTAACGGCCCAAGGATCGGTCCAATTGTGCCGGGGACTGGTCGGCCTGGAGTTGATGGACCAAGTCGAAGATGGAGCAATAGACGACCTGGAAGCCGGCCTTGATGATATGGTAGCCGATGGCCTGAGCAAGATGACTTTTGCCCATTATGCCGGGAGCGGCATAATGGGCATTATGCCGGGAACTGGATTATGCCGGGCGGTGTTGAGATTTGCCCCTAAAGAAACGACCGGCACGGCTTTCGGCCCGGCATAATCCGGCCCCACTGGAATGGCGTTTACGGTGATGGTGAGTTCGCGATATGACTGATGAATGACACCATCATTAACTTCACCTGTGAAAAGCGGGGTTCGCGTCAGCGACGGCCCCCTCACTGCGCACATTGCAACTTATCGGGCGAAACTGGAAAGCCTGGGCTACACGCCCGCCCAGGTCGTATACCATCTGCGTTTCTTTGCAAAGATCGACCTGTGGCTGCTTCGAGGAAAGCAGCGTTTATGGTGGCTCAATGAAGAGAAGGTCGGGCAGTTCCTGGCTCATTTACGCAAGAAGCACTCGGCCGGTTACCGTGGTGCTCGGTCTGGATTACGGTTGTTGCTCAGCTTCCTGCGCGATGGTGGCGTAGTCGCGCCGAAGAGCGAACCGGTCGCACGCAGCCCATCACAACGTCTGGCGGATAGATATCGTGCCTTTTTGAAAGAAGAGCGAGGGTTGGATCGTGCAACCATCTACAACTACTCGCGGCACATTGAACGGTTCCTGACCGAACACTTTGGAACTGGGCGAGTGGAGGCCCGTACCCTTGGCACCACACAGATAACGGCGTTTATCCGGCGGCACGTGCCGCAAGGGGGGCGCGGACTCGCTGCACAGGTGGTAACCGGATTACGCTCATTCTTTCGGTTTGCCAGACTTCGGGGACTTATAGCGTCGAATCTCGCAGCGGCAGTCCCGGCCATACCGAACTGGGAGAGGTCTGGTCCGCCCAAGTATATTCCGACCGAAGCAGTCCAGCGCGTGCTGGCTGCTTGTGAGCGATCTACGGTACGAGGAAAACGCGATTACGCCATTTTGCTTCTGCTGGCTCGCCTCGGCTTGCGCGCTGGGGAAATCGTTGCCTTGGAGCTCGACGACATCGACTGGGTAAATGGGCAACTCACTGTTCGCTCTAAGAAAGGGGATGGATGGGCAAGGCTCCCCCTGCCGATCGACGTTGGTCGAGCTTTGGTTCGATACTTGAAGATTAGACCGACAAGCCCATACCGAAACGTCTTCGTCCGGGGATACGCTCCGTACACGCCGTTCGTGGCTTCTGGTCCCATTTCCGTTTTGGTAAGAAAGGCCATCGAGAGGGCAGATGTGAAGTCGGTTCGCACTGGGGCGCATGTTTTCCGGCACTCGCTCGCGACGGAAATGCTGCGCCGTGGAGCCTCGTTGGATGAGATCGGGCGCGTGCTCCGCCACCGCCATCCGGATACTACTGCAATTTATGCCAAGGTAGATCTCAACGCTCTGCGCGGTTTAGCTTTGCCTTGGCCAGGAGGTGCCCGATGACAACGCTCAAGCGACATTTCCGGGACTACCTCGAATTACGGCGGGGGCTAGGGTTCGATCTTGGGCGAGTCGAATCGCGGCTGAGGAGCTTCCTTGCGTTCATGAAGGCAAAGCGGACGCTGCAGATTACGACGGCCCTTGCACTGGAGTTTGCGCTGCGCTCCGATCACCGTTCGGCCTCAACGCAGGCGGGATGTCTGTCCGCAATACGCGGTTTTGCTCGATACCTCAGCGGCATCGAACCCAAGACCGAGGTTCCTCCCACTGGCTTGGTACGCCAAGGGCACCGTCCTCAGCCATATATCTACTCCGACGACGAGATCGTCCGGATACTGGATGCGGCTCGCCAGCATCCTTCAACGCCGCGGTATGCTCTAAAACCGCACACCCTCTACTGCTTGTTCGGCTTGTTGAGCGTGACGGGAATGAGGCTGACGGAGGCGCTGAATCTCAAGGCGGACGATATCGATTGGGTGCAGGAGGTTCTTTCGGTCGGCCGATCGAAGTTCCAGAAGTCCCGTCTTGTTCCGCTACACAAATCAACACTCCGGCAACTGCGTGACTACATCAGGCGTCGGGATCGGTTCTTCGCCGTGCGGCCTAGGCGCCAGCCGGTGAATCGGGTCTTTCTTTCGACCCATGGAGCGGCCCTGACCAGCACTGAGATTGGACACGATTTTAGAATGCTGACTCGCCGCATCGGTTTGCGGCCAGAGGGCGCGAGCCACGGACCTCGCATTCACGATCTACGCCACCGCTTCGCGGTGGCGACGCTGGTGCGGTGGTATCGGACCGGAAAGGATGTTGCTCCATTACTGCCGGTACTCTCGACTTACTTGGGCCATGTGTTCATCACCGGCACGTACTGGTATCTCACTTGCACGGCTGAACTGACTGAAGCTGCGGCAAAACGGCTGGACCGCAGGTGGAAAGGAGCAAGCCATGCAGAAGCCTGACCTGAGTAGCTTGCTCGAAGCTTTCTTCCATAAACGGCTCATCTCCCAGCGTCGGGTCAGCCCGCACACCATAGCTTCCTATCGGGATACCTTCCGCTTGCTGTTGGTGTTTGCTCAACAACGGTTTAACCGGCCACCCTCACAACTGGCGCTCAAGGATCTCGGCCCATCACTGGTGAGTGACTTCTTGGATCAGCTTGAGGCTGAACGGAACAACACGGCATGCACGCGTAATCTCCGCCTGGCGGCAATCCGTTCTTTCTTTCGGTTTGTTGCACTGGAAACCCCCGAACAGAGCGGCATGATCCAGCGGGTACTGGCTATACCCAGCAAACGCTGCCAGCGCCCACTGATCGGGTTCTTGACGCACGCAGAAGTCGAGGCGCTGCTTGGCGCCGTAGACTCCAAGAGCTGGCTGGGCCGGCGAGATTACGCCTTACTTCTGGTTGCCATGCAGACCGGCTTGCGCTTGTCGGAACTCACTGGGCTTTGCCGTGAGGATGTTACCCTTGGGCCCGGCGCGCACATCCAATGTGTCGGCAAAGGTCGCAAGCAACGCTGCACACCCCTTTCGAAAACGACTCGACGTGTGCTGGAGGCTTGGATGAAGGAACCCTGGCCATTGGCAAGCAAGTTCCTTTTCCCCAGCCTCTCGGGCGGGAGGCTCAGCGCAGACGCCGTCCAGGACTTGGTGAACAAACATGTAGCGGCAGCTCGGCTGAAATGTTTGTCGCTGGTCAAAAAGCGGGTCACGCCACATTTGCTGCGCCATACAGCCGCCATGGAGTTGCTGCAGGCTGGCATTGATCGGGCCATGATTGCGCTCTGGTTGGGGCACGAGTCGGTGGAAACCACCCAAATCTATCTTGATGCCAATCTGGCATTGAAGGAGGAGATACTCGCCAAGGCCAGGCCCATTAACGGAAAAGCGGGTCGTTATCGCCCAACGGACGACCTGCTTCAGTTCCTCCGGAACTTGTAGATCCGCCGTCGGATTATGCCGGGCCGAAAGCCGTGCCGGTCGTTTCTTTAGGGGCAAATCTCAACACCGCCCGGCATAATCCAGTTCCCGGCATAATGCCCAAGCCGGGCGCGCCCACCAGCAGGACATCGCGGCGCTGGCGAATGAACTGGCCGGAAGCCAGCTCATACATCTGCTGGCGTTTGATGGCGGGATTAAAGGTCCAGTCGAAATCTTCCAGGGTTTTGTGATCCCGGAAGCCCGCGGCTTTGGTGCGTTTATCGATGACCCGTTGTTGGCGGACATTGAGTTCATCCTGGAAGGCCAGTTCCAAGAACTGTTCATGGGGTAGTTGATGAGTGCTGGCTTCCAACAGGCGTAGCTCCAGGCTGGCTAACAGGCCGGAGAGTCGGAGTTGGCGGGCATATTGAACGAGGTTTTGATTCATACGTTTTGGGTTTGTGTTTGTTTTTGAATGAAGATGCCATATTCGCTGAGATCGCGAATCAGAGGATGGTGCTCTTCAAAAGTGATTTGAGTCTGGATTTCCTTGGCGGCCAGCAGGGCTTTGACATCACGCAAACGCCAGGTTCCTTTGGCCAAGGCCCGCTCGCAGGCCCGATTGAGCGCCGGGAAGGAATGGCGGTCGATCAGACCCACCAACCCCATCAACGTGCGCAAGCCCCCAATGCCCCGATTGGTGGCCACCGCGCTGGCCCACTGCTCGCACGAGGTGCCCAAGTTGCAAGCGCGTTTGAGCCAGTAATCCATATTGGCCTGGAGGCTGCCCTGGCCACCGCCGATACCCCGGGCGTTGGTGAACTGGCCGGGTTGGAGGCGCCGATGCACTTGGATTTGCTTTAAAGCGCCGACCTTATCCGGGATGAAAATCCGCACCTCCC
>CAIQQM010000069.1 GCA_903873945.1 uncultured Verrucomicrobiota bacterium
GGATCGCTTGCGGAACCAGCCGGCGGCCAGTGCAACGGCACCCAGATCACGCGACCACTGGATTAGAGCTCCCCCCAATCGGGCGCCGAGGAGACGGGAGATTCCGGCAGGTCCATCGAGTGGAGGCTGCTCAGGAACGCCACCAGGTCCCGGTCGTAAACCGGGCGCACCGAAACGGGTTGGTCCGACCGCAGCAGCACGCGGTCGCAGAAGATTTGAGCCACATGGCAGCCGTCCGCACACCCCACCTTGACCTCCTCGGCCTCCAAAACGCCCACCATCAAGCGATTCGTTGAGATGGAGAGGCGGCCTTGCGCGGTTACCCCCTCGAGATAGTCGGCGACGATGTACGAGTCAAACTGGTCGTCGGCCGCCAGATTGAGGAAGTTCAGCTCTCCGCGGCAGCAGATGCGGCTGTCCTGCATCAGTATTTTCTGGATGGCCTGTGGTTCTTGCGCGGCATCATGAAACTCCTCTTTGGGGCCGGAAACCTCATTCGCCTCAAGCCAGCTGCGTGAGAGATCAAACCGCTTGGCCCGGACCACCGGCAGCTGGATATCCCCGGTCACCTTCAAGGAAGCAACCTCCACCTGGCCCATTGGCGAGGGGCAACCGTGGCCGCTCACAATCTCCAGGGTGGCCTGGCTGTTTTTGACCGTGACCAGTTCCGCCCGGGGGTCAGGCAGGTCATAGTGGCGATCCCCGCAAAACGCGCGGCCGTGGGCGCCCTGGGTGAAGTCCAGGATCAGGTGATTCCCGTCCTCCGGGCCAAATGAACCCTTCGGCGCACCGGCTGCAGTCGTTAGCCCCGTAAATCTCATTCCTCCATTGTACGCTTTTAGACCCTCTCGAAAAAACGCTCTGCGAAAAAAACCGGAAAGGCAGTGGCAAATTTGGCGGCACTCGTCTCCGGGCTCGAAGACAGGCTCTGTCCTCGCCGCCCCGAGATTGCCCTATGCCGCTTGCGCCGTCAAACCGTGCGACTGGAACCCACTGAATAATGTATGGCTGAAAAACTCCCTCAATCGCTGCGGCAACGGCTGGTGCCGCTGTTCAAAGAAATCCTGGCCTATCACTGGGTCGAGGAGCTCACGTTCAACCGGCTCAGCGGCGCCATTTACCAGGTGCTGTTGTCCGAGGAGAATCCCCGCCTCACCGAGGACCAGGCCGTGGATTTGGCGGTTAACCTCACGCGTCGGGAGCGCCTCCCGGAACTGCTGGCGCGCTACGACGCGCTTGTGCAGAAACGCGAACGGCAGGCCCAAAAGCAGGTGCTGGGCATCGTCAACAACATGTTACCCGAGGACACACCCAATCGCGCGCAGGTGGTGCAAGGCACGCTGGACATGCTGCAGAAGTTCCCGCTCGTGCGCAGCATCACAGGCATCCGCACACTGGTGCAGGCGCGCATCGACAATCACCACCAGGACGTCGACGAGGACGAATACCTCGCGCTGGCATAGGTTGGAGCCTCCACCTTGGAAGGATGGCGGCGGCGGCTGATGCGCTCCGGTTGCCAGGATA
>CAIQQM010000070.1 GCA_903873945.1 uncultured Verrucomicrobiota bacterium
GATCCACCGAGACCCGGGTTTCCCCCGACGTGACCTGGTACCCGAGCGAATTCAGCAAGTTCCGCCTCCAGTACAATCACGAGTGGCGCGAGCATGCCCGGGAGGGAGACGCCATCTGGCTGCAAGTGGAATTCATGCTGGGCGCGCACGCAGCGCACAAATTCTAAAACCAAAGCACTAGTAAGAAAGGAGAAGTATCGAATGAAGATAAAGACCGTTATTTTGAAAACCGCCCTGGCTCTGGCTGTCTTTTTGGGAACGTCGGCCTCCGGCTTGGCCAAACTGAATGTGGTCGCAACCACGTCGGATTTGGGTGCGATCGCGCACGAAATCGGGGGCGACTTAGTCCAGGTAACCGTTTTGGCCAAGCCGATGGAAGATGTTCACTTTGTGGACCCGAAGCCTAGTTATGTCGTCAAACTCGCGCATGCCGACATTCTCCTCGAAGGCGGCGCCGAACTCGAGATCGGCTGGCTGCCCCCGCTGCTGGAAGGCGCCAGGAATCCGAAGCTGGGAGCCGGACAACCCGGACGCGTCGGATGTGCGGAGGGGTTATCTCTCCTCGAGGTGCCCGCGCTGCTCGACCGTTCCCAAGGCGATCTCCATGCGGCGGGCAATCCTCATTTCCTGATCGACCCAGTGAACGCCCGCCATGCGGCAGAACGCATCTATTCCGCCTTTTCCGAAGTTGATCCGGCCCACCGCGCCGGATACCGGGAAGGGCTGGAAAATTTCACCCGGCGTCTCGATGAAAAGCTGCCGGCTTGGCAGAAAGCGCTGGCGCCGTTTTCCAGTCGGCGCGTGGTCGCATTCCATAATTCCTGGCCGTATTTCGCCCAACGCTTTGGGTTGAAAATCGACTTGTTCCTCGAGCCTAAACCCGGCATCCCGCCGACCCCCGCCCACCTGGCGGAAGTCATCGACCGGATGAAGGCGGAAAAAATCGAGGTCATTATCATCGAACCATTCCAGAACCGAAAAACGGCGGAGACCGTGGCCAACCGGACGGATGCCGTTTTAATCGACGTGGCCCAGTATCCGGGCGGGATCAAAGGAACGGAGGCGGGTTACATCGAGCTGATGGATTATCTGGTCAACACCCTGGCGAATGCGCTGAACGGCAAGCAACGCTGAAAGGAGCGGCATCATGGGAGAAGCCTTTGAAATCATGAGGTGGCCGCTCTTGGCCTGCCTGTTGTTGCCGGGCATCCTGGTGTACATGGGACTTCACATCGTGCGGCGCGGAATCATCTTCGTTGACCTCGCGCTGGCGCAAGTTGCGGCCCTGGGGATTTGTCTGGCCATCCTCTTGGGTCACGACGCCCACGACTGGCAAACGACGGCCTGGTCGGCCGGATTCACCCTGGCCGGCGCGGTGCTTCTGACCGTTCTCCGTTCCAGCGGCCGCCGGGTTCCGCAGGAGGCCTTGATCGGCATTGTCTACGTGATTGCCGCAGCGGGGGCGCTCCTGCTCTTGAGCCGCAGTCCCGAGGGCAACGAGGAATTGCGGCGGACGCTGGTCGGCGAAGTGCTGCTGGTGACGCCCGGGGAGGTAATCCGGACCTTCGCGCTGTTTGCGGTGGTCGGCGCCGTGCATATTTTTTTCCGTCGCCCCTTTCTGCTCCTTTCGTTCCATCCGGAGCAAGGGCGGGCCGAAGGTCTGCGCTTCTGGTTTTGGGATTTTCTCTTCTATATGCTGTTGGGTGTGGTGGTGACGAGTTTTGTGCGCATCTGCGGTGTATTGCTGGTCTTCTCATATCTCATCATCCCAGCTGTCTGTGCCGACCTGCTGGCAACCTCGCTGCTGGTCCAACTTGGGGTGGGATGGACGTTCGCCACCCTCGCCAGCGTGGGAGGGATATACGGTTCCTATCGGCTGGATCTCCCGACCGGCGCGGCGGTGGTCGGCGCGCTTGGAATCGCTTTGTTGCTGACATGGTTTTGCAATTTCATCCTGCTAATGCTGAGGCGGGTGACGGAAAGGAGATGAATTGATTTGGCGTTTGGATTTTTAATTTTGAACTTTTAAAAGTGATAAAATAATCCCGTGATCGGCTTGATCATTTCCGGAGCTACGATAATTGACGGAACCGGCTGCCGGTCGA
>CAIQQM010000071.1 GCA_903873945.1 uncultured Verrucomicrobiota bacterium
CGCCCAACTTCTGGTTTAACGCTTCCGCGATGATTTCGTGTTCGGCAGCGACCGAACGCCGCTCAAAGATATGAGCGATACCCAGCCGGACCGCTTCGCGCTCCCGGCCGGGCATCTCAGCCACCCGTTCCGCCCGGCTCATCGCATCCCGTTTCAATTTCTCCAGGCCCCGCAGTTCTTCCGGCGATAGCTCCGCCCGTTGCCACCGCACCACCTGTGCGGTGGAGGCTTCCGTCAGTTTGGCGCTGCGGGTTTCGGTCGTGATGACGTGCGTCTCTGCCGGAGTCGGCGCCCGCCCGTGCTCCCGCGTAAACGCGGCAATCCCGCGTTCCACGTCCGCTCGGCGTTTGGAGAAACGCTCCCGGATACTCGCGCCGACGCCCTTGATCTCGAATCCGGTGATGGCTCCCTGCTTGTCGCGGATTTCCTCGAGCTCGTATCCCAAGCGCCGGACTTCGCCGGCCAGCTCGTTCTGATAGACCTTCCCCGCATACCGGACCGCCCCGAGCATTTCCTTTTCCGTGAGCGCCCGCCATTGTCCGCTGGCCGCGTCGTAAGTCCCGTTGACGGTGACGTTGTGCTCGTGCAGTTGCGGATCGAGCGCCCGGCTGGCACTGTGACTAAACCGGGCGGCGCAGACGTTGCCGGTGATCCGGTTGTGTCGTTCTCGGGAGGTATTGGTCTGAGTGGCGGCAAAACGTTCCAGTTCGGCAAACGCCTTGTCCGCCGCCCGGCGGTGACCCTCAATGAGCCGCTCGTCACTGAGGGTAATCGCCATGATGGATACGCTTTTCTGCGCCGACACCTGAAAGTCGAAGAGGCAAACCCGGTTATGCCCATCGCGCGGGGTCAACTTGCCCGAACCATCCGGCAGCCGGTTCTGCCGCAAATTCTCAAATGCCTTGTCCCCAGGCCCGATGCTTTTGCCCGCCAGGCCCAGCAGCCTCGCACCTTCTCCGACCCATTTGCCCGTGACCCGCTCCTTCTCCGAGTAGTAGTCGCTATGGGTCAGATGCGTGTCCAGGTAAGTCGAACCGTCTCGAACTTTGGCCATCGTGAACATTGGTGAAGTTGGTTTTTTGAGACGCAATATGTCTAACGCGGTTAGAGTTTTCTCAGCGTTCGGTCAGTGTTCGACCAATGTTCGATGGCCGTTTGAAGGCAGTTCGATGAGGGTTCGAGCCTGGTTCGAGCAAGTGTCTGATGGGTGTCCGATTCATGTTCGGAAGGTGTTCTATAATGGTATTGTCATGGCCAACCGATTTGATGATTTTTTCAAAAACGCCCAACCTGTCGCGGCGCGCAAATTGGAGCCGTACGCCGCGCTCATCCGCCAGTGCCGCCGCCAGCGTTGGTCCTTCCGGCGCATCGCCGCCGAGTTGAAGCGCCAGAAGCAACTTTCCGTCGCCCCATCCACCGTTTGGGAATTCCTTCAATCCCAAACGCCCGCTGCCCCGGTCCGTGCTCAACCGTCGCCCGAAGCGTCCGCCGCGCCCGAGGGCGCGACCAAAGCGGCCGTCGTATCGAAACCGTTTGCGCCCCCTGTGCCGCCCGTTTCCCAACCAGAACCGCCAACGCCGGGCGCACCGACCGAACCCACGCCCAACAAAACGACGCCGCGCAAGCTCCGGTTCAATCCTGATCCGTAGTCTCACGCGACTCTCACCGTGCCGCCGCTTCCAGGTTTCGTTTGATGCCACCGCGCGCGCCACACGGCTCCGCCTTTGAGCATGACGGACTCGACAATGAAATGGTTTTGAGGACCGCCGGTTTTGAGCTTGGCGAACGCAGCCGCCGCCACCCTGTATTCCTCGACAATCGGCCGATGCTCAGAGTGCTTTGCCGTGCCTCTGCCCCATTGGGTGGATTCATGCGGTTGCTCCCGCTTGACCTTGCCGATTTGCTGCGCCGCCCACTCCCGAGTTTCCGCATGGTTTTGCTGGAGCAGCACCTTGGTCTTGAGATTGCTCAGCAGGGCCTCCCGCGCTTCCCGGCCCACGCGGGCGTCGATTACCGCCAGATTCTGAGTCAGCAGAACCGTGGCCACCCGGTACTCGCGCAATACCGAAAGTTGCCGCAGCAGCTCCCGCGACACGGTTTCCTGGCACTCATCGGAAATCAGGAACACGTTGGTTTCCCGTTGCGCCCGCGTCGCCGCCCGGCAGAAACAGAATTGCAAAACCCCGTTGGCAACCTTCCCCTCGACTGGCGAAGTCCCCGACTCCCCGGAACCCTGAGTCGGCATCCCCAGGACGCAGATTTTGCCCCCATAAAGCAAATCGCGCATGGTGAAGGTGGATTGTCCGCCGAACAGACCCGCCAGCGGCTGACGGCGCAAATGTTCCAGGATGCCACTCACCGTCGCGGCGACCGAGCCTTGCAGGCGGTCTCCCAGCCCCGGGAATTCGCGCACGAAATAGTCAATGGCCAGGCCCAAATCCCCGTCATTGTCCGGCTGCTTCTGCGCCTGCTCCAATGCCCCGGCCAGCAGGCTGCTTTGCCGCCAGGCCGGGTCAGCCAACTGATTGGCCGTGCTGGCCCGCCCGGCGAACAAGGTGGCGATGCCCCGAATTTCAAGCCGGCCGTAAACCAGTTGGCAAAGGACGAGCAAATTCCGCAATGCGATCTCGCATTGCTGCCGCCAGAA
>CAIQQM010000072.1 GCA_903873945.1 uncultured Verrucomicrobiota bacterium
CCGATCTGTCAACCGCGATTTTTTCAGTCAATTCAGAAAGTTTCTCTTCTTCCAGCGCCACGCCGGTTGTTTCTACGGGCGTGACGAGCACGCTGAATGCTTCTTGAACGCCGAGCGACGACTTGCGTTCTGCAATGCGGGCGGCGAGGCAGTCAAGCAAGTAATTCGTCAAGTAATTTCCTTCGACTTCCATGAACTGCTCTAACTGCCTGTCACCTGAAACAGAAAGGAAAGCAGTATGAAAATCAAACTAATAGTTCGACCGATTGTGGCCTTAGCGCAGTTGGCCGTTTGCAGTCTTTTACTCTTCGGCCTCTCGCCACGAGCGGCGGCGGGTGGAGATCCCAGGATCCTGCCAGCGAATGCAAAACATGCAGGCAAGTCGCTGGCGGAATGGCAAGAATTATCGATGGTTTACTCACTTACGGACGCTCCGATCAACGGGTCGCCCTATTGGAACATTGCCGATGTAAAAGTCGGCGATGTCCTCCTGTTACAGGGTACCTGGGACGGGATTCCTAAGGAAGTTACGGTAAAGGCCGGAACATTCATCTTCGTCCCTATCAACTCCATGTGGGGTGAACAGTATGCGGACGGAAGCACGGACGATCCAAACGATCCAAACCTAGACGGGAGTGGTCACGCGGCTTCCAGTTGGGGCTCGATGCTCACGATGTCGCAAACCTTGGATGGGAGCCCGGTCCGGGTAGACCTGAAAAACTACGGCGTCCCCATCACCTGGTTTGACCAGCCTATTTACTACGCCGACACTTCTAGCTGGGATTCGGTCGCCGCTATCTGGTTCCAATCTTACGGATTTATGATCAAACCGCTCACACCCGGCGTTCACACGCTCACGAACGTCGTCGAAGACCAGTGGTTCAGCAGCTCCTGGACTGACACCTATAAAATCACCGTCGTTCGGTAGCACAAGAAGTGGACTGGTTGATCGCCCACATTCTCCTGCGCGAGGCCAGGGAGTTGGTGGAAGGCCAGCCCGCTCCCGCCGGCGAAAGACCTGTTCCGTGATACCCGGGAAGATTCTTGGCCCAAACGGGCCTGAAACGTCGCATTGGTAGTTAGAAGAACAGAAACATCCGTTCAGGACGACAAACTTATGAAAAGCACATCAAATCTACTCAAAATCATCCTTCCACTGAAAAGGGTTACATTAGTAGCCCTCCCACTGCTCGCGGTTGCGTTGACGGCCACCCACACCCGCGGCCAAACGACTTACACACCCTACACCTTCACCACCATAGTCGGGAACACCGGCTATGGCAGTGCGGACGGGACGGGGAACGCGGCGCAGTTCGCGTTTCCTGGCAACGTGGCGATGGACAGCGCGGGCAACGTGTATGTGGCGGACTCAGTGAACTGCACGATCCGGAAAATGACGCTGGTCGGAACGGATTGGGTGGTGACGACCCTGGCCGGACGGGCGGGCTGCACAGGAACCAATGACGGGACGGGGAGCGCCGCGCGGTTTAATTATCCGAACGGCGTGGCGGTGGGCACGAACGGCACCGTCTATGTGGCTGACACCGCCAACCACACGATCCGCCAAGTGACGCCGGTCGGAGCGAATTGGGTGGTGACAACGCTGGCCGGACTGGCTGGCACTGCTGGCACGAATGACGGGAC
>CAIQQM010000073.1 GCA_903873945.1 uncultured Verrucomicrobiota bacterium
AATATTTCCCCACCTGGGTGCTGGATGAAAAATCACCTTATCTGAAGAACGCGGTTGACGCATACGCGGGAGTGCTTGGAAAGGCTCCGCTCGTGGACAAATGGACCTTCAGCACCAATGGCGTGTCAATCTCCGGCATGTACGGAGTTCCTTGCCTTGGCCTCGGGCCGGGCAATGAAGTCTACGCCCATGCGCCCAATGAGGCTTGCCCCGTTGAGCACTTGAGCGGCGCCGCGGCTTTCTATGCCGCTTTGATTGCCAGCTTGAACGGGAAGGCCTGACCAAACCTTGTTCATCGTGCAAAACTGTGCGCCGGGCGATGCGTCGCCCGGCTGGGCTGCGGGTTTTCCAGCCCGCGCCGGATTGATTCATTATTGAAATGACGGAATTTGTTTACCAATGCAGCACGTGCGGCAGGACCTATAAACGGGACGAGGTCCGCTACCTTTGCCCTGCGTGTTCGAAGGAATATAAGCCGGGGATGCCCCTGGTGGGTGTTCTCTCCGCCCGGTTTGATTACGCGGCGATCAGGAAGCGGTTCAAGAAGACAAGCCCGGACTGGAACCTGTTCTCTGCCGTTGAGCCAAAATATTATCCGCCGTACCCCGCCGGAAATACGCCGTTTTTCAAATCAGCGGCCCTGGGCGAAAAATTTGGATTCGCCAACCTCTGGTTGAAGAATGACGGCCTGAATCCCAGCGGTTCTTTGAAGGATCGCGCCTCATTCTTGGTCGTTGCCGAGGCCAAGCGCATTCGCGAAAAATCCATCGTCACCGCGTCAACCGGCAACGCCGCAAGCGCGCTGGCCGCCGTCTGTGCCGCCGCCGGCAGGCAGGCGGTCATTCTCGTCCCGAAGACCGCGCCGAAGGCTAAGCTGGTGCAGATGCTTTTGTACGGCGCCCGGGTAATCCCGGTCAATGGAACTTACGATGATGCTTTTCGGCTCTCTCTCGAATACACCGCCTGCAAAGGCGGCCTGAATCGCAATACGGCCTATCATCCCCTGACCATTGAAGGCAAAAAGACCGTGGGCTTGGAAATCTTCGCCCAGAATTCATTCAAAGCGCCGGATGCGATTTTGGTGCCGGTTGGCGATGGAGTGATCATTGGCGGGGCATACAAGGCTTTTTATGACCTGAAAGCGGCGGGATTGATTGCCCGCCTCCCCCGGTTTATCTGTGTGCAAGCCGAACGCTCTTCCGCCATTCACCGCTATATCGAAACCGGCAGGTATCAGAACGCCTCCAACCCGGCCACAATTGCGGATTCGATTTCAGTTTCGATCCCGTCCAACGCGCACATGGCGAGGACTGCCGTTCTCGAAAGCGGCGGATTTTCTGTTACCGTCACCGACGGGGAGATCCTGGCCGGACAGCGGGACCTGGCTCAAAAGACGGGGATCTTTGCGGAGCCGGCTGCGGCCGCCACGGTGGCCGCATTGAAGAAATTGCAAAAATCGAAATTGCTCGGACGGAATGAGCAAATCGTTCTCTTAATCACCGGCCACGGGTTGAAAGACATTGAGGCCGCGTTGAAGAACATTCGGATACCCCCTTCCGTTGAGCCGACGATGAAAGGCCTGAATGCGGGCGCAGGCGCCGCTGTTCATAGGCGCTCGCGCGTCTGATTTCACCTTGGATTTTAACCCGTTCATATTCTATTTTCTTTAAGTTACGACCGGAAAGGCAAAAACACTATGGGCACCAGGATCATTGGTAAGCGGGAAAGACGAGTGGATATCCTCGGCAAACTGACCGGGCTTGCGAAGTTTGCCGCTGATTACAATGCCGGACACCAGCTCTACGGCAAGGTCCTCCGCGCGAAACATCCCCACGCCCGCATTCTCCATATCGACACTTCAAAAGCCAAAATGCTTGATGGCGTCGAAGCCGTCCTTACAGCGCAGGATATTCCCGGTGAGAAAGTCATGGGCATCGTGATCAAAAACCAGGCAATCCTCGCTTTCGATAAGGTGCGTTATCTTGGAGATGGCGTGGCGCTGGTCGCCGCGCGCACAAAAGACGTCGCCGAAGAGGCCCTCAGCCTGATCCGGGTTGATTACGAGCCGCTGCCTGTCGTTTCGGATCCCGAGGAGGCTCTGAAACCGGACGCGCCGAAAATCCACGGCAATGACAACGCTTTCGTCCATCATAAAGTCCGCAAAGGCGATATGGAAAAAGGGTTCGCCCAGGCTGATTTTGTTATCGAGAGGAAATTCCGGACCCCGTGCATTGAGCATTCATACATCGAGCCGGAAGCCGTTCTGGCCGAACCTGCCGAGCACGGTGGGGTGCTCATTACCGGCAGCGTGCAGAATCTCTTTTCCAGTCGCCGTTCAGTCGCGGCGGCGCTGAAACTGGATCTCAACCGCGTCCAGATTATCCAGGCAACCCTCGGGGGCTCGTTCGGCGGGAAAGATGAGGTCATGACCTCAATGTGCTGCCGTGCGGCCCTGCTTGCCCTCGCCACCGGCAAACCGGTGAAAATGGTGAACTCCCGCGAGGAATCGATGCTCGAATCCTACAAGCGACATCCCTATGTCCTTTATTACAAGTGGGGCGCGAAGAAGGATGGATCGATCACCGCCATGCAGTGCAAATGCATCGCGGACGGCGGCGCTTATTCCTCGATGAGCCCCTTTGTAACGTGGCGGTCGGTCGTTCAGGCTACCGGCCCCTATTACTGCGAGAACGTCAAAACCGATGTCCATGCCGCCTATACCAATAACAATTATACCGGCGCGATGCGAGGCTTCGGCTCCCCCCAGGTTAACTTCGCCATTGAGTCTATGATGGACGAGTTGGCGGAGAAGGTCGGGAAAGATCCCCTCCAGATCCGGTTGCAGAACGGGTTCAAAACTGGCGCGGTGACGGCTACAGGACAAAAACTCACCCACAACGTCAGTTTGCTCGAGGTGCTTACCAAGGCGGCGGATGCGGGCGATTTCCTGGCCAAGTGGAAAAAATACCGCTCGGCGCCGGATGCTCCCAAGAAGCGTGGCATCGGATTGGCTTGCAGCTATCGTGGCGTGTCACTCGGTGCGGAAGGTGTGGATGCTGCCGGCACAATCGTTTCCGTGCAGACCGATGGCAGCGTCATCGTTTCCTCCGGCATCACTGATATGGGGCAGGGGGCGCAAACGCAGATGTCCCAAATTGCCGCCGAGGTGCTCGGCATTTCCATGAGCCGGATAAGGTTCATGAACACCAACACCAGCCGCGTCCCGGATTCGGGGCCTACTGTGGCATCGCGTGGAACGATCATGGGCGGCTCGGCGGCGAAAAAGGCCGCTGAAATTGTGCGCGAAACCCTGCTTGGCGTCGGTGCTGAAATGGGCCGGCTGACTCCCGACCAGTGTGACCTTGTGGATGATTTCCTCGTCGAAAAGGCGACCGGCAAACGGTTGGCCTCGTTCGCCGAACTCGCCGCCGCCTGCTTCGCCAGTGGCAAGCCGATGTACGGTCTGGGTTGGTACAAAGCGCCCCATACCTCCTGGCACGAGGACGAGGGAACCGGCGATGCTTACTTCACCTTCGTTTACGGTGCGAATGTGGCCGAAGTGGAGGTCGATACCGAAACCGGCAAGGTGGACGTCATCAACTTCGTCACCTGCCACGACGTCGGGAAGGCGATTAACCGGAACACTATCCTGGGCCAGTTCTATGGCGGTGTCGCCATGGGAATTGGATACGGGCTCCTCGAGGAATTCGATTATGAGGACTCGGTCCCGAAGCAACTCAATTTCGATGAATACCTCATCGCCACGTCGATGGACGTTCCGCCCATCAAAGCCATCGTCGTTGAGAACGAGGATGCCGCCGGGCCGTTCGGCGCAAAGTCTATCGGAGAGCCGACCACTGAGCTTGCCGCGCCCGCCATCGGTAACGCCATCCGCAACGCCATCGGCAGGCGCGTTTTCGAGATCCCGGCCACGCTCGAGCGTGTGTTGCTCGGGCATAAATTGTCGCGCAAGGGCGAACGCGGGTCTGCCCGAAAGGAAATTATGGCTGTGGATTCCTGCAAGCTTGGACGAGGTGCTCAATGAAACGTTTTAACTTCTTTTCCGTCACGACCATCGATGAGGCCTGCGGCCTCCTTTCTAGCTACGGCCCGGACGCTGCCGCCCTTGCCGGGGGAACTGATTTGCTCATCGAGTTCCGACGCCCCGGGGCGAAGGTGCCGAAAGTTCTAGTCGACATCTCCCGGGTCAACGAGTTGGGTGGCATCAGCGAATCGGACGGCCACATTTCCATCAAGCCGCTGACCTCGCATACTCAGCTTTTGCGTTCGGCTCTCCTTCAAAAGTTCGCGCCCTTGCTCAACTCGGCCGCATCTTCCATCGGGTCCCCCCAGGTCAGGAATCGCGGAACCGTCGGCGGCAACATCATGAATGCCGCCGCTTGCGCGGATACCGTCCCGCCGCTCATCGCCCTCGGCGCCACGGTTACCCTCCAGTCCAAAACCGGCTCCCGGGAAATGAGCCTGGCTGAGCTGTTCGTCAAACCATATCAAACCCGGGCGAATCTCGGCGAATTGCTGACCGCTGTTCGTTTCAAAAAGCTTCCGCCGGACACCCGCAGCGCTTTCATCAAGCTCGGCCGGCGCAATGCCCTCGCCATTTCACGGTTGAGCGTCGCGGCCATCCTCCAGACAGGCAAGGATGGCAAAATTGCCGATGCGCGTATCGTTCCCGGCGCGGCATTCCCCACGTGGAAAAGGGTGACGGCTGCCGAGAACATGCTCATCGGCGAAAAGCCCACCCCGAAGCTGTTCGCGGCCGCCGGCCAGAAGGTTTCCGAGGAAATGATCAAGGAAACCGGCCGGCGCTGGTCAACCGAATACAAGGAACCCGTGATTGCCGTTTTGGTGCGAAGAGCGCTCGAACAATGTCTCCTTGCCCAGTCCGAACAATCCCCCTCATTCAATCCGGTTGCGATGGAGGCCGGGGGCAAGGGTAAGTCTCCTTCCGGATCTCAATCATTAACGCTCAACTCATTCTCCGGGCAGGAGTGCGCCATCAGCACAACCATCAACGGCCGTTCCCGCACCCTGACCGTTCCTGCCAACTGTACATTGATGGACCTGCTGCGCGACATTCTTGGATTGCCCGGAACAAAATGTGGTTGTGAAGTCGGCGAGTGCGGTGCTTGCACCGTTCTCCTCGATGGTGAAGCGGTGAACTCCTGCCTCGTTCTCGCCCCGCAGATCCACGGGCGCAGGGTTACTACCGTCGAGGGATTGACGCTGAATGGCAAACTCCATCCGCTTCAGGAATCGTTCATGGACCATGATGCCGCCCACTGCGGCTTCTGCACTCCGGGAATGTTGATGAGCGCCAAGTCTCTCCTCGATTCAAACCCTCACCCCGCCGAACGGGAAATCCGGACCGCCATCTCAGGCAACCTTTGCCGCTGCACCGGCTACCAGCAAATTGTCGAGGCCATCGAAAATACTTCCGTTCCCGGCCGGGCTTTGCGACAATCCGGGAAATAACTGAGATGTTTACAGCGTAATTGGCTCGGCAGAACACTTTTCGAGCCGCCGGGCGGCTCCCGCTCCTGTCCGAAAGGAACAAGGCCCGCGCCAAAGCCCGGCTAGGCGCGGTAATTACCGTTTAACAAAGAATTATTCATGAACACACTTGATAAAAACGTTGCTGAACTGCAAAAACTAACGCTTGGTGCTTACGGCAAGGATTTCCTCCTCACCTGGGAAAAAACCGACGACGAAATCCGCGCCCTCATGCTCGTCGCCGAGTGCTTCTACCAGATGCATAAGGATCGCCGGCCGTTTCGCGTATTCGATACCGGCCTCGCCGTCTCCATCTTCCGTGACAAATCAACCCGGACGCGCTTCAGCTTCGCCTCCGCCGTCAATGCCCTCGGCCTGGGCCTCTCCGAACTCGATGAGGAAAAATCCCAGGTTTCCCACGGCGAAACCGTCCGCGAGACCGCAAACATGATCTCCTTCATGACCGAGGTCATTGGCATCCGGGACGATATGTACCTCGGCGAGGGTAATGCCTATATGCGCGAGGTCGCCCAGGCCGTGCAGGAAGGGTTCGAGAAGGGCGTTCTTCACCAACGCCCCACCATCGTCAATCTCCAATGCGATATCGACCATCCCACCCAGGCCTCCGCCGATCTCCTGCACTTGAAAAACCGCTTCGGCTCGCTTGAGAATCTCCGCGGCAAAAAACTCGCCATGACCTGGGCTTACTCTCCAAGTTATGGCAAGCCCCTCTCTGTGCCCCAGGGCATCATCGGCCTCATGACCCGCTTTGGCATGGACGTTTCACTCGCCTATCCGGAAGGCTACGGCTTGATTCCCGACGTCGTTCAAACCGCCGGGCAGAACAGCCGCAAGAGCGGCGGCAAATTTGAAGTCGTCTCCAGCATGGAAGAAGCCTTCCGCGGCGCCGACGTGGTTTATCCAAAATCCTGGGCTCCTTATGATGTCATGCTCAAGCGCACGCCGCTGTTGAAGAAAGGCGACAAAGAGGGCCTCAAGCAGCTTGAAAAGGAATGCCTCGCCAACAATGCCAGGTACAAGAGCTGGGAATGCGACGAGGCAAAAATGAAGCTCACCAAAGGCGGCAATGCCCTCTACATGCATTGTCTCCCCGCCGACATATCCAATGTGAGTTGCTCTCAGGGCGAAGTCTCGAAGGGCGTGTTCGAAAAATACCGGCTCGCGACTTACGAGGAGGCCAGTTACAAACCATTCATTATCGCTGCCATGATCTTCCTGTCGCGGGTAAAGGATTCCCCGGGGCTCATGAAGAAACTGGCTGCTGGCGCCGCTCGATAGCCTTTGGAGAAAAACTCATGTCCAGGATCATCAAGCGCCTCTACCCGGAGGTCATTAGGAAAACTGCCAAACGTTGCCGGAAACGTGGGCTGCTTATTCCCACGTTCAAGCAGCTCCGGAACCCGGCCCTCATTCCGCCATCCGTCACCTCCCGGCTCAAGGGCGTCGGCCTTGGGGATGTCAATCCGGTCAACCTCTTCCGGATCACCTGGAAAAATGACGTCCACTCCGGTCTGTACGGGGGTGTCAATTGCTTGGAAATCCCCCCTGAAATTACCGGGGTCAAGGCGCGCATTATCGGGCTCGTCGGCAAATACTTTCCAACTGGCGCGCACAAGGTCGGCGCTGCCTTCGGCTGCCTCGTGCCGCGTCTCGTCAGCGGCGAGTTTGATCCCGAAATCCATAAGGCCGTCTGGCCATCCACCGGGAACTATTGTCGCGGCGGCGCGTTTGACGGCGCCCTCCTGGGCTGCGCTGCTATCGCCATTCTCCCCGAGGAAATGTCCCGCGAACGCTTTGAATGGCTCAAGGAAATCGGCGCCCAGGTCATCGCCACGCCCGGCTGTGAGTCCAATGTCAAAGAAATCTATGACAAATGCTGGGAATTAAAAACCGACCCGAACAACATCATCTTTAACCAGTTCGAGGAATTCGGGAATCCCATCTTCCACTACAACGTCACCGGGCCTGCTTTCGAGGATGTCCTGGCGGCGCTCGGCAATCCCCGGCTCCGCCCCGCTGCCTTTGTTTCCGCCACCGGCTCCGCCGGCACTATCGCTGCCGGCGATTTCCTCAAGAAAAAGTATCCCGCCCTCAAGATCGTCGCCACCGAGGCGTTGCAATGCCCTACCCTCCTCATGAACGGCTTCGGCGGCCACCGCATCGAGGGCATCGGCGATAAACACGTCCCTTGGGTCCACAACGTTCGCAACACCGACGCCGTCGCCGCCGTTGACGATGACGATTGCTTGCGGATCTTGCGCCTCGTCAACGAGCCCGTTGGCCAGAAATACCTCGCTTCCCTCGGCGCGAAACCTCAGCAGATTGAGAAACTTTCCTGTCTCGGAATATCCGGCATCTGCAACCTCCTCGCCGCCGTCAAAACCGCCAGGTACTTCGACCTCGGTGAACAGGATGTCATTCTTACCGTTTTTACCGACTCGGCCGATCTCTACAAATCACGCCTTAAGGAGCTCCAGGCCGAACGCGGCGCCTATGCGGCAAATGATGCCGTCAAAGACCACGCCGGCCCCATTGCTCATCAGCGCTTCGATTATTTCAAAGAGCTCAACTATCAGGACCGCAAAGCCATCCACAACCTCAAATACTACACCTGGGTCGAGCAGCAGGGAAAACCCGTCCAGGAACTGAACGAGCAGTGGAACCCCGAATACTGGCGCGCTCTTTTCGAAGATGAAGTCCAATACTTCGACCAGTTGATAGAAGAATTCAACGCCCAAATCGAAGCCGCCAAATTATAATGGAAAAGCCTGCAGGGCTGGCATCTTTAGGCGTTTCCGAAACGTGTAAAGCTCCGGAGGAGCGGTATCTTTGTAGATGCCCGCTCAGCAATCGGTCAGCGCCGTTAGGCGCGACATATTTGTGGAGAAAAACCCGCGAACGTCAGATTGTCGCACTTGATTAACCGGCAACCTGTCGCCAGTTTCAGCCCTCGGCCATTCCCAGATTCCTCAAAATCCGGACCGTGGCTTGCGCCTTGTTCAACGTATAGAAATGGACCCCCGGCGCGCCGCCACGGAGCAGTTCCTCGCATTGTCGTGTGGCGTATTCGATGCCGAACTCGCTCACCGCGGCATCATCGCCCCCCAGTTCCTCGAGCTTTGCTGCCAGGGACGCGGGAATGCGCGCGCCGCACAGGGCGGTAAACCGTTTAATCTGTGTCCCGCTCAGAATTGAGACGATCCCGGGTACAATCGGCACAGCAACCCCCAGCTTCTTCGTCATGTGATCCCGGAACGCAAAAAAATCCGCGTTGTCGAAGAACAATTGTGTGACCACAAAATCGGCTCCGGCATCGACCTTTTCCTTCAGATGTTCCCAGTCCGCATATTTACCCTCTTTGCACGCCATGTGCCCTTCCGGAAAACCGGCGACGCCGATGGAAAAGCCGTCCTGCTCGCGGATGAACCTGACCAATTGACTGGAAAATTCGAACCCCCCGGCAGTGGCCCGGAATTCGCCGCCGCCGGGCATGTCTCCCCGCAGCGCGAGCACATTCCTGACGCCGAGCGCCCGGATCTGGTCGAGCAGCTCGCGGATTTCCTCTTTGGTCGATCCCACGCACGTGAGGTGTGCGACTGCCGTAAGCCGGTATTCCCGCTGGATCCGGTCCACGATCATGAGGGTCTTTTCCCGGGTGCCCCCCCCGGCTCCATAGGTTACCGAACAATAATCCGGCCTGGTTCTGAGCAGTTCCGGAACGGTCGTTTGCAGCAAATGGCGGTCGCCTTCCTCGGTCTTGGGCGGAAAAAACTCAAAAGAGATCACTGCCCGCCCCTGGTTGCGCTTGGCGGCATAGATGTCTCGAATAAGCTGCATGCGCTGTCACAATGCGCGAACCGAAGAAAAAAACCAAGCTTGGAGAGGTAGCGGAAGGTGGAGCATTCCAGTCAAAGATGTGGCTGTTACCGCGTATCGTAGAGCCGTGGTCAGTCCGCGCCGATCTCCTTCCCCATCTCCGCTGTAGCGGCAGGCATCCTTGCCGCCCGGCCTTCAGTCCAATTCTCACCACATTTCCGCCTCTGGAGCTGCTTCCTCAATCCGTGGTTGCTATGGGAAGTCGAACTTCGACTCTGTGAAATCTGTGGCTAACGTCTGCTGAAAAACGTTTCCATGAGCGTTCCCTGCTCGGTGCGGATCAACGTGCCGGCACCGATATGATGGCGCTCAAACCAACCCCGTGGTGTTTCCAAAACAAACCGGATATTGTCCGAGGCGGATTGCACTGGGTTTGTGTTGTAAGGTTGAAGGTCGTGGATTTCGCGGATGATTCCCTCAGGGTCGATATAGGCGGCGGAGAGCGGCAGCGGACAGTTTGCCATCCAGAACGAGGCCTGCTGGGTGGCCGGCAAGGGAAACAGCATGCCGGCGTTCTCCGTCATATTCGTGCGGAACATCATGCCGGTTTGTTGTTCCTTTTGTGTCAACGCCAGCTCGGCATTCATCTCCTCGGCCCCAAGCCATAACTTTAGCGTTCGCAACTTCGGTTGGGCTTGCGTCGGCAACGCCGCTTTCTCCGTCGGACCGGCGGCGGGCTCTGTTAGCTTTCCACAGCCCCCGCAGACGATTGCCATCAGCGACAGCGTCAGGAGGATGCGCAAACTATTCATGACCGCCAAGACTGTGCGAAAGACGGTGAAATTTCAACTCTCCAATCTGGCACCGCGCGTAGTTGCGCGCCGGTCTTTGCGTCCCGGAGTGATTTCTTACGTAACAATTCGTTTGTCACGCGCACCAAGCCGAAATACGTTGATTTGTTCCGACCCGGGTCGCCGGTTCGGTTTCGGACCGCGTTTTTGTGGCATCATGCACGAGTTATCAATTATGCAGGGCGCGTTGACATTGGCGCTCGAGAAAACCCGGCAGGCCGGCGCCAGCCGCGTGCATGTGATTCATCTGCGGATCGGCGCGCTCAGCGGTGTGGTGCCTGACGCCCTCCAGTTCGCGTTCGAGGCTCTCGCGCCGGGAACACCGGCTGAAAACGGCCGACTGGCCATCGAGAATGTCCCAGCCCGGTTCTGGTGCGCGACGTGCACCCGGGAATTTCAATCTGATGATATGTTTGCCGAATGCCCGGACTGCCACAAACCGAGCGGAGAACTCCGCGCCGGCCGGGAGATGGAACTGGCTTCAATGGAGATTGATTGATGTGTAAAGAATGCGGATGCGGCTTGCCTGGAGAAAAACCGGTTGGCATCGAGGCCCAACACCACGAGCACAATCATGGCCATGCGCACGAACATGGTCCGGGACATCACCATGACCACGACCACACCCACCCGCATGCTCACCCGCACTCGCACGGAGACGCCGAACATGAGCATATCCATGAAACAAAAGGCGAAGGGCGCCGGACGGTGGAAGTACGGCAGGCGCTTCTCGATAAGAACGACCGCCTTGCCGAGCGGAACCGGGGCTTTTTCCGCGCGCGCGGCCTTCTTGTCCTGAATGTCCTTTCTTCGCCCGGCTCCGGCAAAACCGCTTTCCTGCGCGAAACCATTCGCGCCTTGGGAAAACAGCTTAAGGCGGGCGTGATTGTCGGCGACCTGGCCACGGACAACGACGCGCGGCGGCTACGCGAGTCGGGAGCCCCGGTCGTCCAGATTACTACCGGCACCGTCTGTCATTTGGAGGCCGAAATGGTCGCGCGTGCGCTGAAGCAAATCGCTCTCGACGGCCTCGACCTCCTCATCATCGAAAACGTCGGCAACCTCGTTTGCCCGGCATCCTACGATCTTGGCGAAGACCTGCGAGTTGTGTTGCTATCGGTCACCGAGGGCGAAGATAAGCCTTTGAAATATCCTCCAATGTTCCAATCCGCCAACGTGGTCGTTGTGAGCAAGACCGATCTGGCCGAAGCCTGCAGCTACGACCGCGAGGCGGCGCTGGCGAACATCCGGCGGGTTGCGCCGAACGCGCGGGTGTTCGAGACATCGGCCAAAACCGGTCGCGGCATGGACACATGGCGGGAGTTCCTCGTCCAGAAACAACAAGAACGCAAGACGCAGAACCCGCTCAGTTTGTAGCTCCTACCTGCTTTCGAGTCCGGATGGTGGTGTTCGCATCGTCAACGCCGTGGAAACCGTGGGCCCCGTCAGATGAGCGCGGGCGAGCGAGGATGAAATAGTGTCCAGCATGCGGGCGGGAGCAACACCTAGCACAAGAATCCCGGTGATGAGCAGGACGCACGCCGCGCGAGTCGGCCAATCGAGCTGGATCGGCGGGCGGTCACCGGCACCGCGGAAGCAGGCTTCGCGAACGACGCCGAGGTAGTAATAAACCGCGATGGTCGCGTTCACTACCGTGATGATGGCGAGGGCGAGATATCCCTTGGCCAGCACGGCGGAAAGCAGGCTTAGTTTGCCCATGAACCCCACAAAGGGTGGAATGCCCGCCAGTGCGAACACGCCCACCACCAGCGTGAGCGCGAGCAAAGGCGACCGGCGGTGGAGTCCGGCCATTTCTTCAATCGAGACGTTGGTGCCGTCACGCGAAACCTTGCAGATGACCACGAAACACGCGAGCACCATCAGCAGGTAACCGATGATGTAGTAGAGCGCGGCGGCATAGCCCGCTTCGCTCAGGGCCACGAACCCAATCAAGGCGTAGCCCGCGTGGGCAATGCCGGAAAAGCCCAGCAAACGCTTGAAATCTTTTTGAATCAGCGCAATGAGGTTGCCGTAGAACATCGAGCCCACCGCGAGAATGGCGAGCATGGTGGCGATCGTATGATTGTCGGGCGAGGCAAGAGAGACGAAGCGGACCAGGACAGCCACGGCGCCGATTTTCGGCAGCGAGGCGATGAGGCTGGCGGTTTCATTGGAGGCTCCCTGGTAAACGTCTGGGGTCCAGAAGTGGAACGGGAAGATCGCCAGCTTGAAGTAAAGTCCGCAGAAAGTCATGGCGAGGCCCGCGATTGCCAGAGGCGAATGAATCAGCGGCTGAAGCCTCGGCAGCATGACCGTCAGCGAGGTCGTCCCCGTGAGACCGAAGAGATAGCTCATGCCGAAGAACATGATGCCGTTGGCGGCCACGCCGAACATGAGGTATTTGATCGCGGACTCCATCTGCACCCGCTGCCCTTCGCGCTCCCGGCGCATCGGCACCATCAGGTAGAGCGGAAACGAGGACAGTTCGAGAGCGACAACGAGGGTGATGATATCCACGCAGCTCACCAGCATCGCCAGCCCGCTCACGCTCAGGACCAGGAACAGGAGATACTCCGGCTTAACTTCCTCCCGGATGTCAGGGAGCCGGCCACTGAGGAGCAAAATCAGGGTGAAACCGCAGGCCAAGACGAGCTTCAGCACCTGCGAGAACGCGTCCACGCGATATGCCCCGCTGAAAAGGGTCGCTTCCGTACCGAAGGAAATCACGCAGGCGATAATTGTGGCAAACGAAACCGCCATCGCCGCCGTCCTTGCCTGCCGGGTGCGGGATTCGCCCAGGCAGATCACAAAAAGAACCAGTGCCCCGCAGAGCAGGACCAGTTCCGGCAGAAAAGCTGTGAGAAAGGTGGCGATCATCGTCAAGGCATCAAAACATGGGTTCCCGCCGGATGCGTTTGTTGAAGGAGGTTTTGCACGCTGGCATGGAGCACGCGGGTGAAAGGTTCGGGGTGAAGCCCGATCCAGAACACAAATACCAGCAGCGGCGCGAGCGTCAGAACCTCGCGCAGCTCCAGGTCTTTGAGAAGCGAGTGATCGGGATTGCGGGTGCCGCCATAGGCAACCTTCTGCAGCATTCGCAGCATGTAGGCCGCGGCCAGCACAACGCCGGGCACGACGCAGATCATCATGGGCTTCGACACCCCGAACCCGCCGCTCATTACCAGGAATTCTCCAATGAAACTGTTCGTGCCCGGGAACGCCAAAGAAGACAGCGCGAACATGCCGGCAAACATCGCGAAGACCGGCATCACCTTGCCGATCCCGGCGGCCCGGCTCAGTTCCCGGCTGTGCAGCCGTTCGTAGATGATGCCCACCACGATGAACAGCGCGCCGGTTGTGATGCCGTGGTTTATCATCACCAGCATCGCGCCTTCGATCCCAGGCGTGTTCAAGGCGAAGATTCCCAGCGTAGCAAAGCCCATGTGGGCGACGCTGGAATAGGCCACGAGTTTTTTTAGGTCGGTCTGGGCCAGGGCCGTCAGGCCGCCGTAGATTATCGCAATGACCGAAAGGCCCAGGATGTACGGCGTGAAGAAATGCGTGGCGTATGGCGTGATCGGCAGTGAAAACCGCAGGAACCCGTAAGTGCCCATCTTCAACAGGATGCTGGCCAGCAGGACGCTCCCGGCCGTCGGGGCTTCGACATGGGCGGCCGGCAACCACGTGTGGAACGGGAACATCGGCACCTTGATCGCGAACGAGATGAAGAAGGCCAGGAAAATCCAGCATTGGAAACTATGCGGAAAATCGCGGCCAACCATGTCGGGGATGCTGAAGCTTCCCACCTTGAGGCGGAGCGCGATGAGGGCGACCAGGAGCAGCACGGAGCCGGACATCGTGTAAATGAAAAACTTGAGCGAGGCATAGATCCGGCGCGGGCCGCCCCA
>CAIQQM010000074.1 GCA_903873945.1 uncultured Verrucomicrobiota bacterium
TCCCGAAGAACCTTAACTTGCAGATCGTGGACGACGTCATCACAGTCAGCAACGATGACGCCATTGCGGTCGCGCGACAATTGGCGCTGGAAGAGGGGATCCTGGCGGGCATTTCGACCGGTGCGAACGTCTGGGCGGCCCTGCAGGTGGCGAAGCGACCGGAGAACAAGGGCAAATTGATTGTGACCATCGGATGCAGCACTGGTGAGCGTTATCTGAGCACGCCGCTGGCGGACGAAGCCCGGAAGCGGGTACAGGGGTAACAACGCCCGTACTCGACAGCCCAGGCCGTTCCAAACCACCGTCCCCCTCCAGGCGTCCGCGGGCTGAAGTCGCACGCCGCGCCTGGTGATCGCTTCGTGCGCAGGACGGGATTCCCCAGCCCGTGGGCTGTGCGGAAGCGGTTTCAGGATGAGGCTCTCCTGGCTTTGGGGTGGCTTGCCCGCCCAGTCAGGAATCACGAATCGCGAATCACCTCCGGCTTTGGGCGGTCTTGTCCCGCCTTTCTGCTTTCTACTTTCTGCTTTCTGCTTTAGTTCGGAGGTGTCGCGGGGCGAGCAAAGCAGGACAGATTCTGTAGTTAGCAAAGCAGGACACTTTTGTGTGACGAGGTGCTGAGGATCATCCCCACGCCCAGTCCTTGAGGAGGCCTGAGCGTAGCGAAGGCCGACGAAAGGACTGGGCGTGGGGATGCGGTAAGCACAACCTATGCTCTTGAAAAGTACCAACAATTATCCAATCGCCACGCACCGTCGTTCATACGCCATGTGCTGGCTTCCTTCCGGCAGCACTCCCTGACGGCCACCGAAGCCGCCGAACAACTCGGCTTGTCCAGCAGCCGCTTTTATACACTCTCCACCGATTACCTCCGGGCCTACGCGCGCAAGACAGAGGGTTTGTGGATCCCGGGCACCTCGGGGGGTGACCACACCACCGCTTGGCCCGAGCCGGTCACCGACCTGCTCAAAAAGCGCCTGGCTTGTTCCCCGCCTTGCCCTTACAGCTTCGCCGCCTCCGATGCCTTCCGACTGCACGCCTTCAAGCTCGACCGCGCACAAGTCCGCCGCTGGGCAATTGAAAATGGTTATGCGCATGCGACTCCGCCCAAACGTCCGCACGCCCCAGTGCGTCGTTGGCAACGCTCCCAGATCGGCGAACTCTGGCAATTGGACGCTTCCCCCCATCGCTGGTTCCCTCTGTGTTCACTGGACTTTCCCATGCTCAATATGCTCGACGATTGTACCCGCGTGTTCGTCGGTTCCAAACTTTATGGCCGAGAGCTTCTCCTGTTCTACCTGGAGTTCCTCCCCACCGCTTTCCTGAGCTACGGCCGACCGCTCCAAATCTACGTCGATTATCACGCCATCTTTTTCACCAAGAATCCCGACGCGCTGACCCAACTGGGCTGGGCGCTCAAGTTCTACGACATTAGTTTCCTGTATGCCCCGACACCTCAAGCCAAGGGAAAAGTCGAGCGCGAGCATCAATTCTGGCAGGGCCGGCTTCCTGCCTATTTCGCCAGCGAACAGATTGCCGAGATCGAAACTGCCAACCCACACATCGACGCTTTGCGACTTCATCGCAACGCCCACGAAACCCATCGCGAACTGCGCATGACCCCGCAACAAGCCTGGGAACTCGCCAAGAAAGAAAAGCGGTCCGTCCTGCGCCCAGCCCCGCGCTGCCCTTGGTGGCCTTATGTTTGGAGTGTCCGCACTGCGCTCAAGGTCGGCTTCGATGGCCGCGTTCCCATCGGCGCCCAGCGCCTCCGGGTCGAACGTCCCCCGGGCACCAAGGTGGTGTTGTGCCTCCATCCTAGCGGCCATCACTCCGTCCTGGCTGCGCCACCCGATAAAAACAAGAAACCGGTGCTCCTTTTTACAAATCGCCCGAAATAAACCTCTCCTGCTTTGCTAACTACAGAAAATTCCTGGTTTGAAAACTACGCGACA
>CAIQQM010000075.1 GCA_903873945.1 uncultured Verrucomicrobiota bacterium
CCCGCGCGTCCGTCTTTCATCAAAGTCAAAGGAGATCGCGCCGATACGAAGGCGCTGTTCCTGGGCTGCAGCTTTAAACCGGATGCTTTCACCAATGATGCTTCTAAAGCGAAAGTAGCCGTGTTTCACAGCCGTCAGGGAGTGAAGGACCTCGGCACCATCTCTGTTCCCGACCAAGGCGTTTGTGATGCCGCCTTCCTCCGGGACATGCTGACGCAGACACGTTCGGCGCGGCTCAAATTATTCCATCCGCTGAAACTGGATGTCACGGACGTCCGCTTCGACCGGGTCTTTTTCCGCAACGCCCCGCGCGCCATTGAATTGTTGGCTGCCGATCGCCCCTAAAACCATCACCAGCATGAACCTGCTTAGGAATCGCAATACGGGTGCGGTGGGGATGGCGGCTGTTTCCTTGCTGATCTGCGCAAACCAATTGATAGCCAACCCTTCTTTTCCCGAGGTGGGACCCGAACCGCTTGGCAATGTGACGCCAGGTGCCTTGGTGTTGCACGAGGACTGGTGCATGCGCGAGTCGGTTCTTGCCGGAGACGACGGGGCGGCTATTTCGCGAGCTGGATTCAAGACGACGGACTGGTATCGCACATCGGTTCCGGCCACCGCACTCGGGGTTCTGGTGCGGCATGGGATCTATCCCGATCCGTATATCGGCACCAACAACATGTTCATCCCGGATGCAAGCGACGATCACAACCGCCGTTACCAACTTGGTCGGTTCAGCCATCTGCCCGACAAGTCCAATCCGTGGGCCAAGCCGTATTGGTTCCGCAAGGAGTTCGTTTTGCCCGAGCCCTACGCCGGAAAGACGGTCTGGTTGCACCTGGACGGGATCAACTATTGCGCCGATGTCTGGTTGAACGGGCGGCAAGTGGCCGCTGCGGGGCACGTCGCGGGGATGTTCAAGCGGTTTTTATTTGATGTTTCGTCGTTCGTGCGCAAAGGGGGAACCAACACGCTCGCGATTCGAGTCCATCCGCTGGATTTTCCGGGCGACCCGTTTCATGAACAGATCGGAGGCGTTGCCGGCGGCTTTGGACCGAACGGCGGCGACGGGGAGATCTTGCGCAACGTCACCGAATACTCCGCTATTGGCTGGGATTGGGTTCCCGCCGCGCGCGACCGCAACATGGGCCTATGGCAGCATGTCTGGCTGGAGGCAACGGGCCCGGTGTTGGTGCGCGACCCGGCGGCATTCGCCGAGGTGCGCCTTCCGAACGCGGAAGCAGCGACGGTGACGGTTCGCTGCCAGATCGAAAACCCCCTCATGGCCGAGCAGACGGTGGAATTGACGGCGCGTCTTGCCCCCGATGGATTTGAAGGCGCCGCCGTGGAGGTCCATACGAATGTCATCGCCCGCGGCCATACGACGACTGAAGTGATTCTGAAACCGACGCAGCATCCGCCGCTCGTGCTGCGCAATCCACACCTGTGGTGGCCGGTGGGTTACGGCCAGCAGCCACTCTACCGGCTGGAGACAGAGGTTCGCGTTCAAGGTCAGCTGAGCAGCCGGGCGGCGAGCCGCTTTGGCGCGCGCACGGTGGGCAGCCTGGTGCTGCCTAGCGGCGGGCGCGCATTCACCGTTAACGGGCGGCTGATTCGCATGACCGGCGGGGCCTGGATACCGGATTTTCTGATGAGTTGGAGCGCCCAGCGTTATCGGGATGAGGTGCGCCTAATGGCGGAGGGGAATCACACCATCGTGCGTGTCAACGGCTGCGGGATCGTCCCACCGGACGTCTTTTTCGATGAATGCGACCGCCGCGGCCTACTGGTGTGGCAGGGTAACTACTCAGGTCAGAACGCGGGCGAAGGAATAGAGGCGCAAGATTTCTAGATTTTGTACGGGACTCCAGAAAGCCGTCATGGCAATCTGGCGGCGTGCTGGAAACCGAAATCGTTCAAGGCCGGAGAGTCAGCAGTGTCGAACTTGCAGAGATACGAGCGCTGATTGAGGAGAATCCGCAATGGAGCCGGCGGCGATTGTCGCGCGTTTTGGCTCAGAAATGGCAGTGGTATACCGTTTCAGGCGAGCTCAAAGACATGGCGGCTCGGACGCTGTTGTTAAAACTGCAGGAGCGTGGGCACATTGTTCTTCCGGAGCGGCGGCAGGCGCCAGCCGTGCGAGGCTCCTCGTTGGATCTGGACCTGTTTGATTTACTGGCGCCCGAGCCCCTCATCGCCGACCTGTCCTCCTTGCGACCGCTGCAGATCCAGGTCGTGGGCCCTAAGCTGCCTCACTATCGTCAGTTCCAGCGGTATCTGGCCCAGCACCATTACCTTGGCTATCGCGGGCCCGTGGGGCAAAACCTGGGCTATCTGATTCAGAGTCGCACCGGAGTGGATCTGGCTTGCCTGCTTTTTGGAGCGGCCGCTTGGCAGTGCGCTCCTCGCGACCGATGGATCGGTTGGTCAGCCGAGCAACGGACTGAGGGTCTGCCACTCATTGCGAACAACAGTCGCTTTCTAATTTTGCCCTGGGTAGAGGTGCCTCACTTGGCCAGTCATGTTCTTTCGCAGATTGCGCACCGGATTGCTACGGACTGGCAAAGACGCTACCACCATCCGGTTTACTTGCTGGAGAGCTTCGTCCAACAGGACCGATTCCAGGGCACGTGCTACCAGGCCGCCAACTGGATTCACGTGGGTCAAACCACCGGGCGAACCCGCCAGAATCACCGGCACCGGGATAATGCGATTCATGCTCCGGTGAAGGACATTTACCTCTACGCCCTCAGTTCCGATGGCCGCCGCCGCTTCTGTCGATAAGAGCTTGGAGGAACTGCGCCATTGGGTGCAAACCGACGCCGAGGCGTTGGTCCATTACACTTTCCAATTGCAGGCCGAGGTGCGCCGGTTGCGCGATCGCGCGGCGCAAAGTAGCCGCAATAGTTCGCGACCCCCTTCGACCGACCGACCGGAGCAACCTCAGCCCAAAAGCCTGCGCCGGAAGTCGGGCCGCAAACCGGGCGGGCAACCGGGCCACCCCGGGCGCACCCTCGAGCTCAGCGACCATCCCCAGCACATCGCGGTTCATCCCTTGCAGGAATGTGAATGCGGCGAGGATCTCTCTCAAGAGCCCGCCCTGGACTTTGAACGGCGCCAAGTCTTCGACCTGCCACCCCTCAAGCTGGAGTGCACCGAACATCGCGCCGAAATCAAAGATTGCCCCTGCTGTCACAAGCTCGTTACGGCTGCCTTTCCCGAGGAACTCAAAGCCCCGGTGCAATATGGGAAGAACTTTCGCTCCTTGCTCGCCTACTTCTACGATGCCCAATTGGGGGCCAGTCGGCGCATCCGCCAAATGTGCGAGGAAATGTTCGGCTACGCCGTCAGCGAAGGCACCCTGCAAAGCGCCCGCCAGGAGCAATACCAGGCCCTGGAACCCTTTGAAGAGCGCTTGAAAGAGATCTTACCCCGCGAAAAGGTTCTTCACGTCGATGAAACCGGCATTCCCATTAACCAGATCCAGCACTGGCTGCACGTGATTTGCACGCCCCTACTGACTTTCTTCAGCGTCCAGCGGTTCCGAGGTAAAGCGGCCATCCACGCCATCGGCATTATACCCCAATTCACCGGCTGGTTGATGCACGACTTCCTTTCCAGTTATCTGGGCTTTGAAAACTGCCTCCACACTTTTTGCAAAAGCCATCTGATGCGCGAGTTGGTCTTCCTCTTCGAACAACACCACCAGGATTGGGCCAACAAGCTTTACCAACTGTTCCTGGACATGCTCCGCTATGCCCAGAAACAAAAGGCCCGCGATGCCCCACTCTCCAAGGCGGCTTACCAACGTTGGCAGCACCGCTACCGTCAGGCCTTACACGCCGGGCGCTTGGCCAATCCGCCCAGCTCCGCGCAAAAGTCCGGCCAGTGCCGCAAGCAATCCAAGGAACAGAACCTCTTGGATCGCCTGGAGGGGTACGAGGATTTCATCCTAGCCTTCCTGTGGGCGTGGGAACTGCCCTTCACTAACAATGAGGCCGAACGCACTTTTCGCTTCATCAAGACACGGATCAAGATCTCGGGCTGCTTTCGCACCCTCGAAGGAGCTCAGCGCCATGCGCGTATCCGTTCCTACATCTGCACGCTACGCAAACAAGGCCTGCCCGTGCTCGAATATCTTCGCCGCGCACTCGAGGGCAGTCCATTCCTGCCCACACCCTCAGTAAACCCCTGAGTAGTTACAAGCCAGAGGCACCATCGACATCGACAGCGGAGCTCACTCGGTCAGCCGGTCGGACAAGGCCAGCGGCATCGGCGACGTCGAGTTTTGGCCACTCATGCTGGGCTGGACCAACCAGGACCTCAAGTATGACGTGCGTTGCGCGGTTTACGCGCCCAGCGGCGGCTACGACATGAACCAACTGGCCAACACCGGCCTGGGTTACTGGACAGTCGAGCCGGAAGTCACCTTCAGTTGGCTGAGCAGCAAGCTCGGCACGGAGGTCAGCGTCTTTACCGGTCTGGATTTCAACACGATGAACACAACTGCAGACTACCAGTCCGGCGACATCTTCCACATCGACTGCACGGTAGCCCAGCATCTGCCCTTGCTAGGCGGCGACGTAGGCGTCGGGGCTAACGGCTTTTACTATAAGCAGATTACGGGCGATAGCGGCACGGGCGCCCGGCTCGGCAGCTTCGAGGCCAGCGCCTACGGCGTCGGTCCGGTGATCTCGTACGTGCACAAAATCGGCAAGAGCGAACTGGTCTTCGAAGCCAAGTGGCTCCCCCAACTGGACGCCCAGAATACTACCAAAGGCGACTACGTCTGGATCAAGCTCGCGCTGCTGTTCTAACCGGAAATACCCCCATAAATGAACAAATCAATCTACAAGAATATGTTAAGTTACAAGAATACCCAGGAGGCTGCGGCAATGAGCCGATTGGAGCAAACCCGGGCGACCGTCCTGAAGCTTGGCTTCCTGATCGCCCTGCTGGCAGCAGGCGGGGCGGCGACGGCCAGTGCGGACGAGGATGTGGAAGCGCTCGCCAAAAAGTCGCAGAACCCGGTGGCTGCCATGATCAG
>CAIQQM010000076.1 GCA_903873945.1 uncultured Verrucomicrobiota bacterium
CCTGGCCTTGAACCAGCAGCAGCATCAGCAAATCCTGCGTCACAACGCGGAGTTGGGCCGGGTGGGAGACCCCAACAGCGCGGTGAACTTCTCGTTCGCGTCGGACGGCTCGTTGGACTCGGTGATGAACCGCATTTTCAACGACAACGCCGTGCGCAAAGTTTCCAACCACAGCGCCTTGGTGAAGCTCGTGCCGCCCGGCTACAAGGACAAGATGCAGTTGATGCAGGAACTCACTGCGGCGATTCAGCCTGGTTTCCAAAGGGAACAGGAGCGGATCGAAGCGTTGCGCTCAGAATTGTTCGGGCGGTTTGCCGCAGGCGCCATCGGCAAGGACGTGGTTGAGGACACCTGCCGCAAGGAGGCAGTGGCCTCATTTCGCCAGCTGATTGCCGAGCGGCGCATGCAGGTGCCGCCGCAGGCCGGCCGCCAGCTGATTGGCCAGGCGGTCGCAACCATCAACGATTTGTTTGAGGAAATGTATTCCAACAAGGCGGCCGACTTCGCTCGTCTGGCAGCCGCCCGGCAGCTCTTTGCGGCCCGGGTGGAACCTTTCCGCACGGCGTTCAAGGAGAACATGGCCAGGAACAACGGCTATCTGAACCTGAGCCGGGCCATGGAGGACTTGGGCGCGGAAAGCCGCAAGACCTTCGATGGGGCGGTCCTCAGGGTCACCGAGCAAATGGAGGAGCCGAACGGCTTCAAGGATCAGCTCAAGGCCGTCTACTGGGGCGGGGTGACCCAGTACCTGGCGGATCTCCACTATGGGCCGGAAGGGCTGGTGCGCGGGGGCGATTATATCAGCCGCGACGGCCTGCCCGCCAACGGCCGGCAATTCGAGCGATATCTGGATGAAAAGGTGCCGGAACTTTTCTCCGACCCGGTCCAAGTGGCCAATCGTCTGCGTTCCACATTCTCGTACTTTGAATACAACGTGTCTCCCTATTACAGCCTGCCCTGGCCCAACCTGTATCGGAACAATGATCTGCTGCGCAGCTCCGGCAAGCCCAACGAGGTGCGGGATCCCAAAGCGGTCAAGCCGCGCGAGCCAGCGGTAGATCTTTCGGTGGCGCTGGATGGCCAGTCCATTCGCATGACTGGAACGAGCCCGCGCGAGCCTTCGCGCCCGCGTCCGGCCGTGCGCGAGCATCGGCCGGCGCCTGCCAACGCGCTGGCGCCGAGCATCTCCTAACGTCCTTCGGGGAGGGAAAAGTCCTTTGCTGCCCGCATCGATTCGAGGTTGGACAGACGGCTGCGCTTCGCTCGGGGCGGTCTTGCCTCACGGGCACAAGGGCGCTCCTTAACGGCCCTGGCGGGCGTGGCCCGAGATTTCCACCGTTTGGTCCTGCGGAAACGCGCGCAGGGTGATTCTAGTCGGCAGAGCCGGATGGCTGCCTCCGAACTCGAAGTCGATAATGCAATGGTGGAAGTCCATTTCCGCCTGCCCCACATTGACGCAGGTCGTTTGTTGCCAGCGTGTGTGCCACGTGCTGTTTTCGATCGGTGTTTCATGGTCGTGGCCTGACACGGTAAGTAATGGAGAGAATCGCTCAATCGCCGTTGTCCAAGCCGGATTGAACACCGCCGGGCGCGCCAGAGGAAGACCTACGGGACATTCATGCATCAGCCAAACCGTGCGGCCCGCCGGCCCGGTAAGCTTCATAAGTTTCGGCAGCCAAAAATCGGTGTCCGCAGGCAGGGGCTTGCGTCCTGACTGAGCGAGGTCCTGCGGAATCTCATTCCCCTCCTTGGGGAGAGTGTCGCACCAGTATTCTTCCGGTCCCGTCATGCAAGGAAAGCCCACCATAACCAGCGGGCCGACGGCAAAGGCGGTGCCGTAAAGAACAGTAAGAGGGCGGATTTCAAAGGGCCACGCACGAACAAAGTCCGTCCAGTTGCTTCCCTCATGATTGCCCCGGACAAAGACCAGGTGCCGGACCGGCAGATAGGCCAGCATTCTTGCGCATTCTGCTGTGGCGAACTGGTATTTGCCGATGTCGCCGAAATGCAGAGCGTCACCGACCACCGCGACCACGTCCGGTTTGAGTTCCTTGGTCGCCAGCGCGAGACTCCGATAATGTAATCGGGATTGGTGCAGATCTGCGGTTGTGAGGAGTCGAATGCGCATGGTCTTAGCTTAAAGTTTGGGGTGAAGCAGGGCGACGAATACCGAGCCGTTGACC